>NZ_JBVVPX010000010.1:0-170572 GCF_055811375.1 Mesorhizobium sp. WSM4848
CTCGAACCGGATGGCCATCTGGTTCGAGGCTCAGTCGCTTACATCGCACAAAAAACCTTCCGTGCAGATACAAGGGGTGTTCCAGCTTGGCACCGCCGCACTCCGTCCAACACCCCTCAACCGTCTTGGCGCTGCGCGCCAATCCACCTTCTCCCACAAGGGGAGAAGGGAAGATCACGCCTCGAGCCAGACCTATCGTGTCGGCATCGATCCACGCAATGAACGCTTGACCTCAAGTTAACTTGAGCTTGTAGCATTGGCTTGCACGGATGGAAGGAGCATCGGCAATGCTGACGAATACGGATTTCCACGGTCTTCGCGTAGCGGTCACGGGTGGCACGTCCGGCCTCGGGCTGGCGCTTGTGCGGCAGCTCGCCGCGCACGGTGCGCGCGTCGCCTTCGTCGCACGCACTGCCGCAAACGTCGAGCGCATCGCCGACGAGACGGGCGCAAACGGCATTGTCGGCGACCTCGGCAAAAAGCACGACATCTACCCGGTCGCGTTGCAGGTTACCGTGAGCCTCGGCGGGCTCGACGTTCTGATCAACAATGCTTCGAGCCTCGGGCCGGTGCCGCTTGCGCTGCTCGCCGACACCGAGTGCGAGGATCTGGAAAAAGCGCTTGCGGTCAATCTCGTCGGCGCGTTTCGGCTGACCAAAGCGCTGTTCGGTGCGCTTGCCACGTCGGCGCGCGAGGGCCGTGGCGCGCTGGTGATCAACATCTCCAGCGACGCGGCGGTGAACGCCTATCCTGGCTGGGGCGCGTATGGTGCGAGCAAGGCCGCTCTTGCCCATCTGACGGCGATCTGGGACGAGGAGGCGAAAGACGATGGCATAAGGTTCCTCGCGCTCGACCCCGGCGATATGGACACCCCGCTGCACGCGCTGGCGCTTCCTGACGCCGATCCGGCCACCTTGAAGCACCCCGATCTGGCAGCTGCCGAGATCATCGAAAAGCTGCTTGACGCGTTGCCGGCCGGCGCAGCACTTCGCGCCGGGGCTCGTGGATGATTGCCGCCGACCATCCGGATCGGCGCCCCGCCAGGCTGTTGGTGGTCATGGCGGACGGGGCGATGACCGACCTGCCGCGCGCTGACCTCGCGAAGCTGTTCGAGCCCGGCGACCTGGTCGTCGCCAATGACGCCGCGACCTTGCCTGCCAGCTTGCACGGCACGCATGTCCCCAGCGGTGAAGCGATCGAGATCCGCCTGGCGGGCTGGCTGTCACTTGCCGATCCAATGCGTTTCATGGCGATTGCCTTCGGTGCGGGCGATCACCGCACACGCACCGAAGACCGGCTGCCTCCGCCTCCACTGTCACCGGGCAATCGCCTCCGGCTCGGCCCGCTTGAAGCCGTTGTGGAGCGCCTTCTCGACCATCCCCGCCTTCTCGAGCTGCGCTTCCTAGGCAACCGCGCGGCTGTGCTTGCAGGACTGGCGCAGCACGGCCGGCCGATCCAATACGCGCATGTTCCCGAGCCGTTGGCACTTTGGGATGTTTGGACGAAGATTGCCGCCCGGCCGGTCGCGTTCGAGGCGCCATCGGCAGGCTTTGCGCTCGACTGGCGCACGCTTCAAAGCTGGCGGCGGCACGACGTCGGCTTCGCGACACTCACGCATGCCACGGGCATTTCCTCCACCGGGGATCGCGCGCTCGACGCGCGCCTTCCCTTCGATGAGCCATACCGCATCCCCGAGCACACCGCGACTGAGGTCGCGCGGGCGAAGCTGCGCGGCAGCCGCATCATCGCGGTCGGCACGAGCGTAGTGCGCGCGCTTGAGGCGGCCGCCAATCCCGATGGCAGCGTGCGTGCAGGAAATGGCATTGCGACGGGCCGCGTCTCGCGGGGCACGCCGCTTCGCGTGGTCGATGCGATTCTCACAGGCGTCCACCAGCCGGGCGAAAGCCATTTCGAGCTGCTGCGCGCCTTTGCCGTCGATGCTCTGCTCGCCAGCGCCTCCGCAGCCTTCGCCGCGCACCGATACCGCACGCATGAATTCGGCGATTCCATGCTGCTCAATCGGCAACCGCTGATCGATCGCACGAACCGAACCGTGCGCGAGACGCAGCCTCCTATTCGGACGCGCCAAATCGGATGTAGTACATTCCAAAATCGTGTCGCGACGTTCAGTTCTGACCCAACGGCGACTTTTGTCTGGACCGTTGGTTGGTTTCGTCAGGATGGAAACCGGAGTTTCGACGCGAACCTAACAGAGACCTGCTGTTCACGGCTGCTCTACGCGCCCAGTCCTCGGACAAGCCGGCCAGAGAACTATCCTTCCAGAAGCGACGCGGGATCAAGGGACGTCGCCTGGCCGGAGGTGACGCGCAGGAGAAGGGCATCTTTGCAACCGCGACGATCACTCCGGCACGCCGGAGATGCCCAGCGCCTCGACGTAACTCTCGGCGAACACCTTGTCCCGCCACGGGTTGATCTGTCTCTGCAGGGTGAGCGTGTAGGTCGGGAACGCCTCCATCAGCCGCCGCGCCGCCGCCTGCGCCTCGTCCAGCCGGTTGAGTTTGACCAGCGCCATGATCACCACCCGGTGCGAGGAGCCGTAGTTCGGCATCTCGTGCAGCGCGCGTTCTCCCCATGCCAGCGCTTCTTCGTAGCGCTCGAGCATCAGGTAGCTCATCCCGATGCCGGAGAGCGCGATGCCCTTCTCGGGGTCGACCGGGCTCAGCCGCATTGCCCTGTGAAAGTGCTCGATCGCGACGAGCGGGCGGCTGGAATGTGCGTTCACCCAGCCGCTGCCCGTATGGCCCTGCGCCGAATTGGGGTTGAGCAGCAGGGATCGTTCGATCGTGCCCAGCGCCATCTCGTAGTCCTTCGCGCTGTAGGCGATCACCTGCGCGGCGAAGCGTAGGCTCGTGGGGTCGTCGCGCGCTTCCGCCAGTACCTCGCGCGCCATGCGCGCGGCGACTCGGATATCGTCGGGCTCGTGCCAGCACTGGCTCACAGATAGGCTGCGGATATAGGCGCCGAGTGCCTTCGCCAAGTTGAAGCTAGGGTCGATGCTGAGCGCCTCGTTGGTGAGCCGGCGCACGTCGGCAAAGCCTTCGCGCGTCATGCTGTAGAAGCGCGGCAGCGCGCGAAGGTAAAGGTCGTAGGCGCTGATGTAGTCGGTCGGCTTCATGCGCGCCTGCTTGATCTCCTCCAGCCGGATGCTCGGCTCGACGGCGCCGACGACGCTCTCGGTTACCTTGTCCTGCAGGTCGAAGATGTCGCTCACGTCGCCCTCGAAGCGGTCGGCCCAGACATGGTGTCCGCTGGTCGCGTCCACCAACTGCCCACTGATGCGCACCCGCGACCCTGCTCTGCGGATGCTGCCTTCGAGCACGTAGCGGACGCCCAGCTCGCGCCCGACCTGGCGCAGGTCCACCGCCCGGCCCTTGTAGGTGAAGGACGAGTTGCGGGCGATCACGAAGAAGGAGTTCACCCGGCTCAATCCCGTGATGATGTCCTCCACCAGCCCGTCGGCGAAGTATTCCTGGTCGGGATCGCCGCTCATGTTGGTGAAAGGCAGAACCGCGATCGAGGGTTTCTCGGGCAGGGGAGGCAGTGCAGCCACCGAGGCGCTGGCGTCGGTCTCGACGCGGTAGGCGCGCACAGGCCGCTCGATGTTCTTGAGGCGCAGTTCGCCGAGCGGCGTGAAGCCGCAGTCGAGCTTGCCTTGAAGGTGGTCGTAGGCGGTGCCCGAGACGACCACGGTGCCGGGATCGGCGATGCTTTCGAGGCGGGCGGCGATGTTGACCCCGTCGCCGTAGAGGTCGCCGTCCTCCTCGCAGACCACGTCGCCGAGATTGACGCCGATGCGGAAGCGAATCCGCTCTCCCTCGGGCGTCTCCGCCTCGTGTTCTGCCAGGGCCTGCTGGATCGCCATCGCCGAGATCACCGCGTTAACGACGCTCGCGAACTCGCACAGCATGCCGTCGCCGGTGAGCTTGACGACCCGACCCTGGTGCTCGGAGACCAGCGGTTCGAGGAGGTCCTTGCGGTAGATCTTCAGCCGCTCGAGCGTGCCGCGCTCGTCGCGCTCCGTCAGGCGCGAATAGCCGACCACGTCGCAAGCCAGGATCGCTGCGAGGCGGCGCTGCATGGTCATTGCACCGCTCAGCCAAGCGCCTGCACGCGGGCCGCCCCGCGTCCATGTCATGCCAACTTCCGGACGCCCTATGTGCATGGTATCCATCTCTCCCAGTCGCCGCCCGTCGCCGATACAGAACGGAGAACGCAGCTTGACCTTGCCTTCACGAGACTTCGCTATCCCCGCTTGCGAGGCGTGGAGCGTTCCAGTCGCCGCGCTGACAGCCAACCGACGACACGCCCACGCAGCCTCTGGGGACGCTGACCACTCCCAGAAGGCCGGAGATATTTCCTGCTCTGTGTAACCGGTTGACGCCACCGTGGCGGTGCTTTGTCACCGCGATGTAACAGCGAGATGCCCTACGAACGCCGCACCGGGCATCGCACCAGACGTTCGCGCTTGATGGCGACAGTCGTTGCCCACGCGGGCAGTCAGTCCTCGAACACAAGCTCGAATAGCTCGTCGAATAACGGCGTTGTGCGTGAGCGGATTGTCGAGACCTACTGTGAAGACGATTATTGTGAGACCCACGTCAAACGCAGGGTTTACCAGGAGGACCGATCCTCCCGTCGTAACCAGGACTATGATCGTCGCCGCTATCGCGACCGCCACACGGATGATGACGACGACTAAAGCCGCCCCGCTGACGCACGCGAAGGCCCGATTTTTGGATCGGATCGGCGGCCCAGCTTCTCGCACCGTTCCGAGATGCTTTTGGCGCACCAAGCGCGAGGATTACGGTTCGTGACTTTGCGGCGACAATGATTATCGTCGCCAGAAGGGCTTGGCGATCTCTGCCTCGACCTGCCGTCTCGTCAGACCGATGTCGTCGATCAAATGGGGATTGTCCTTCGCCATCTGCTGAAGTTCCCAGCGAAAGCGTTTGCGCTCGTCCCAAGCCGCGATAATGCTGCGCAAGGTCGTCAGGTGCCGACGCGACATATCCG
This sequence comes from Mesorhizobium sp. WSM4848, assembly GCF_055811375.1. Lineage (NCBI taxonomy): Bacteria > Pseudomonadati > Pseudomonadota > Alphaproteobacteria > Hyphomicrobiales > Phyllobacteriaceae > Mesorhizobium > Mesorhizobium sp. WSM4848. The sequence goes on from NZ_JBVVPX010000010.1 coordinate 5,035, forward strand.
CCGGCTCCATGGGCGTTGCCCCTGCCTGATATGGGGCCGATGCAAGAGTATCGTTCATAGCAACCTCCATCGGTTTGAAGGTCCAGGGACCCTCGACCTGAAAGAGGCTGAATTCTGCAGGATACGAACAGTGTCGTAATTAAGCTCTGCCAAATAGTTCTCAAAACTTCCAAACCGGCTATAGATACGCCGCATGCAGGGATCGCGCTTTGCCTTTGGTCCGTTCGTGCTTGATTCCGGTGCGGGAACGCTGCTTCGCAACGATGTCCCCGTTGCCGTTGGCTACCGCGGGATAAAGCTGCTTGCGGCGCTCGTTGGACGAGCCGGCGAAATCCTTGGCAAAGCCGAGTTGATGGACGCGGCGTGGCCGGGCACGGCCGTCGAGGAAGGCAACCTCACCGTGCAGATCGCGCTGCTGCGAAAGCTGCTTGGCCCGGCTGCAGATGGCGGCGAATGGATCGCCACGGTTCCGCGCGTCGGCTACCGCTTCACGGGGGCCGTCGAACAGCTCGGCGCGAAGCGAAAACCTTTGCCGCTGCCCGGCAAGCCATCGATAGCGGTGCTGCCCTTCGTCAATGTCAGCAACGATCCCGAGCAGGAATCCTTCGCGGATGGCTTGACCGAGGACCTGATTACCGACCTGTCGAGGATCTCCGGCCTGTTCGTCATCGCCCGCAACTCGGCCTTTGTCTACAAGGGAAAGGCGATGGACGTGCGTGATATCGCGCAGGATCTCGGCGTGCGCTACCTGCTGGAGGGGAGCGCACGGCGCGCTGCGGGGCGCGTGCGCATCAACGCCCAGCTGGTCGACGCAGTGAGTGGCGACCATCTATGGGCGGAGCGCTTCGATCGCAGCCTGGAAGATATTTTTGCCGTTCAGGACGAGGTCACCGGCAAGATCGTCGAGGCTTTGCTCGGCAGGCTGCGCGCGCCGCCGCCGCGCAATCGGCCCAAAAGTCTCGAGGCTTACAACCTCTGCGTGCGGGCGCGCAAGCTGATGGACGACACGCCGCAGACGGCGCGCGAAGCGCATCTGATGCTCACCCGCGCGGTTTCGCTCGATCCGGAATATGCCGAGGCCTATCGCTGGCTTGCCGTGAACCACTGGATGGGCTGGGTGCATTCCGGCGGACCTACCGAAACGTCCCGTAGCGTTGCGTTGGAACTGGCGCGCAAAGCCGTGGCGATCGACCCCAACGATGCCGGCTGCCGCTGGGTTTTGGCTTACCTGCTTGCCTATGAGCGCAGCTTCGCCGAGGCGGATGCGGAATTCGCCAAGGCGATCGAGCTCGATCCGAACGAGGCCGATGCCTGGGCGGCTTTGTCCGACATCGCGGTCCTGGCCGGACGGGTCGAGGAGGGCCTTGAGGACATTCGCAAGGCATTCCGGCTGAACCCGTTTCCGGCAAGTTGGTACTATCTGACACTTGGCCAGGCGCAATATGCGGCCGGCGAATACGAGGCCGCTGTCGAAACACTGCGCAGGGACGAGACTTATCGTACAAGCTCACGCCGCTTCCTGGCGGCAAGCCTTGCCCAACTGGGCCGGCTCGACGAGGCGCGCGCCGAGGCCGAACTGTTCCTCGTCGGCAACCCGCATTTCACCACCCGCCACTGGGCCGCGACGGAGCCATTCCGCGACGCTGCGACGCTCGAGCATTTCGTCGACGGCTTCCGCAAGGCCGGTCTTCCGGAGTGACGTGCCGGCGTGACCTCCCAAAACGCTTTCGCACCGTTCGTGCGACTATTCCTCAAAGCGACTCGTGGCGTCACGATCGCGCTCGTACCGTCTCGTCAGCGGAAACGGCGGCAACCAGGACTCGCGGCGGATGATCCAGCTTTCGTAGGTTGGCATCAGTTGGTCAGTGGCGTCCAGGGACCCTAGGTTCACTTCGATTTCGTCTGCGGTGCGTCCGAAAATTGTCGAGCCGCAGCGGGGGCAGAAAAACCGCCCGGCGTAGTCGCGCGTCTCGCCTTCGATCGTCACCGCATCCTGGGGGAACACCGCGGAAGCGTGAAAAAGGGCGCCATGGTGCTTGCGGCAGTCGAGACAATGACAAATGCCGACCCGGTATGGGAGTCCCGACGCCACAATCCGGACGTGGCCGCACAGGCAGCCGCCAGTGAATCGGTCCATGCTGCGTCTCCTCCAAAATCAAGCGGTCGCAATGGCTACAACGAACGGCACCGTCATTGCAATTGCCCGCCGCGGGCGGGGACGCGCCGTCTTCCGTAGTGGGCGATAGATAGCTCGCTTGCTAGCCGCATTCCATTTGGAAAGTTCGGCCTGTGGGGACGAAGCGGTCCTTTCGTTCTTGACAAATATACTCGTCAACGGCATTGACAGGAAAGCTTGTCAATGTGAGGGCTGCATGCTCGATATCGAAGTCATAGATCGGCCGAGCGCGGCCGCCGCCGCTTTGGAGCCCGTGCGGAGTCAACTCCTCTCGGAACTGCGGGAGCCCGCCTCGGCCGCTACCCTTGCCACACGCCTCGGCCTCAAGCGGCAGAAGATCAATTACCACCTGCATGCTCTGGAGGAGCACGGGCTTGTCCAAGTTGCAGACACGCGCAAGTGGGGTGGCCTGACGGAGCGGCTCATGGTGGCGAGCGCCACAAGCTATGTCGTCTCGACGAGCGCGCTGGGTCCGGTCGGCGCCGATCCGAACCGCACCCCGGATCGCCTGTCGGCAAGCTACCTCATCGCGCTCGGTGCCCGGCTGGTGCGGGAGATGGGAGCTCTCCAGCGCGCCGCCACAGATGCCGGCAAGCGCCTGGCGACCTTGGCGATCGACACCGAAATCCGCTTCCGCTCCGCCGCCGACCGCGCCTCGTTCACGCGTGAATTGACTGAGGCCATCACCGCGCTGGCGGCACGCTATCACGACGAAACCGCGCCGCAGGGACGGTCCCATCGCCTTGTCGTGACGGCGCATCCCTCACCAGCCAATCCGCAAGGAAAGGACGTTCAATGCCAGTAAAAAAAGATGCCGCCGGCAATCGCTCGGTCGAGGCGCAAGTGGATGTCCCCGGTACACCCGAGGGCGTCTGGAACGCAATCGCAACGGGACCTGGAATATCTCAATGGTTCGTGCCGAGCGAAGTCGAAGGCCGCATCGGAGGAACCGCCATTTCGCATTTCGCTGCCGATGGAAGCATGGATTCCGTTGCCACCATCACAGCTTGGGAGCCGCCCAGGCGGTTTGTCGCAGAAGCACCGGGTGAGCCTGGGACGGTGGCGACGGAATGGACCGTCGAGGCAAAGTCCGGCGGGCTTTGCACCGTTCGCGTTGTCCATCGCTGGTTCGCGACTTCTGATGATTGGGACGATCAGTTCGAGGCCCACAGCTACGGATGGATTTCCTTCTTCCGCCTGCTCCGCCTCTACCTCACGCATTTTCCCGGGCAGCACGGCTCGGCTTTTCAGCTTTTGGGCCCGTCCTCTGAGCCTTTGGCTGATGCATGGCGAAAGCTGGTTGAACCCTTGGGCCTGGCGAATGCGACTGAACAACAGCGCGTCGTCACCCCTTCGGACACGCAGGTATTCGAGGGCGTCGTCGAACGTACGGGACCGCAAGACCATCCCGAGTTGGTGGTCCGGCTGGACCAGCCCGCGCCGGGCTTCGCGCACCTCTTCGCCTTGCCGATGGGCGGGATGACATATTTGTCCGCGCGGTTTTTCCTGTTTGGCGACGATGCAGCGAGCATCGCAAGACGGGAGGAGCCAAAATGGCGAACCTGGCTTGGAAAGCATTTTCCAACTCCCGCACAATAGCCCTGCAGGGGCTGGTGGCGCCGACGAAGCTTTCCGAGCTATGATTGCCGACTTGGTGCGGACAAGCTGCTGTGGCGCATCTGCGCAGTCTGCCCTACGCCTGCAAGCAGATCGAAGAGCCATGCCACGCCCGCATCCATCATCGCGACCTTGGGAGCGAAGGCGTTGAGCCGGAAGCCGGGCAACGGCAACGGGGCATCGAGGCTCAGCACGCCGAAACGCGCCGCATGCATGGCAACGAACCGCCGCGGCAGGGCCGAGATGAGGTCGGTCTCGACGATGATGGCAAGCGCGAACATGAAGTTCGGAACCGTCAACGCAATCCGTCGCGCCCGGCCTTGCTTGGCCAGTTGTTCATCCACGAAGCCGTAAGGATCGCCGCTGTCCGAGACGACCAGATGCTGCATGCTGCAGTATCGCTCCAGGCTCGGATCACGCGCGAACGGATGTCCAAGGCGCATGGCAATTACAAAGTCTTCTTCGTAGATGCAGCGCTTTTCGAAGCGAGGCGGGATGTCATCGGACGGAATGATCGCGATGTCGATGGCGTGCGCCTCGAGATCGACAATCGCGCTCCGCCAGACGCGGGCTGGCGAGGGCAAGATCTGACGCACGCCGATGTCGATGCGTGGCGCAATCCGGCTGAGTTCCGCGAGGAGGGGGCGCAGGATCACGGCTGAGACACCGTCCGGTGCGCCGATTGCGAACCGACGCATGGCCGTGGCGGGATCGAAGGGCGCGGCAGTCGCCATCACGCTGCGCACGCGCGCCAGAACCTCGGCGATCGGCGCGGCCAGTTCCGTTGCACGGGCCGTCGGCACCACCCCCTTGGGCGTTCTCAGGAACAGCGGATCGTTGAGGAGCCGGCGCAACCGGCCGAGCCCGTGACTGATAGCCGATGGCGTCAGATTAAGCCGATCCGCCGCCCGGCCCACGTGGCCCTCTCCGAGCACGGCCTCGAAGAGGACGAGGAGATTGAGATCGGTGCGCGAAAGATCAATTGCATTCAGCATATTCCCGAAATCATATCATTGGCTTCATCAACATCAACATGCAATTTTGCCGGCTGAGCTGTGCATCGCTCGGACGAACGCGAATGGCGGCTTGCGCATCGGCATGCAGACCCGCTCGTCCGGGGTGTCAGCCTGGAGCAGGCGGCCGCGTTGGCCCGCAACTGACGCTTGTGCCGGCATCAACGACGAAATTGCCGCGCTCGGAAACTCCCAAGATTCAGCGTCGCCGCCACCGTCCTTGCCGGTCGCCAAGATGATTGCCGCCGACTGGCTGCACGGCAACGAGGCGATGCGAGAGACGGTCTAGCCAGTTGGCGCATGACCCCAAAATCGGAATCGATTTCGCAAGGGATCACGCGCCAGATCAAAAGCTACAGCGGACCCAAAGAGATGGCACCGCCCATTACAAGGCCTGTTGCGCCGGCGGCTCTTTCGCCACTGCGGCTTCCTCTTGGCTGAGGGCGCCCGGCCGGAGCTTGAACAGGATCAGCAGCGGCCCGGCGACGAAGATGGAGGAATAGGTTCCGGCAAGGATGCCGAAGATCATTGCGACCGTGAAGGACTGGATCACCTCGCCGCCCCAGATCGAGAGCGCCGCCAGCGCAAACAGCGTGGTCACGCCGGTCAGGACCGTTCGCGCCAGTGTCTGGTTCATCGACAGGTCGAGCAGCTCGGCAATCGGCATCCTTTTATAGCGGCGCAGATTCTCGCGGACCCGGTCATAGACGACAACCGTATCGTTGATGGAATAGCCGACAATAGTCAGGATCGCGGCAATCGAGGTCAAATTGAACTCTATGCCGGCGACGACGTAGAAGCCGACCATCAGGATCACGTCGTGGAACGTAGAAATGATGGCCCCGAGCCCGAACTGCCACTCGAACCTGATCCAGATGTAGACGAGCATGGCCAGCAGCGAGGCGAGCACGCCCATTGTGCCGTTGAACGCGAGTTCGGAGGACACTGTCGGACCGACGACCTCGATGCGGCGGAACTCGTAGTCGGTTTCGAGCGCGCTTCTTACCTTCTCGACGGCGGACTGTTCGGCAACGTCGCCGCCCCCCTGAGTGCCGATGCGGATCAGCACATCCCGGGCCGAGCCGAACTCCTGCACCTGCACCTCACCCAGTTCGAGACCCGTCAGCCGCTCACGGATGTCGCCGATGTCGGCCTGCTGGCCCTTTGCCTGCACCTCGATGCTCGAACCACCGCGGAAGTCGATGCCGTAGTTCATGCCGACAGTGAAGAACAGCACCGCCGAAGCGATCGACAACAGCACGGACAGCGTGAAGGCGTATTTTCGGAATGCCATGAACGGCACGCGCGTGTCGTCGGGCACCAGCCGCATGACACCGGCGGGCATGGTTTTCGGCCGCTGCCGGCGAAGCCAGAACGCGACCAGCCAGCGCGTCAGCGTGAACGCCGTGAACACGGTGGTGACGATGCCGATGGCGAGGGTGACGGCAAACCCCTTGATCGGCCCCGAGCCGAGGAAGAACAGGATGACGGCGGCAATCAGCGTCGTCACATTGGCGTCGACGACAGTCGCCAGCGCCTGTCTGAACCCGGAATCCATCGACTGCACGATCGAGCGCCCCTGGCGGTTCTCTTCGCGGACGCGCTCGAAGATGATGACGTTGGAATCGACCGCCATGCCCATCGTCAGCACGATGCCGGCGATGCCAGGCAAGGTCAGCGTCGCCCCGAGCACGGATAGGATGGCGATGATCAGTGCGACGTTGGCCAGCAGCGCGATATTCGCGATCAGCCCCAGTCGCCCATAGGCGAACAGCATGAAGCCGACGACCAGGACCCCGGCGATGATTGCCGCGAACTGGCCCGCCTCGATCGAATCGCTGCCGAGGCTCGGACCGACGGTGCGCTCCTCGACGATGGTGAGGTCGGCAGGCAGTGCGCCGGCGCGCAGCAGGACCGCAAGATCGTTCGCGCTCTCCACCGTGAAACTGCCGGATATCTGCCCGGTGCCGCCCAGGATCGGTTCGCGGATCTGAGGCGCGGAGATCACCTCGTTGTCGAGGATGATCGCGAACAGGCGCCCTACATTTGCCTGGGTAGCCTGACCGAAGCGGGTGGCGCCGCGGCTGTCGAAGCGAAACGAGACCACCGGCTCGTTGGTGCGCTGGTCGAAGGTTGCCTGCGCATCGACGAGGTTTTCGCCGGAGACAATGATCCGGTTCTCGATCAAATGCGGAACCCGCGGCTCGTCCGTCGAATACAACACCGTTGAGCCCGCCGGCGGGCGACCGGAGATCGCCTCCTCGACCGGAACCGACTGGTCGACCATCTGGAAGGTCAGCTTAGCCGTCTGTCCGAGGATATCCTTCAGCCGCTGCGGATCCTGCAGGCCCGGCACCTGGACCATGATGCGGTCCGATCCCTGGCGCTGGATGATCGGCTCGGTCGTGCCGAGTTCATTGACGCGCCGGCTCACCACCTCGATCGATTGGGTCAGCGCCGCGGCTATCCGGTAGTCGATCCCGGCTTCGGTCAGCGTGAAGCGCAGCAGGCCCGGTTCCGGCTCGGCCATCTCCATCTCGGTCACCGAGCCGCTCATGAAAAGGCCCGTCGAGATCGGCTGCGTCAATCTTTCGAGCGCGGTCTTCGCCGCTTCGATCTGGCCTTGGTCGCGAATGCGGACTTGGATGGAATTGGCGGTGCCGGCAAGCCCGGTATAGCCGATCTGGGCATCGCGCAGTGATGTGCGGACCTCGTCGCGTGCCGATTCGAGACGTTCGTTGGCAAGGTCCTGCCGATCGATCTGGAGCAGGATGTGCGAGCCGCCCTGCAGGTCGAGGCCCAGCGTCAGCTGCTGCTTTGGCAGCCAATTCGGCAGCGATGCCAGAGTGGAGGCGGGAACCAGATTGGGAGCTGCGTAAAGAATACCGGCCAAGACCGTCAGCCAGATGAGAATGGTCTTCCAGCGGGAAAAATGCAGCATGTTCTTGTCCGTTCAGCCCATATCGGGCGCAAACCGCCTCCGACAAGAGCTTTGGCGTTCCGACCGGCGAGCAACCCGACGAACGGAACGCGATGTGAAGGTTTTGGGAGTCTAGAGCCGCGGTCGCGCGGCCAGGTTCACGCCGTGAGAAGTGGGGGCGCGCGCGCATCAAAGGCGCGGATCGGCGACAGTTCCGGCCGGTCTTCAGACCATATGCCAAACGGCGCGGCTGACGCGGTTTCGGGCGGCAGCCGCAAATCCGCGATAATGCAAAAGGGTTTGCCATCTCTCGCAATGACAGGTGTCTTGAAACGGGAAGTCTCAGCGCCAACGTGGCGCGCAATGCTGCGGGCAAGGACAGTCGGGTGCGTGACCGGCTCGGTCGCGCCGATCTGGCCTTTGGCAGCCTCGTGCGCGACCTGATCGGCCGTTGCCGCAGGAATGGTCCAGATCAGAAAGAGCAACAAAGCCAGCAGCCGCAGACCAACACCCAAGCTGAGCAGGACGCCGGCCCGTCCTCGGCCGCTTCGTCTCATCCCATCGTTACGGCTTTCATACACTGCGACCAATACGCTTTCGCCTTCATTGCCTCGGTCAGCGGCGAGCCGCGTTCTTAGTTCTCACTATAGCACTTGTGTTGCGAATTGAAGCGCAGCTTTCACAAGGTTGGCTGCAGAAGCTGTTCTCAGGTAGCCGAACTGGATGTTCGTATACTCGTATACCGGTATCCGCGAGGCTGCCTCCACAAGGAGCCTCGTCTGCATAGCTTTGGCCACCTTCGTCCGGGACGTTTGCGCTGCAGGGCAACGCTCCACAATCACGAAATATCAGACAAATCGGACTATTTACGAGCAGCCAATGAGTCTTTAGAGTTCAGACCGCGGCTGGGACGGCGCCGTTCTTTCGCTGCCAGCACCCTTGAGGAGGAGGGCGCCCAAGCCGCATTCGACAAAGTTCAGATCAGCGAAAATGACTGGATCAAATGGGAGGTTGAACATGAAATCTGCGATACGAAATGCGTCCGTCGCCGCAGCGGCCCTGGCTCTCGGTCTGTCCTTCACGGCGATTGCCCGTGCCCAGGACAAACCGACGCTGGCCTTCGTCGTCAACGGCGCTTCCGATTTCTGGAAGGCGGCCGAAGCCGGCGTCAAGAAGGCGCAGGCCGAATTGCCCAACTACAATCTCGAGCTCAAATATCCAGAACAGTCGTCGGTCGCCATCCAGCAGCGGCTGATGGACGATCTGGTGACGGCCGGCGTCAAGGCGATCATGGTTTCGGCCGTCGATCCCAAGACCTCGACCGACGGGCTCAACAAAATCGCCTCGGAGACGGCGCTGTTCACCACCGACAGCGACGCGCCGCAGACCAAGCGTATCGCCTATATCGGCTCGTCCAACATCGATGCCGGCAAGCAGGCGGCCGAGATCGCCAAGAAGGCGATGCCCGACGGCGGCAAATGCCTCGGCTTCGTCGGCCTGCTCGGCGCCGACAATGCCAAGGAGCGCATCGAAGGCATGAAGGAAGGGCTCGCCGGCACTAAGATCGAGCTGATCGACGTGCGTGGCGACGACATCGACCAGGCCCGCGCCAAGAAGAATGTCGAGGACGCGCTGGTCGCCAGCCCCGACGTCACCTGCATGGTCGGCTTCTATTCGTACAACACCCCGCGCATCTATGAAGCGCTGCGCGACGCCGGCAAGCTCGGTCAGATCACCGTCGTCGGCTTCGACGACGATCCGATCACGCTCGGCGGCGTCAAGGAAGGCACCGTTGCCGCCACCGTCGTGCAGCAGCCCTTCGAATGGGCCTACCAGGGCATGAAGCTGATGGCCGCCTATCTCGAGGGCGACAAGTCCGGCATTCCGGAGAACGGCCTGATCATCATCCCGACCAAGATCATCGGCAAGGACGACGTCGACGCCTATGCCGCCAATCTGAAGGCGATGTCCGGAAACTGATGGAGGCGGTGGCAACAGCTTGTCGGTGTTTGCGCTGCCCCTCATCCGCCTGCCGGTCCCTTCTCCCCACTATTACGGGGAGAAGGGACTTGTCGCCGCGCTGGCGACCCCCTCTCCCCCGTTCTTCACGGGGAGAGGGTAAGGGTCAGGGGCAGCGCCAAACCTTCAGCGGATTGTCCTGTTTATCGTTGACGGGCCTGCGCAGGCCCGTCAGTCTTTCGCCCGCCAACTGCTGTCAGGCACGATGAACTATTCCGACGCATCCACCGGCGCATCCACGATTGCCCCGTTCCTCAGTCTCGAGGGCGTACGCAAGACCTATCCTGGCGTGGTCGCGCTGGACGGGTTTTCGCTGGAGGTCAGGCCTGGCGAGGTTATCGGCCTCGTCGGCGAAAACGGCGCCGGCAAGTCGACGCTGATGAAGATCCTCGGTGGCGTGACCACACCCGACACCGGCACGATCACCGTCGATGGTGTCGCCCATGACGGGCTGACCGTCGAGGCCAGCATCGGTTCCGGCATCGCCTTCGTCCACCAGGAACTCAACCTGTTCGAAAACCTCGACGTTGCCGCCAACATCTTTTTCGGCCGCGAGCCGTTGCGCGCCGGTCCGCTCAGGCTTGTCGACCGCACCAAGCTGCGCACGCTGGCGGCGCCACTGCTCAAACGTGTGGGCGCCAATTTCTCGGCCGACACCCCGGTATCGGCGCTGTCGCTTGCCCAGCAGCAGATGGTCGAAATCGCCAAGGCGCTATCGATCGAGGCGCGCCTGGTCATCCTCGACGAGCCGACGTCGAGCCTGCCCCTTGCCGAAACCGACAAGCTGCTCGATGTCATCAAGGCGCTGAAGGCCGACGGCATCAGCGTCATCTTCATCTCGCATCGCCTTCACGAGGTCGAGCGGGTTGCCGATCGCGTCGTCGTGCTGAGGGACGGCATGCTTGCCGGCACGCTGCCGAAGAACGCCATCAACCATGACCAGATGGTCAAGCTGATGATCGGCCGCATGCTGAAGGAGCGGGAGAAGGCCGCAGAATCGGCCCGCCCGCCCGGCGCCGTCGCCCTGTCGGCCAAGGCCGTTCGCACCAGCGCCTATCCCGACCGGCCGGTCGATCTCGGCGTCAGGCGCGGCGAAATCCTTGGCTTGGCGGGTCTTGTCGGCTCCGGCCGCACGGAACTGGCGCGCGTGCTTTTCGGCATCGAGAAGAGCCTTGGCGGCGCGGCCCAGCTTGATGGAAAAGATCTGGTTCTTGGTTCGGCGGCCGACGCTGTGGCCAACGGGATCTTCCTCGTCCCCGAGGATCGCAAGCTGACCGGCATCCTGCTCGACCTGTCGATTGCCCAGAATATTTCGCTCCCCAATCTGCCGGCGCATGCCCGGCGATCCTTGGTCTCTGCCCGCGCCGAAGCCGTCACCGCCGAGAAGCAGAAACGCAATCTCGGCATCAAGGCGCCCTCGGTGGCGACGCGCACCGGCACGCTGTCCGGCGGCAACCAGCAAAAGGTGGTGCTGGCCAAGTGGCTGGCCATGAGCCCCAAGGTGATGATCCTCGACGAGCCGACGCGCGGCATCGACATCGGTGCCAAGGCGGAGATCTACGGGCTGATGCGGGCGCTGGCCGATGCCGGCGTCGCCGTGCTGATGATATCGAGCGACATGGAGGAGGTGATCGGCGTCTCCGACCGCATCGCCGTCATGCATGAGGGCCAGATCTCAGGCATTCTCGACAAGGAACAGTTCAGCCAGGAAAACGTGCTGCTGCTGGCTGTCGGGAAGCAGCCGAAATAGTTTTTATTCGCGCAGGTTCTGACGGCAAAACCGCGGAACACTTTTGCGGAACCTGCTCAGGCAGGCATTGGGAGAAGACGATGAGCAAGAAAGATCTTGGCCTGCTGATCCTGATTCTTGTGGTCGGAGCGGTGGTGGCGATCATCAACCCGCGTTTCCTGCTGCCGATCAACCTCGCCAACACCTCGAACCTGATCGGGCTGTTCGGCATCCTGGCAATCGGCCAGGCCTTCGTCATCATCACCGGCGGCATCGAATTGTCGGTCGGCTCGGTGGTTGCGCTGCTCGGCGTCCTGTTCGTCGATTTCATCGCCACGCGCGGCATGGCATGGCCGGTGGCGCTGCCGCTGATCCTCGTGCTTGGCGGCATCATCGGGCTGGCACATGGCTGGCTGATCACGCGGCTCAGATTGCAGCCTTTCGTGGTGACGCTGTGCGGGCTCTTGATCTATCGCGGCGTGGCGCGGTTCTACACAGCCGACGGCACGGCGGGCTTCGCCTTCGGGCAGAATTTCCCGGAGCTCGAATTCCTGACCGCCGGTCGATCCTATGGCGTGCCGAACAGTTTTATCGCGCTGATCGTCATCGCTATCGTGATGTGGGTGGTGCTGCACCGTTCGGTGTTCGGCCGCTACCTCTACGCCATCGGCAAGAACGAGGAGGCGGCGAAATATTCGGGCATCCGCACCGGCCGCGTCGTCATGGCGGCCTATGTCATCTGCGGTGTGCTGACGGCGCTGTCGGCGATCTACTTCGCCATGTACACGCGCTCGATCTCGCCGGCCAGCCACGGCCAGTTCTACGAACTCTACGCCATTGCCGCAGCCGTGCTCGGCGGCTTCTCGCTGCGCGGCGGCGAAGGCTCGCTGATCGGCGTAATCCTGGGTACGGTTCTGCTGCAGGAACTGCAGAACCTCGTCAACCTGCTCGGCATCCCGTCCTCGCTCAATTTCGCGGTAATGGGCGGGGTGATCCTCATCGGCGTGCTGGTCGATCAGCAATGGGGCGTGTACCGGGAGCGGCGGCTGATGCTGGAGGCAACCCGCAAGGGCGCGGCCGGCGCGGCAGCGGAGTAGTCGCCCTGCTCTTCCTTCTCCCCTTGTGGGAGAAGGTGGCCGAGCGAAGCTCGGTCGGATGAGGAGTGTTCCAGGGAACGCCGACACCTCATTTCTTCCAACACCCCTCAACCGTCTCGGCGCTGCGCGCCGATCCACCTTCTCCCACAAGGGGAGAAGGCAAGAGGCGGCTTAGATCAGGCCCGTCGGTCGGAGAACGCCATTGCCTTGCGCAGCACTTCGACAAAACGCTCGCCAGCCGCCTCGTGCGGGCCGCTATTGTCGATCGAGGTGACGCCTGGCCCGGACAACGCCACATTGGCGCTGCGCGCCAGCCGCGCCAGCACTTCGCCGCGCGACTCGCGGCCACGCGTCGCCAGTCGCTCGGCCAGGATCTGCGGCGATGCGGTGATCTCGACGACAGCCAGATTGGCATAGCGACCACGCAGCGCCGGGATGATGGCGCGGGAGACATTGGCGATAGCGACGCGGCCATTGGCCACCGACCGGTCGACTTCAGCCGGGATGCCGTAGCGCAAGCCATGCGCCTCCCAGGAGATGGCGAAGGCGCCGTCCGCCTCGGCCTCGACGAAGGCCGCATCGGCCAGCGTGTCGTGATCCTCGCTCGTCGTGTCGCTCGGCCGGGTGATGACCCGGCGCACGAACTCCAGCCGGGTCTCGTCGGCAAACAGCGTCCGGGCATAGCCGATCACCGTGTCCTTGCCGGCGCCACTCGGCCCGACGACGGCGACAAACACGCCGTCGCGGATCGGAAACGCCGCGGCGGACAATTCACGCTCGATCGACGCCGACACCATCACGCGACCCGACGACCCTGCCGCCAAACCGTGCGGACAACCGGGACATGATCGTCGAGACGGACGCGAACCAGATCGGCGCGCCGGCCCTGCTCGATGACGCCACGGTCGGCGAGGCCGACCGCCTCGGCCGGGTTCTTCGAAACCATCGCCACCGCCTGCGGCAGGGAGATGCCGTCGACCACGTCGCCGAGGAAAAAGGCCGCCTGGATCAGGCTGAAGGGGATGTAGTCGGACGACAATATGTCGAGCAAGCCTTCGCCGGCAAGTGTCCGGGCCGAGACATTGCCCGAATGCGAGGCGCCGCGCATGACGTTCGGGGCGCCCATCAGCACCCCGAGCCCTGCCGCCTTCGAAGCGTTTGCGGCCTCTTTGGTGGTCGGGAATTCGGCGACGCGGACGCCTTGTTCGATCGCCTCGTCGACATGGCCGGTCGTGGCGTCGTCATGGCTGGCCAGCACGATGTCGCGCTGATGGCAGGCGGCAGCGATGAAGGCGCGGTTCGGCCCCGAATTCGTCGCCGACTCCGCCATCCGCTTCTCACAGAATTGCTGGAATTCGCGATCCGTCAGCTTCAGTTTGCGCTGGTAGTAATAGGCATAGGTTTCCAAATCGACGAACTGGCGCTGTCCCGGCGCATGGTCCATCAGCGACGCCAGCTTGATCCTGTCATCGCCGTCAAAATGCGCGAAGGCTGCGAGGCAATCCGGCGCCGAAACCTCGCAGCGCAGATGGATGAAATGGTCGGCCCGCAGCCGGTCCTGTTGGACGCTGTCCTCGATCGCATCGGCCAGCTTGCGCATGTCGGCCGAATTCATGTCGGCGTCGTCGTCCATGCCGACGCGCAAGGCATCGAGCACGGTGGTGATGCCGGCGGTCGCCACCTGCGCGTCGTGGGCGAGCACCGCGGCGATCGGGTTCCAGCGCACCTTCGGCCGCGGCGCGTAGTGACCCTCCAGGTGGTCGGTATGAAGCTCAACCAGCCCGGGAATGATGAAATCGCAGGCCATGTCCTCGCCGTTCCGGGCGGAGCCGGCGTCGATCCCGGCGATCAAGCCGTCGCGCAGCACGATCGAGCCCTCGACGATCTCGTCAGCAAGCACGATCCGGGCATTGTTGAGAACGGTCTCGACGGTCATTTCAGGCAGTCCTTGGAGCATTTTGCAGCCAATTGGAGTCACCGATTGGAATGAGTTGGCGTCGCACAAAAGCGGTTTAAAACAAATAGTATTTCAGGCGGTTTTTCTCGCCGGACGGTGCCCGAGCGCGTGATGGGAGAGCACCATGAACGGGGCGCCAGGTTCGGTTTCGACAAACAGGGTCAGCGCGTCCACCGGCACCGGCCGTTGCAGGACTCCCGCAAACAGGCTGCCGATTGCTGCGCGAAGACGAGGGCTTTCCTGTGACGAGACACGACCGGACAGCGTCATGTGGAATCGAAATGTCTCGAAGACATAGGGGTAGCCCCACTGGCAGAGATGGCGGAACTCATCCGGCTTCAGCGAATCGGGGCTGCGCCGCTCGATCTCCGCCTCGCTGAGTGGCGCGCGAAAACGGTCGAAGTCGCGCACGACGTCGTCGGCGAAGCGGTTGAGCGCCGGCAACGGTCCTTCCGGCACCAGCGCGAAGAAGCCGTCGATCTGGCTGACGACCAGCCGTGGGATCGTCATCACCGGCGTCGTCTCGGCGAAATCGTCCAGTGCGGCGCGAAGCGCGGCTTCCGTTTCGTTCGAAGCCAGCCGGAAGGGCGCCTTCAGTGTCGCATGAAAG
Organism: Mesorhizobium sp. WSM4848; assembly: GCF_055811375.1. Classification (NCBI taxonomy): domain Bacteria; kingdom Pseudomonadati; phylum Pseudomonadota; class Alphaproteobacteria; order Hyphomicrobiales; family Phyllobacteriaceae; genus Mesorhizobium; species Mesorhizobium sp. WSM4848. The sequence goes on from NZ_JBVVPX010000010.1 coordinate 20,173, forward strand.
CCGTAGCGGCGTGCCGAAGCGGTGTGGAAGGCGACTTCCGCCGCCGACAGCTCGCCCACGGCCTTGACCGGCCTCGTGGCGGCACCGAACGGGTCGCGGCCGAGCCAATTGGCGGCGATCCGCGCCAACGGTTCGTCCTGCCGGGGGGTGAAATAGATAGCGTAGCGCATCGAAAGTCCTCGTCAACTCCCGCTGCCATAGGCGATTTGCATGACGAAATGACGAAGCTGATGGTCGCTCCTGATAACAAACTTGTTCAGGCGGGTCATTAGCCGACGATTTTTTCGCTTTGGGCCAGTTTGCCGACCCGGAAGCATCGCGCGATCAGGCCTTCATCAGCCATTCGTGCTCGGGCGCGTTGTGGAATTTCCACGTCCGCTTCGGCCCGGCCATGACGTTGAGGTAGTAGAGGTCGTAGCCATGGCAGGCGGCGCAAGGGTGATAGCCCTTGGGTACCAGCACGACGTCGCCGTCCTCGATCGCCATCGCCTCGTCGAGCGAACGAGCGCCGTTCCGATCGGCATCGGTGTAGACGCGCTGGAAAGCAAAGCCCTGCGGCGGATTGAGGCGGTGGTAATAGGTCTCCTCGAGATAGGACTCGGCCGGCAGATTGTCCTGGTCATGCTTGTGCGGCGGATAGCTCGACGTGTGGCCGCCAGGCGTGATGACCTCGACCACCAGCAATGAATCGGCCGGCTTGCCTTCCGGCAGGATGTTGGTGACATAGCGCGTGTTGGTGCCCTTGCCGCGAACCTCCTGGCCGAGATCTTTTGGCGCGATGACGCGGACCGGCAGGCAGCCGCCAAGCCCCGGCGCCGAGCAGACCGCGAGTTCGAGACCGGTGTCGGCGGTCACCGACCAGTCAGAGCCCTGCGGCACATAGACCGACCACGGCTTGCCTTCGAAGGGCGACATGCGTTCGCCGAGCAGGCCGAGATCGTTGCCGCCGGCCTTGGCCTTGCCCTTGCCGGTGACGAACACCAGGCAGACTTCACGGCTCGCGGTTTGTCCGGAGATGGTCTCGCTTGGCCGCAATCGATGCAGATCGAAACCGACATAGGTCCAGCCGGCGTTTTGCGGCGTCACATGGGCGACGCGGCCATGGCCCTTATCGGCCTTGACGAGCAGTTTCGACATCCGGGCTCACTCCTTTGGTTCGGTGTCGGCCGAACCCTTGCCGCCGTCGGCCGGCTTGTAGAGATAGAAGAACTGCCAGACGGCATAGCCGGCGAAGCCGAGCGCGATCGTGCCCCAGAACGGCGCGCCGGTGGCAAACTCGACCACGGCCCAGCCCAGGCAGACGGCGACAATGGCAACGCGTCGCCACAGCGGCCGGAAGAACGGATGCTCAGAGTCCTTCATCGGATCAGCCCCCGCATCGGATCACCCCATCGCCGGGAATAGACTCGCTCAAGCATTGGGGAAGCCCTGCGTTTCAACCGTGTAGCCGGCGGCCGTCATCACCCGCATCAATTCCTTGTAGCCGACTTGCGCCATCGTGAGCGGCGGATTCTTCTTGGGATCCTGCTCGGCCTCGACCACGAACCAGCCTTCATAGCCATAGTTCGCCAGCCTTTCCACAGTGGCGCCAAAATCCAGCGAGCCATCGCCCGGCACCGTGAAGGCGCCGAGCGCCACGGCATCGAGGAAGGATTGCTTCTGGCGATCGAGTTTTTCGATCACCTCAATCCGCACGTCCTTCACATGCACATGGTTAATGCGCTGGTGATGGTTGTCGATGGCGCGCAGAACATCGCCGCCGGCAAAGGCCAGATGGCCGGCGTCGAGCAGCAGTGGAATGCCTTCTCCCGAATGGCGCATGAACGCATCGAGCTCCGGCTCGGTCTCGACGACCGCCGCCATATGATGGTGGTAGGAAAGCGGCATGCCTTGCTCGGCGCACCATTCGCCGAACTGCGTGAGGCGCCTCGCATAGGCCTTCATCTCGTCGTCCGAAAGCCTCGGCTTGGTGGCGAGCGGCTTTGAGCGGTCGCCCTGGATGGAGCGGCCGACCTCGCCATAGACGATGCAGGGCGCGTTCACCGCCTTGAACAGATCGATCATCGGCTGGATGCGATCCTTGTTCCTGGCCATGTCTTCGTCGACCAGCGTACCGGAGAACCAGCCGCCGCAGAGCGTCACGTCGGCCGCCTTCAGGATCGGCAGCATGATTTTCGGATCACTGGGAAAACGGCGGCCCATTTCCATGCCGGTGAAGCCTGCCGAGCGCGATTGCGCCAAACACTCCTCCAGCGACACGTCATCGCTGAGTTCCGCAAGATCGTCGTTCCACCATGCAATGGGGGACATGCCCAGTTTGGCTTTCAAGTCGTCACTCCAATGTCAGATCGTTCAATTTTCATTCGCCGACATCAATCACCAACACTCTGCATCCGCCGCTTTTCTTCATAGGCTTTGCGTGCGGCGTTGACCTGCGGCCGCGAAGAAACTTCCGGCACGGCGACATCCCACCAATGGCCGCCGACATCGGTCGACACCAGTGGGTCGGTGTCGATGACCAGTACCGTCGTCTTGCTATTGCCTTTCGCCTTTGCCAGCGCCGTTTCCAACCCTGCGATCGATGAAACCTTCTCGGCGATCGCACCAAGGCTTGCCGCATGCGCGGCGAAGTCGATATCGGGCATAACCTCGTGACGGGCGTCCTTCAGCAGATTGTTGAAGTTGGCGCCGCCGGTTGCCATCTGCAGCCGGTTGATGCAGCCATAGCCTCTGTTGTCGAGCAGCACGATGGTCATCTTGAGGCCGAGCATGACGGAGGTCGCGATCTCGGAATTGAGCATCAGATAGGAGCCGTCGCCGATCATGACGACGACCTCCTCGTCGGGCTTGGCCATCTTGACGCCGAGCCCGCCAGCGATCTCGTAGCCCATGGTCGAGAAGCCGTATTCGGCGTGGTACGAGCCGGGCGCGCCCGCCTGCCAGAGCTTGTGCAACTCGCCGGGCAGCCCGCCGGCAGCATGAAGCAGTATCACGCCGGAGCCCATGGCGCGCTGCACGGCGCCGATCACCTGCGCATCCGAGGGGTAGGCGGCATTGGTCGAGGCCGTCACCTTGCCGGCTTCGGCCTGCCATTCTTTCTTGCCCCTGGCCGCATTATCGGTCCAGGCGGCCGGCGCCTGCCAGCCGTTCAGCGCCGCGCCAAGCTCGGCGAGCCCTTCCGCCGCATCAGTGACCAGCGGCAGCGCCTGGTGCTTGCCCGCATCGAAAGGCTGGACGTTCAGCCCGATGATGGTCTTGCCGGAATTCTTGAACAGCGCCCACGAGCCGGTGGTGAAATCCTGCAATCTGGTGCCGACGGCAAGCACGACATCGGCTTCCTCGGCCAGCCGGTTGGCAGCCGAAGTGCCGGTGACGCCGACCGCCGCCATGTTGAGCGGATGATCGTCCGGCAGCGAGGATTTGCCGCCCTGTGTCTCACAGACCGGGATGGCGGCGCCTTGCACCAGCTTCGCCAGCTCGCCGGAAGCCTGTGAATACAGCACGCCGCCACCGGCAATCACCAACGGCTTTTTCGCGCCCTTCAGCGCCGCCACGGCGGCCGCCAACTCCCCACGGTCCGGACGCGGCCGGCGCTGATGCCAGACCCGTTCGGCAAAGAAGCTCTCGGGGTAATCAAAGGCCTCGGCCTGCACGTCCTGGCAGAGCGCCAAGGTCACTGGCCCGCATTCGGCCGGATCGGTCAGCACCTGCATCGCACGGTTGAGCGCCGGGATGATCTGCTCGGGCCGGGTGATGCGATCGAAATAGCGCGACACCGGCCGGAAGCAATCGTTGACCGTCGCGGTACCGTCGGAGAAATCTTCGGCCTGTTGCAGCACAGGGTCGGGGATACGATTGGCGAAGACGTCGCCGGGGAGAAACAGGACGGGCAACCGGTTTACATGCGCAAGTGCCGCCGCCGTCACCATGTTGAGCGCGCCGGGGCCGATCGAACTGGTTGCCGCCATGAAGCGGCGACGGAAATTGGCTTTGGCGTAGGCGATCGCTGCATGCGCCATCGCCTGTTCGTTGTGGGCGCGAAAGGTCGGCAATTCGTCGCGCACCTGATAAAGCGCCTCGCCGATGCCGGCGACATTGCCGTGGCCGAAGATCGCCCAGACGCCGCCGAAGATCGGCATTTTCCTGCCGTCGATCTCGGTCATCTGGCAGCCGAGAAAGCGGGTCAGCGCCTGCGCCATCGTCAGGCGGATTGTCTTGGTCATGTTGTTTTCCTCCGCAGTCTCTATGCCGCGCCTTCTTATGCTGCTTTGCGGCCGCGCGCGGCAAGCCATGCCTCGGTCAGTCGCTCGAAGCGCGACGCCATGTCGGCCACCGCCTCCTCGTCCGACATCTTGCCGGCAAGCCATTGTTCGGCCGCGTTGATGAAGATGGTGCGACCGACGGCGAAGCCCTTGACGATCGGCGCCTTGGCGGTGGCGGCAAAGGCCGCTTCCAGTTCGTCCTGCGGCGCCTCCAGGCCGAGCAGCACGACCCCGCGGCACCACGGATCGTTCTTCAGGATCACCGCTTCGATCTTTGCCCAGGCCGCGGCTGAGGCCTGCGGTTCAAGTTTCCACCAGTCGGGCTTGATATCAAGCGCATAGAGTTCCTGCAGCGCCCGCGGGATCGTCGTGTCGTCGAGCTCGCCGTGCTTGCCGGCGATGATCTCGATGAGAAGTTCTCTGCCTACTTTCCGCGCGGCCTCGAACAGGCTTTTGAGCTTCTGCTGCTGCTCGGTCTTCAGCGCCTCGGGGTCGTCGGGGTGGTAGAAGCACAGGCACTTGATGCAATGGTCGACCGGCCACTCGATCAGTTGCGAGCCGATATCCTGCGAGAATTCGAAACGAAGCGGCCGCGATCCCGGCAGTTCGACCGGCCGGCCGAGCCAGGCGAAGGGATGGCGGGCGAATTCAAGCATCGCCTCGCGGCCGTATTTTTCGTCGAGCAGCATGCCGTAGCCGGCGCGGCCGGCGGCAACCTTTGCCGCCGCCTTGACCGTCAGCACCTTGAAATCGTGGATACGCGATGGGTCGGCGCCGGCTTTCGCGGCGACATCGTCAAGCTGGATACGGTGATCGCAGGCCAGCGCCATCAGCGAGGGAATATCGCGTCGGCGCGTCGTCGCCCAATGGATATGGTTGATCGCCTCGTCCTTGCGCAGCGCCAGGTGCCTGCTGCCGTTCTTCAGGAAGAACTGCAATTCCTCGAAGGTCGGGTATTCCGGCGCGCAGAGCAGCCGCGACACGGCGAAAGCGCCGCAGGCATTGGCCCAGGTTGCCGCCGTCTCCAAGCTCTCCTCGCCGAGCCAGCCGCGCAAAAAACCTGACATGAAGGCATCGCCGGCGCCGAGCACATTGTAGACCTCGATCGGAAACCCCCTGCCAACGATGCCGTCCTCGAGGTCGTCGCTGATCGGCCCGTCATAGACGATGCAGCCCATGGCGCCGCGCTTCAAGACGATCGTGGCCTTGGACAGCGAGCGGACCGTCTTCAACGCGCTCAGGCAATCATCGGCACCGGAGGCGATCATGATCTCTTCTTCGGTGCCGACGATCAGGTCGCAATCGGGCAGCACCGACTTCAGCTGGGCGGAGACCCGGTCGGATTTCACATAGCGCTCGAAGCCTTCGGCATGGCCGGCAAGGCCCCACAGATTAGGGCGGTAGTCGATGTCGAACACCACCTTGCCGCCCGTGGCCTTGATGGCACGGATCGCCTTGCGCTGCGCGGCGTCGCTGTTGGGCCGCGAAAAATGCGTGCCGGTGACGACGATCGCGCGTGCCGAAGCGATGAACGTCTCATCGATGTCGTCTTCCGAAAGCGCCATGTCGGCGCAGTCGGTGCGATAGAAGATCATCGGCGAGACGCCCTCGTCCTCGACCGACAGCAGCACCAGCGCGGTCAGCCGGTCCGGGTCGGTCCTGAGGCCGTCAACCGAAACCCCCTCGCGGGTCAGCTGCTCGCGGATGAAGCGGCCCATCTGCTCGTCGCCGACGCGGGTGAGCAGCGCCGAGCGCAGGCCGAGCCTCGCCGTGCCGACCGAAATGTTGGCCGGACAGCCGCCGACCGACTTGGCAAAGGAGGTGATGTCCTCCAGCCGCGAGCCGATCTGCTGGCCGTAGAGATCGACCGAGGCGCGGCCGATGGTGATGACGTCGAGCGGCGCATGTTTCGCGTCCACGGCTTCGCTCATTCGAACCTCCCATCAGCCTTGTTGTCTTGGTAACACATTGTCTTGGGTAACACGCGCGAGCGGCAGCGTGGCGCCGGCAATATGAAATAATAATTCCAATCGATAGTCAATATGGAACGCGCGTTCCTTTGCCGAAAAGTAGCCTGTCAGGCTTTGCGCTTCCCGCCGCTGTCGCGCCGCTTTTCGCCAACCGCAACGGTCAGCGCCATGGCCAGCGCCATCGTCGCCGACAGCGAGCGGAAGCCGGCGAAATCGGCTTCAGCGACCTCGAACCAGACTTTGGCGAACTGGGCGAGCGGGGAAAAGGAACTGTCGGTGATCGCTACGATCGGAACGCCTTGCTCCGAGATGACGCGCGCCTCCTCGATGGTCGCCGGGGCGTAAGGCGAGAAACTGATGGCGATGACGGCATCCCTGGGCGAGGCAAAGCTGATCATCTCGGCGTTAAGGCCGGCGGCTGATTCGATCAGCTGGTTGCGGATCTTGAGCTTGCCCAGCGCATAGGCGATGTAGGAGGCGACCGGATAGGAGCGGCGCTTGGCCAGCACATAAATCGTCTCCGCCTTCGCCAGCAAGGCGATGGCAGCTTCGAAATGGTCTTCGTTCAACCTGCCTGAAATATCGTTGAGCGAGGTGCTCGCCGCGGCGACGAAGCCGTCGAAAATCGCTCGGTGACCGGCGCCTTCCTCGGCCTTGGCGCGCAATGCCGCCAGCCTTTCATCATAGGACGAATTGCGCTCGCGCAGGCGCTCGCGAAACACCAGCTGCAGGCTGGTGAAGCCGTCGAAGCCGAGCTGCTGGGCGAAGCGGATCAAGGTCGAAGGCTGGACGCCGGCGGAGGCGGCGATGCTGGCGGCGGTGCCGAAGGCAATATCGTCGGGATTGTCGAGCGCATAGGCGGCGATCTGCGCGATGCGCTTGGGCAGGCTCTGGCGCCGTTCCAGGATCGTCGTACGCAGCGTCTCGAAATCGCGGGGCACCCGTTCGTCCATCGTCGCTCCGCCTAGGTCCATCAGTCGATGCCGTGTGATGCCCCATCATAGCGAGCCTGTGCAAGAAGGCCATAAAAAATGAGCCATGCGTTCCATTTCTGGAAAAAATGGACTAATTCATCCACACAACCTTTCTGGCAGCGGAGACAATGAAATGGTCGGAGTCGGTCTTATCGGCACGGGGTTCATGGGCAAGTGCCACGCTATCGCCTGGAACGCGGTCGGCACCGTCTTTCCCGACGTGGCCAAGCCAAGGCTGGTCCATCTCGGCGAGGTCGATGACGACCTTGCCAAGCGCCGGGCGGCCGAGTTCGGCTTCGCCAAGGGCTCCGGCGACTGGCGCGCCGTCATCGATGACCCGGACGTCGATATCGTCTCGCTGACCACGCCGAACCAGTTCCACCCGGAGATGGCCATCGCCATCCTCGAAGCCGGCAAGCATCTGTGGTGCGAAAAACCGATGGCGCCGAGCTTTGCCGAGGCGCAAGCGATGGCGGCGGCGGCCAAAAAATCCGGCAAGGTGGCCGCGCTCGGCTACAACTACATCCAGAATCCGGCGATCCGCCATATCGGTGCGCTGCTCGACGAGAAGATCCTCGGTGAAGTCAACCATCTGCGCATCGAGATGGACGAGGATTTCATGGCCGACCCGGAGGCGCAGTTCTTCTGGAAGCACGAGGCGGCGTCCGGTTACGGCGCGCTCGACGATTTCGCCGTGCATCCGCTGTCGCTGGTCTCGGTGCTGTTCGGCCGCGTCGCCCGCGTCATGTGCGACATGGCAAAACCCTATGCCGATCGCCGCGTCGCATCAGGCGGGCGTCGCGCGGTCGAGACCTACGACATCGCCAGCGTGCTGATGCATCTCGAAAACGGCATTGCCGGCACACTGCTGGTCAACCGTTCGGCCTGGGGCCGCAAGGGCCGAATCGCCATTCAGATCTTCGGCTCGAAGGGCTCGATCCTGTACGACCAGGAGCGGATGAACGAGTTCCAGCTTTACCTGACAGCCGACCGCCCGACCGAGCAAGGCTATCGCACCATCCTGGTGGCGCCGCACCACAAGCCCTACGACGCCTTCCTGCCGGCGCCCGGCCACGGTCTCGGCTTCAACGACCTCAAGATCATCGAATGCCGCGAGCTTTTGACGCGGCTGGCCGGCAAGCCGGCGCGGATCATCGATTTCGACGAGGGACTTGAGATCGAGCGCACGGTGCATGCCATGGCGCACTCATTCGAGGAACAGCGCTGGGTGGATGTGAGGTAGCGGCTCGCCGACGTAGGTTCCCCTTCTCCCCTTGTGGGAGAAGGTGGCCGAGCGAAGCTCGGTCGGATGAGGGGTGTTGGACGGATCGCTGCTTTGAGTCGTAAGCATCTAATATCATTCAATATTTTAGCGCATCGCTTCTTCCAGCACCCCTCTTCCGTCTCGGCGCTGCGCGCCGATCCACCTTCTCCCACAAGGGGAGAAGGGAAGTGCTCAGGCAGCTCCCTGCCGGCTCTCCATCAGGGCGAGTCGCGCCGACCGGCGCCGCTCGACAGCGTCGGCAAGGCCGTGCAGCACCGTCTCGGTGGCTGTCCAGTCGATGCAGCCGTCGGTGATGCTCTGGCCATAGACGAGTGGCTTGCCGGGCATGACCTCCTGCCGTCCGGCGACGAGGTTGCTCTCGATCATGACGCCGATGATGCGTTCGTCGCCTGCCGCGACCTGGCCCGCGACGTCGGCCGCCACCATCGGCTGGTTCTCCGGCTTCTTGTTGCTGTTGGCGTGGCTGACGTCGATCATCAGCCGTGGTGCTACGCCGATCCGTCCGAGTTCCGCGCAGGCGGCAGCTATGCTCGTCGCGTCATAGTTCGGCACAATGCCGCCGCGCAGGATGACGTGGCAGTCCTCGTTACCGGTGGTCGTCGCGATGGCGCTGCGCCCGCCCTTCGTCACCGCCATGAAATGATGTGGCTGGGCGGCGGACTTCACCGCCTCGGCGGCGATCCGCAAATTGCCGTCGGTGCCGTTCTTGAAGCCGACCGGGCAGGACAGGCCGGATGCGAGTTCGCGATGGATCTGGCTCTCTGTCGTGCGCGCGCCGATCGCGCCCCAGGCGACGAGGTCGGCAATGTATTGCGGGGTGGCCATGTCGAGGAATTCGGTCGCCGCCGGAAGGCCAAGATTGTTGACCGCAGAGAGCACGTTGCGGGCCATCCGCAGGCCCTTGTCGATGTTGAAGCTGCCGTCGAGGTCGGGATCGTTGATCAGGCCCTTCCACCCAACCGTCGTGCGCGGTTTCTCAAAATACACGCGCATCACGATCTCCAGCCGGTCCGACAGGCTCTCGCGCAGCGCCACTAGCCGGCTGGCATAGTCGACGGCAGCAATCGGGTCGTGGATCGAACAGGGGCCGACGACGACGACCAGCCGATCGTCGGCGCCGGTCAGCACGGCGTGGATAGCATTGCGTGACGCAGCAACGGTGCGCGTCGCCGTCAGCGTGCGCGATATCTCCCGCATCACGTCGTCCGGCGTACTCAGCTCTCGGATTTCCTTGACCCGAAGATCATCTGTGGTGGTCAACACGGCTTTCTGCTCCTGGTTGGGAGACCTGCCGGCTGAAACAAAAAAGCCGCCAGGTCTGGCGGCTGTTCGGATGTTGTTGCTGCAATCTTCAGATCGAGCGCAATCCTCCCGCCGCCAGCGAGCTGCCGTAGCTAAAGTACCAGAACGAGGCGGTCAGGTGGATCATGCGCGCCCCTATATCGGAAGCCGCGGCGTTTGTCACGTTCAGATGAGGAGGAGGTCTACTCCAGCCCATTCGCGATTGGCTGAAGCCTCCCGAACTTCGTCATCCTAGGGCGAAGCAGGAGCGAAGCTCCGTCGCGAGCCTCACAGCGGCAGATCACGCGGTTCGTCGCGCTGACGCTCAAGGTTGAGATCGGTGCCGCGCAGCGGCGACTCCAGCAGGAACTGCGCAAGCGTACCCTTGCGCGCGGTCTTCCGCTGCCATTCCTCGGCCGAGACCACAACGACGCTTGGTTTGCCGTTTCTGGTGATCGTCTGCGGCGAAGACTGCGCGCGCTCGATGACCTCCGAGAGCCGGGCTTTTGCCCCAGCAACCGTCCACTTGCTATCCTCATTGGGCTCAGACAGCATTTCGACCTCCGTGACCATTCTGACCATCTTGACTATGTGGGAATGGCGATACGGCGGCAACAGGAAGGAGAGCGGTTTTCAGAAGCCCGGGTGCCTTGGTGAGTTTGGTCGAACCGATCACGCCGGTGTTGATATGTTCGGTCCATCTCGGCCGACGCGTGGCCGAGCTGCTTCTGAACTGAGGCTACTCGGCTGGACTTATTCCGGCGACGACCCAGCAATGGTTTGGTCGTAGTCGACCAGCGATCCGGTCATCACGCCGGATTGCGGGCTCAGCATATAGCTGATCAGCCTGGCAAGCTGGTCCGGCTTCACCAACTGGCCCATCGGCTGCGCGGCCTCGGCCTTTTCCAGCCAGTCGTCCGGTGCGTCGTGCCATTTCTTCTGCACGATCGCCTCGCCCTCGGTGTCCATCCAGCCGGGCAGCACGGCGTTGCAGCGAATGCGATTGCTGCGGTAGGCATTGGCGACATTCTTGGTCAGCGTCGCCAATGCACCTTTGCTCGACGAATACGGCGCCAAAAACGACTGGCCGCAATGCGCCGACATCGACAGCACATTGACGATCGAGCCGCGCGCCTTGCGGTCGAGCAGATGTGCCACCACACCCTGCATCAGGAAGAAGGGGCCGCGCACATTGGTCTGGAATATCTGGTCGAAGGTGTCTTCGGAGGTCTCGACCAGTGAACCGCGGGCCGAGGTGGCGGCAGCGTTGACCAGCGCGTTGATCGTGCCGAAATGAGCGATCGCGGTTTCGACGACCCGCTTGCAATCGGCCACCTTTGACACGTCGGCGCTGATGAAGATGGCGTCGATGCCGTCTTTCGCAAGTGCGGTGACGGCCTTGTCGCCTTTCTCTTTGGAGCGGCCGACCAGCGCCAGGGCGCGGCAGCCCTCGTCGGCCAGCGTCTCGGCGACGGCGTAGCCGATGCCTTGCGCTCCGCCGGTGACGATGGCGCGTGTTTCTGAATTGCGACCGGCGGAACCGTTCATCGCCTTGCTCCTGTGCTTGATAATCAGACTGTCTTGTCGAGGCGGACGGTCTTGCCTTCCCTGGCCGATTTCAGCGCCGCGTCCGCCAGCCTCAGCGCGACGAGCCCGTCCCCACCGCTCGGTGCCGCCTTGTTGCCTGACGTCGCCGCCGCGACGAAGGCGGCGATCTCGTTGGCATAGGCGTCGAGGTAGCGGGTCATGAAGAAGTCGTGCAGCGGCGGGCGCGTATAGCCCGTTTCATTGGCCAGCTCGATCGACACCGGCCGCTGGTTCTCGGCCGCAACCATGCCTTTCGAGCCATGCACCTCGATGCGCTGGTCGTAGCCATAAGTGGCGCGTCGCGAATTGGAGATGATGCACTGCTTGCCGGAGGCGGTTTCGAGGATGACGCTGACGCTGTCGAAATCGCCGGCCTCGCCGATCTTTTTGTCGACCAGCACCGAGGCATGGGCGCTGACCGCCACCGGCTCCTCGCCGAGCAGGAAGCGCGCCATATCGAAATCATGGATGGTCATGTCGCGGAAGATGCCGCCTGAGCGGCCGATATAGTCGAGCGGCGGCGGGCCGGGATCGCGCGACGTGATGGTCACCATCTCGACCGTGCCGATGGCGCCGTCGTCGATCGCCTTGCGCACGGCGGCGAAATGCGGATCGAAGCGGCGGTTGAAGCCGACCATCAATGTGGCGCCGGCCTTGTCGACCACGGCCAGACATTCTTCCACTCGGCCGGCGTCGAGGTCGATCGGCTTCTCGCAGAAGATCGCCTTGCCGGCCTTGGCGAACCGCTCGATCAGATCGGCATGGGTGTCGGTCGGCGTGCAGATGATGACCGCATCGATATCTCCAGCTTTTTCGATGTCCTCGATGCTGCGCACTTCCGCGCCATAGGCCGACGCCAGATCGGTTGCCGCCTTCTCGAAGGCATCGGCAACTGCGACCAGCCTGGCCTGCGGATTGGAACCCACGGCACGAGCGTGGACCTTGCCGATGCGACCGGCGCCGAGAAGAGCGAAGCGGAGAGACATGGAAATTTCCTTTGGGATGGTTCGAAATGGAAGTGCGTCTTTACTGAACCGTTCAGGGCAAGGCGCAGTAGATTTGCTTGTTGCAGCTGATCGGCGACGGGCCGATGACCCGCCGCGCATCCGCCCTAAGCCGCAAGTTCGGCCTCCCCGGTTTTGGCGCCGGTGATGTATGAGACGATGTCGTTGCCGTCGGTGTCCTGCTTGCGCAGGTTGGCGACGATGCGGCCGCGCCGGAACACGACGATGCGGTCGACCAGATCGAACACCTGGCGCATGTTGTGACTGATCAGGATCAGCGGCTCGCCATTGGCCTTCAGTGTGCGGATGATGTTTTCTACCTGCGTCGTCTCCTGCACACCAAGTGCTGCCGTCGGCTCATCCATGATGATGAGCTTGGACGCGAAAGTCGCGGTTCTGGCGATTGCCACGCACTGGCGCTGGCCGCCCGACATGTGGCGGATGGTGTTGGAAAGATTGGGGATCTTCACCGCCGTTCGGATCAACGCTGCCTCGGTCGCCTTGCGCATGAACTTGCGATCGAGGATCGAGAAAGGCCCGAGATTGAACAGCACCTTTTCGCGGCCGAGAAACAGGTTCGACGGCACGTCGAGATCGTCGGCAAGCGCCAGGTTCTGGAACACCGTTTCGATGCCCGCCTCGCGCGCCGCGATCGGGCCGGCGAAGTTGACTTCCTTGCCGTCGAACCAGACCTTGCCGCTGGTGCGTTGCTCGACGGCGGTGATCTGGCGCACGAAGGTCGATTTGCCGGCGCCGTTGTCACCCATGATGGCGACATGCTCACCCTTGCGCAGTTCGAAATTCGCACTTTCGAGCGCATGCACGCCGCCATAGTATTTGGTCAGGTTTTCGGTCTTCAGGACGATGTCTGACATGGTCAAGCCCTCATTGCCCGCAGGCGCTGCCGCCACTGGTCGAGAACGACTGCGCCGATGATGATCACGCCCTTGACCATCTCCTGGTAGTAGGCGTCGAGGCGCAGGAAGGTGAAGCCGGAGATGATGACGCCGAAGATCAGCGCGCCGATCACCGTTCCGATGATCGAGCCGCGGCCGCCCGACAGCGAGACGCCGCCGATGACCGCCATGGCGATCGCGTCCAGTTCGTACATCACGCCCATGCCGGCCTGAGCAGTGAGGTTCTTGGAGCTCAGCACCACGGCGGCCAGCGAGGCGAGGATGCCGGCAATGACGAAGACGAGGATCTTGTGGTTCTGGACATTTATGCCGGACATGCGGGCGGCGTCCTCGTTGGAGCCGATGGCATAACAGTGTTTGCCGTACCTGGTGTATGACAGGATCAGCTGGAACAGAATCGCCAGCGATATGAAGATGATGACGGGCATCAGCCCCTTGCCGATGGCGGCGAAACTTTCGGTGGGAAACGAGATCGGCTGCCCCTTGGACCACCATTTGGCGACGCCGCGCGCGGTGACCATCATGCCGAGCGTGGCGATGAACGGCGGAATACGGGTGTAGGCGACCAGCGTGCCGTTGATCAGGCCCGCCAGCAGGCCGCAGCCGATCGCAACGAGCACCGGCACGATCACCGGCAGGTCGGTCCAGCCCTGCTCGATGAACATCGCCTTGGGGTTCGGGTTGCCGTTGACCGTCGCCACCTGGGCGAAGCTCATGGCGATCATCGCCGTGGCGCCGACGATCGAACCGGAGGAAAGGTCGATGCCGCCGGAAATGATCACCTGCGTCACGCCGATGGCGATGATGCCGACGATCGACACCTGCAGGATGATGATCTGCAGGCGCGCCTCGTTGAAGATCGTGTCGACGTTGGCGCGTGTGTTGAACAGGAAGCTGTCGCCAAGAAAGACCCGGCCTATCAGCTCGAAGGCGCCGACCAGGATGATGAGCGCCAGGAAAACGTTGAATTCGGCAGGCCATGTCCGCTTTTTCGCATCATAGCTCAGTCCGCCGACGCCGTGGGTTGTCTGTGTCAACTCTTGCTTCCTCCATCAGCCGCAGTCGCCCTCTCGCCGGCTGTCCGCGGCGATGAGGGAAGGAGGGAGCGGCGCTGCTTTTTTGTTCTTGGAACGTCGGATTTCCAAAACCGGTCCGATGCTCTGCCGCGCCGCTCCTATCGAGAACGCTCCTCTGCCTCAGTTCTTCTGCAGGAACTTGTCGATGTTTGCCGGCGTGACCAGCTGGAAGGGGATGTAGACCTTCTGCTCAACCGCCTCGCCCTTGGAAAGCTTGAGCGCCGCGTCCAGCGCCCCGGCGCCTTGGCCGGCCGCGTCCTGGAACACGGTGACGTCGAGATCGCCCGCCTGCATCGCGGCAAGCGCGTCCTGGGTGGCGTCCACGCCGCCGACGACAACCGACTTCATATCGATGTTGGCAGCCTTCATGGCCTGGATGGCACCGATGGCGCTCTCGTCGTTGTTGGCGATCACGCCATCGAATGGCGCACCGGTCGACAGCCAGTTGGTCATCAGGTTCTGTGCTTCCTCGCGTTTCCAGTTCGACGTCTGCTTGTCGATAATCTTGATGAAGCTGCATTCGGGAGTGGCGATCACATCGTCGATGTCCTTGGTGCGCTGCACCGCGGCCTGGTTCGACAGTTCGCCCATGATCACATAGACATTGACCTCGGTCTTGCCGGCTTCCTTGAACAGCCGGCAGACTTCCTGGGTCTCGAGAGTGCCCGACTCAACCTCGTTCGAGGCGACGAAAGCCTGGTTGTCCGGCAGCGTGTCGACATTGACCGGCTCGCGGTTGACATAGACCAGCGGAACGTTGGCCGCAGCGGCGGCATCCGACATCGCCTGGGTGGCCGAGGTGTCGACTGGATTGACGACGATCGCGTCGACACCCGAGGCGACGAAGTTCTTGATCTGGTCGAGCTGCTTGGCGACGTCGTTCTGCGCGTCTTCGACCTGCAGTTCCACGCCTTCCATGCCTTTGGCCTGCTCGATCATGCCGTTGCGCAGCACGGTGAGAAAATTGTCGTCGAACAGCGCCATCGACACGCCGATTTTGGCAGCGAGGGCGGACGAGCTCATCAGCGCCAAGAATGCGGCGCCCAACAGCAGCTTTTTCATTCTATTTCTCCTCCACAGAATTGGTGTCCGGCTGCACCGATCTACCCGGAATCCCCGATCTCCCAGGGAATCTCTCCCGATTGCTTCTCCGTTTCCGATGGCGATTTCCGCGTTGGCTGGAACGCCAAGCCCTCCGTTGAAACAGATGCTCCGGAACGAAAGAACCAAAATACCTATTTGGTGAAATATTTATTCCATTCTGTGGGCTGGCGTCAAGGAGATTCCGAAAGCGGCTGCCGGTTTTTTCGGACAACGCGGCTGAGGGCCGGCAAATCTTCTGCAAGAATCCATCAGGCTGATGGTTCACCTCACTGCCGACGCCCCGATCTGAACAGGATGTCTTGGCTGAGCCCAGCTGTTCTGGCCGAACCTAGATGTTTTCCGGCAGATAGATGTCGAAGGGCAGGAAGGTCTGGCCCGGCGCATTGGCAGCGCCTGCCTCGATGGCATGCACCATCAGCCCGACAAGCTCGCGGCATAGTGCTGCCAGCGGCGTCGAAATCACCATGGTCAGGATGTTGTCGGCGAGCGCCGCGCGCGATTCGGCGTTGATCTCGTTGCAGACGACCACCGGCATGCTTGCCGGCCTGGCCGCCCGTAGCGCGGAAACCGCGCCTTCCATGCCGCCGCCCGCGACATAGCAGCCGGCCAGATCCGGGTACCGCGCCAGAAGATCGATCATTGCATCATGGGTCACCTGGTTGGCTTCCAGGTTGACCAGCGTCTCCATCACCGTGAATTCCGGCGCATGCTCGCGGAAAAACGATCTGAAGCCGATCTCGCGCAGCTCATGGCCATGGAAGCGATGGCTGCCGACGAAAAGGGCGACTTTGCCGGGCTTCCTCGCCGCTCTGGCGATCATCCAGGCCGCGGTACGACCGACCTTGCGGTTGTCGAGGCCGACATAGCCCTCGCGGATGCCGGCTGCAAAGTCGGATAGCAGGGAGAAGACGGGTTGCCCCCTCGCCTTCAGCGTCTCGACGGCTGCCGTCAGCGTCGGATGGTCCGGACCGACAAGGGCGACTGCCCTGGATTTCGCCGCCAGCTTGCGCATCTGCGCGGCGATCTCGTCGGGGGCCAGCGAACTGGCGAAATCGATGGTTGCCACGCCGCGGAAGCGCTGCGATTGCGAAACAGCCAGTTCGATCTCGCGGGCGAAATCGCTGTAGAAAACATCATTGCCCCTCAGCAGCAGAAAGCCGAGCCGGTATTCCGGCAGTTCCTGGCGCATCCGCTGCTTGATCAGCCCGGCGGCGTGGTAGCCGATGCTGGTGGCGGCCTCATAGACGCGGCGCGCGGTTTCCTCGCGCACCGGCAGGCGATTGTTCAGCACCCGATCGACGGTGGCGACGCTGACTCCCGAAATACGTGCCAGATCGGTGATGGTCGGCCGTTTTGCCATACGCTTCCTGCCTGATTGCCTGGCATAGGCTATACATCATTATGATGGGAAATGATAGAAACTATCTTCATGATGTTGAGCCTATCACGGCTTGGCGTTATTTTAGGGCATAAGCACCTGTGGCAGAGGCACCCGTTCCGACGGATGCCGACGGAGGCAGCCTCAATGGAAGCGACACCATCCGCAATGCCGTCCCGGCGAGACTACAGCCTGCTCGGCCGCGACGCGAAGCGCGCCGTCGAGACCGGGCTGGCGGCGGCCGAATGGTATCATACCGACGTGCCCCGCAAGCAGATGAAGGAGCTGATGCAGCGCTCCGATGGGCCGGCGATCCGCGACACCATCATCTGGCTCTCCGCCCTGGTCCTGAGCGGCGCCGGCGGCGCCTGGTTCTGGGGCACATGGTGGTGCGTGCCGTTCTTCTTCGTCTATGGCGTGCTCTACGGCTCTTCCACCGATTCACGCTGGCACGAATGCGGCCACGGCACCGCCTTCAGGACGCAGTGGATGAATGATGCGGTCTATCAGATCGCCTGCTTCATGATCATGCGCAACCCGGTGACCTGGCGCTGGAGCCATACGCGGCATCACACTGACACGATCATCGTCGGCCGCGATCCGGAGATCGCGGTGATGCGCCCGCCGGACCTGTTGCGCGTCGTGCTCAATCTCTTCGGCATTGTCGATGCCTGGCATGCCATGACCGACATGGTGCGCAACGCGGCAGGTATCATCAGCCCGGCGGAAAAGACCTTCATTCCCGAGCAGGAGCAGCCAAAGGCGATCCGCATTGCCCGCATCTGGACCGCGATCTATGCCGCGACAATCGCGCTGGCGCTCTATAGCGGCTCATTCCTGCCCTTGATGCTGGTCGGTCTGCCCAGGCTTTACGGCGCCTGGCATCATGTCATGACCGGCCTGCTGCAGCATGGCGGCCTCGCCGAAAACGTCATCGACCACCGACTCAACAGCCGCACGGTCCACATGAACCCGATCAGCCGCTTCATCTACTGGAACATGAACTACCATGTCGAGCACCACATGTTTCCGATGGTGCCCTACCACGCACTGCCGAGGCTGCATGAGCTGATCAAGCACGACCTGCCGGCGCCGACGCCATCGATCCTGGCCGGCTATCGCGAGATGGTGCCTGCCTTCCTGCGCCAGCTGCGCAATGAGGACTATTTCCTCAAGCGCGAACTGCCGCCGACTGCCAAGCCTTATCGCGAGGAATTCCACAACGACAACGCTGCCGTTGCGGCAGCAGCCGAATGACACGCGCGCCTGTGCCGGGGCACGTTGACCAAGCAAAATTCTGCCGGGAGGACCAATGAGCGACTGGGTCGAGGCCTGTGGTGCCGATGACATCGACGAAGAGGACGTGATGCGGTTCGACCATGACGGCCGCACCTTCGCCATCTATCGCAGTCCCGACGACGAATATTTCGCGACGGACGGCCTTTGCACGCATGAGAAGGTGCATCTGGCCGACGGGCTGGTGATGGACGACATCATCGAATGCCCGAAGCACAATGGCCGCTTCAACTACAAGACTGGCGCAGCCAGGGGCGCGCCGGTCTGCGTCAATCTCAGGACCTATCCGGTCAAGCTCGACGCCGGCAAAATCCTCATTCAGATCGGGTGACGGTGATGGCGAAAGGAATGCTCATCATCGGCGCCGGCGAATGCGGCGGGCGGGCTGCCTTGGCGCTGCGCGATCTCGGCTATGATGGCCCGGTGACGCTGGTCGGCGACGAGCCGCATCTGCCCTATGAGCGGCCGCCGCTGTCGAAGGACGCGATGGCTGGCGATGCGCCAGTGATCAAGGCGATCGCCAGCGATGAAATCTTGGCCGGGAGATCGATCCGGCATATCCATTCGGTTCAGGCGGTGGCGATCGACCGCGCTGCGCATGTCGTGCGCCTGTCGGACGGCTCCTCGCTGCTATACGACAAGCTGCTGCTGGCGACCGGATCGGTGCCGCGCAGACTGCCAATGCCGGGCCTCGGGCCGCGTTGTGTCTATCTCCGGACCTTCAACGACGCGCTGGCCATTCGCGCCCATCTGAGCCCCGGAAACCGCATCGCCATCGTTGGCGGCGGCTTCATCGGTCTTGAGCTCGCCGCCGCGGCACGCAGACTGGGCGCAGTGGTCACCGTCATCGAGGCGCAGCCGCGCATTCTGATGCGCGGTGTGCCGGCCGAGATCGCCAAAATCATCCACCAGGCGCATGAAGCCGAAGGCGTCAAAATCCTGTGCGGCGATGCCATAGCGGCGATCGCCGATGACGGCGCCGAGGTGCGCATCGCGCTTGCTGGCGGGCAGGACATCGTCGCCGACCTGGCGGTGATCGGCATCGGCGCTGTGCCGCTGACCGGACTTGCCGCGGAAGCGGGGCTGACGATCGACAACGGCATAGCCGTCGATGCCGCGCTTCGCACCAGCGATCCGGACATCTTTGCCGCCGGCGATTGCTGCTCGTTTCCGCTTGCCGTCTATGGCGGCCGGCGCGTGCGGCTGGAGGCCTGGCGCAACGCGCAGGAGCAGGGCGCGCTTGCGGCCAGCAACATGCTTGGCGCCGGTGAGGCCCACTCGGCTGTGCCATGGTTCTGGTCGGATCAGTACGGCCTGACCTTGCAGATATCTGGGCTCTCGGACGAGGCCAGCAAGGTCGTGCGCCGCGACCTCGACGACGGCGCCTTCATCCTGTTCCATTTGGCGCAAGACGGCAGGCTGGTTGCAGCGAGCGGCATCGGTCCGGGCAATTCTGTCGCCCGCGACATCAGGCTGGCCGAGATGCTGATCGCAAAAAGGGCAAAGCCGGCGCCCGAGGCGCTCGGTTCGCAAACGATCAAGCTGAAGTCGCTGCTGGCGGCGTGATCTGAGGGCGCGGCTGTCGTGGAGATCCAGTGACGGCAGTGCTTCCAACCTGTCAGCTATCGCCTTCGTAAAAAGTGGCCTCGATGTCGCGGGCGCCATGCAAAATTCGCTCGATGCGTATGGCAGCGTCTTCGATAGTGTAGAAATCACATAACGCTGGAAGGCAACGGAGCACAGACCGGACCACAGGGCAGGGCGGGGACGGCGCCGTGCGGTGCGTCGACAATCCGGCTACAACGCGCCCTGATAGCCGTTACAAAGCGCATCGCGGCTGCGGGGTTTTCAGCGTGAATAAAGTCGCCGATTTCCTCAATATCCTGCGCGGCAGCAGGGGAGAATATGACCGCCATTTATTTGCGGTTTCCGCCCCTGTACTTGGCTTCCAACCTGTCAAAAATCTCGTCGGCTGGAATGCCGGGGCCGCTCTCAATACCCGCTCGGATTTCATCGCGAAGCGCGGCAAGCGTGGCTTTCCGCTGCGCCTCGCGTTCCTCGAGCAGGCGTAAGCTATCGCGCAGAACTTCGCTGGCGCTGGCATAGCGGCCGCTCCCGACCAGTTCGCGCACCAGCGTCTCATAGTGAGCACCAATATTGTAACTTGAAGGCATAGGTCAGACCCTTCGATTTATCGGATAGTATCAATTTTTGATAACTCCCTCCCCCAAGCCAAATCTGTTGGGTCGGCATGGATGCCATAGCCTGCCTCTCGGCGACGGATCTCAAGGGCAATGGATCACAGCGGTGGGGCAGCGGAGCGAGCGCGGAAAGGCTCTCCTTGACTCGTGGCGCATCTAAAACAGCGCGTTCAGCTCCGGCAGTTTGTCGTTGACCAGCCAGCCATAGTAATTTTCCTCGGGCAGCTTCTCCGGTTCGCCGGCGGCGCGGCGCCTGTCGTTTTCGGCCTTCAGCGCATGCGCGCGCTGTTCCGGATTGCCGACATTGTAGAGGGTCGATGTGATGCCGGGATTGCCCGATATGTCGAAGCCGGCAATGCTCTGATAGGCATCGATCGATTTGCGGATCGTCGCCGCGACATAGTCCAGGGTCAGGTCCGGATCCATGATGGTCTTGTAGACCGCGTTCGGATCGCCGACATCGAGCTTCGGCAGGCCGGAAACCTGGTGCACGAGATCGCTCATCTGCAAGGCGGTCAGCGGATTGAGCTGGCCCAGGCCAAAAGTCTGGCCGGCATAATAGGGCTGGAAGAAAGTCGCGCCGAAGCGGTCGTCGGGGAAGCTCTCACCGCCGACAGTCTTGCCGCGAAAGGAAAGGTTCCACACCTGCTCGCGGCATTCCCAGAGCGCGTAACTATCCGATTTGCCGACGCATTCCTGGAATTGCGGCCGCTGCACGAAATCAGTGATGTCCTCGCCTTCATAGGCGAAGGACAGCTTGCTCGACAGATAGGAGATCGCCTTGACGTAGTAGGTCTGCAGCCGGTCGTAGGCGTCGACATTGTAGGTGTGCTCGCCGACGATGGCGCCGACGATATGCATAGGATCGATGCCATAGGTCGCTGCTGCCTGCTCGATCTTGCCGCGGAGACCGGCGTCGTGCTGCAGCAGCGCATAGACCTTGCGGTATTTCGCCTGGAAGGTGGTGTTGGTGGCCTGGGTGCGCCGGCTCGAGGCGCCCGGTATGTTGGGCTGCTCGACATGACTGTTGCCCGGCGGCACCATCGTCGCCGCTTCGGCGGCGAACATGGCTGTCGCCAGCGTCAGCCCGAGAGTGACGAGGATCGTTTTTGTCATGCGCCGCCGCCTGCAACTGCGCATGACCCCGGAATGACTTTCGGGGGTCATGCGCAGAACCAAATGTTAAAGCGCCCTTTGCACGTCCAACGGATGCGCGGCGCTGATGTTGCCGGCAAACTAGGTAAAGCTGCAAGGGGAGTCGAGAGCTCCCTGGCCCGGCAAGACAAAATCTGGCCGGATGCTTCCATTTGGCCACACGTCCCGGAACGTGCCGCTCGCCCCGGCCCACCTCTTGTGGATGGATCGCCTGCTACAGGATGAATCGCGACAGATCCGTGTTTCTGGACAGGTCGCCGACATGCGTCTCCACATAGGCGGCGTCGACTGTCACCGACGTGCCGTGGCGGTCCGGCGCGTCATAGGAGATCTCGTCCAGCACCCGCTCCATCACCGTCTGCAGCCGCCTGGCGCCGATGTTCTCGACGCTGGCGTTGAGATCGACGGCGATGCCGGCCAGTGAATCGATGGCGTCGTCGGTGAAGGCGAGATCGACGCCCTCGGTCTTCATCAGCGCGATGTATTGCTTGATCAGGCTGGCCTCGGTCTCGGTCAGGATGCGGACGAAATCGTCCTTCTCCAGCGCCCGCAGTTCGACGCGGATCGGCAGGCGGCCCTGCAGTTCCGGCAACAGGTCGGACGGCTTGGCAACGTGGAACGCACCCGATGCGATGAACAGGATGTGGTCCGTCTTCACCGGTCCGTATTTGGTCGCCACCGTTGTGCCTTCGACAAGCGGCAGCAGGTCGCGCTGCACGCCTTCGCGGGATACACCGGCACCCATGCCGCCCTCGCGGGAGGCGATCTTGTCGATCTCGTCGAGGAAGACGATGCCGTCGTTTTCGGTCGATTCGAGCGCTCTGCGCACCACCTCATCCTGGTCGAGCAGCTTGTCGGACTCGTCGCCGACCAGCAGCGTGTAGGATTCCTTCACCGTCGTCTTGCGCGTCTTGGTCTTCTGGCCGCCCATCGCTTTCGACAGCATGTCGTTGATGTTCAACACACCGATATTGGCGCCCGGCATGCCGGGGATCTCGAAGCCGGGCATGCCGCCGGTGCCGGTGTCGCTCACTTCGATCTCGATCTCCTTGTCGTCGAGCTCGCCGTCGCGCAGCTTCCTGCGAAAACTGTCGCGCGTCGCCGGGCTCGCCGTCTTGCCGACGAGCGCTTCCAGCACACGTTCCTCGGCATTGATATGGGCGCGCGCCTTGACGTCCTCGCGCATCTTCTCGCGCACCAGGCCGATGGCGATCTCGACCAGGTCGCGGATGATCTGCTCGACGTCGCGGCCGACATAGCCGACCTCGGTGAACTTGGTCGCCTCGACCTTGACGAACGGCGCACCGGCAAGGCGCGCCAGGCGGCGCGAGATCTCGGTCTTGCCGACGCCGGTCGGGCCGATCATCAGGATGTTCTTCGGCATCACCTCTTCACGCATCTGGCCTTCGAGCTGCTGGCGGCGCCAGCGGTTGCGCAAGGCGATGGCCACGGCGCGCTTGGCGTCCTTCTGGCCGATGATGAAGCGATCGAGTTCCGAAACGATTTCGCGGGGCGAGAATGTGGTCATATCGCTAAATTCCACTTTGCCACTGCCGGATGGACTCGAACGGATGCAGCAGCATGATCACGTTGAGTGTCAGATTGTCCCTGATGATGTAGCCGACACCGAATTCGAAGATGAGAGCGAGGGTCACGATCACCCATATAGGAAGCCTGCGCGCCATCACAAATCCCAGCACCATCGCCAGCGTGTCCGCCACCGAATTGATGATGCTGTCGCCGTAATAGTCGAGCGAGATCGTGCCGGCGCGGTAGCGCTCGATAATCAACGGGCTGTTCTCGAGAAGCTCCCAGCCGCCCTCGATGACGACGGCAAATGCCAGCCTGAGCCCGATCGGCGAACGCGGGAACAGAGCCCACGCCAGCGCGTAGAACAGGAAGCCGTGGATGATGTGCGAGAATGTGTACCAGTCGGAAATATGCTGGGAATTCTCCGAGCTCTGCACGATGCCGTGCCACAGCTTGACATAGCCGCATTCGCAGATCGGCGTTCGGCCCATGCCGTAAAGGGCTCCAGCCTGGAATATTATCAGGCCGAGGACGAGCAGAAGTCCCATCCGCCAGCTGTCTTCATAGGCCGAGACGGTCTTGTCGGCACCGCTTGTGCTCATGCTGTTACTGCCCCTCTTCGGCGCCTTATTCGGCGTCGCCCTATTCGAAATTACCCGCTTCGGCGTCGCCCTCTTCGGCGTCAATTGCCATCAGCACGGCGTCGCCATATTCCGATTGCCTGCGATCGATAGCTCTGAATCCGGCCTTTTGATAGGCACGGATCGCTCGTCCGTTGGATGGATCCGGGTCGATGATGACACGCGGCACCCCTTCCTCGAACAGCTGTTCCACGAACTGACGGACAATTGCCGAGCCGTGGCCGCGTCCGACAAGCTCGGGCCTGCCGATCGACAGATCGATGCCGAGCGTACCGAAAGGCTGGTCGCTGTAGGGGTGGCCGTCCTCCAGATGCGGGTCGTAGCTCTGCATGTAGCCGATCGGCTCGCCGTCGAGCTCGATGATCAGCGGCTCGACGGAAATGCTGTCGATGTGGTCACGGATCTGAGCGATCTGCGTGGCGGGATCGTCCCACCACTCCGCGACATGCGGCTCGGCCAACCATGAAGCGATCATCGGCAGGTCCGCCTCGGTCACCGGTCGAAAATCATATCTATTTTCTGGTTTGGCCATGATCTCCTGCGAACCGAAGGTCAGCGAAGCTAAAACCGGTTTCCACTTTTCGGGATCATGGCCAGCGGCCGGCTCAGCCGGCATCGAGCGTTTCGATGACAAAATTGTTGTTGGTGTAGACGCAAATGTCGGATGCGATCTGCATCGCCTTGCGGGCGATTTCTTCGGCATCCTTGTCGCTGTCCATCAGCGCGCGCGCCGCGGCCAGCGCATAATTGCCGCCCGAGCCGATCGCCATGACGCCGTGTTCGGGTTCGAGCACGTCGCCGGTGCCGGTCAGCGCCAGCGAAACCGACTTGTCGGCAACCAGCATCATCGCTTCCAGCCGGCGCAGATAGCGGTCGGTGCGCCAGTCCTTGGCGAGTTCGACGCAGGCCCGCGTCAATTGCTCGGGATATTGTTCGAGCTTGGCCTCCAGCCGCTCCAGAAGCGTGAAGGCGTCAGCGGTGGCGCCGGCAAAACCGGCAATGACATTGCCGCTTTTGCCGATGCGGCGCACCTTCTTGGCGTTACCCTTCATGATGGTCTGGCCGAGACTGACCTGGCCGTCGCCGGCAATCACCACCTTGCCGCCCTTGCGCACCGTCACGATGGTCGTGGCGTGCATGGTCAGTTCGTTCGACATCTTCTGCTCCGATCAGCACCGGTCCCGACAAGGCGATTGGCGCATTACGAGTGACTTGATCGCCTCTATGTATGCATAGGTCCGGTGATTGCCAACCGGTCATCGGCCAGGCTCGATACTGCTTGGCACGGCAACTGGCAATCGCCGGATCATGCTGCTAGAAGGCTCTCGTTTTCAAGCATGTGGACGCTTGGAGCGCCTAAACTCTGGACAAGGATGAGCATGCCCCGTTCCGCCAACGCAAGCCGCAAGACCAAGGAAACCGACATCTCCGTATCGGTCCAGGTCGACGGCTCCG
This sequence comes from Mesorhizobium sp. WSM4848, assembly GCF_055811375.1. Classification (NCBI taxonomy): domain Bacteria; kingdom Pseudomonadati; phylum Pseudomonadota; class Alphaproteobacteria; order Hyphomicrobiales; family Phyllobacteriaceae; genus Mesorhizobium; species Mesorhizobium sp. WSM4848. The sequence continues at coordinate 45,289 of NZ_JBVVPX010000010.1, forward strand.
GAAAATCCGATATTTCGACGGGCGTCGGCTTCTTCGACCACATGCTGGACCAGCTGTCGCGCCATTCGCTGATCGACATGACGGTCAAGGCCAAGGGCGACCTGCACATAGACGACCACCACACGGTCGAGGACACCGGCATCGCGCTCGGTCAGGCGCTGGCCAAGGCACTGGGGGAGCGGCGCGGCATCCTGCGCTATGCCTCGATCGATCTCGCCATGGACGAGACGCTGACGCGCGCGGCGATCGACGTTTCCGGCCGTCCTTTCCTTGTCTGGAACGTTGTATTCTCGTCGCCGAAGATCGGCTCGTTCGACACCGAACTGGTGCGCGAATTCTTCCAGGCTCTGGCGCAAAATGCCGGCATCACGCTGCATGTCACCAACCACTACGGCGCCAACAATCACCACATCGCCGAGACCTGCTTCAAGGCGGTGGCGCGTGCGCTGCGTTTCGCGCTTGAAAGCGACCCGCGCCAGCCTGACGCGGTTCCTTCCACCAAGGGATCTCTGAAGGGATAGGCCATGGCCGTCTATGTCGTGATGGAACCGCCGGGCCGCGGCGAAAAGCCTGACACAACGGCCTTTGTCCGTGATGGGTTTTCCTGGCTTGGCTTCCTCCTGCCGCCGCTATGGCTGCTCTGGCACCGGTTGTGGATCGAAGCAGCAGTGGCGTTTGTCGCCATGGCTCTGCTGTCGATGCTTGCCGAAGGGCTGAGCCTTGGGCTGGCCGGCCCGCTGCTGTCGCTGCTGGTATCGCTCTATGTCGGGCTGGAAGGGCAGGCGTTGCGGATCGCCGCACTGCGCCGTCGTGGCTGGCACGAATGGGGCGTCGTCGAGGCCGACAGGCTCGACGATGCCGATACGCGCTATGTGCTGGAAGCCGAAGCGCATGCGGATGAGCAAGCGCCAGTGCCCCGCATCGTTCCGGACGCTGCCCATGCCCGGCCGGCACAGACAGGAATGGTGCTCGGACTGACGCACACGCCGGGAAGACCCTGACATGCGGGTCGCGATCATCGACTATGGCTCGGGCAACCTGCGCTCGGCCACCAAGGCCTTCGAGCGCGCCGCGCACGAAGCCGGCATCGCCGCCGCCATCGAGCTGACCGCCGATGCCGAGCGTGTCAGAACCGCCGACCGCATCGTGCTGCCCGGCGTCGGCGCTTATGCCGATTGCGCAGCCGGGCTGCGCGCTGTGGCCGGCATGTGGGACGCGGTCGAGGAGGTCGCGATCGTCAAGCGGCGGCCGTTCCTCGGCATCTGCGTCGGCATGCAGCTGATGTCGGAGCGGGGCCTGGAAAAGACCGTTACAAAAGGTTTTGGCTGGATCGCCGGCGACGTCAAGGAGATCACGCCGGCCGATCCTGCGCTAAAAATCCCGCAGATCGGCTGGAACACGATCGAGCTCACGCGCAAGCATCCGCTGTTTTCCGGCATTCCGACCGGCAGCAAGGGATTGCACGCCTATTTCGTTCATTCCTACCATCTCGACGCGCAGAAGCCGGACGAGGTGCTGGCGATTGCCGACTATGGTGGTCCGGTTACAGCTGCTGTTATCAGCGACAATCTCGCCGGCACGCAGTTTCATCCCGAAAAGAGCCAGGCGCTTGGCCTGGCGCTGATCACCAATTTCCTGCGCTGGAGGCCCTAGGATCATGAGTAAGAAAGGCTACTGGGTGGTCATGCTCACGGTGACTGACCCCGACGGTTATCAGCGCTACCGTGACGCCATCGGTGACGCCATTTCGCGCTACGACGGCCGCTATCTCGTGCGCGGCGGACAGGTCACAAACCCCGAAGGATCGGAATTTGACAGGCATGTTGTGGTCGAGTTCGACTCCTACCAGACAGCGCTGAACTGTTACCAGTCGCCGGGCTATCAGACCGCACTACGGAATCGACTGGCGGCTTCGACCGGCCATTTCGCGATCGTCGAGGGCGCCTGAAGTGATCCTGTTCCCGGCCATCGACCTCAAGGACGGCAAGTGCGTGCGCCTGAAGCACGGCGATATGGCGACCGCGACGATCTACAATGACGACCCGGCTGCGCAGGCCAGGGCTTTCGAGCAACAAGGCTTTGAATGGCTGCATGTCGTCGACCTCAACGGCGCCTTCAAGGGCCAGAGCGTCAACGGCGCGGCGGTCGGCGCCATTCTCAAGGCAACGAAAAACCCAGTGCAGCTCGGCGGCGGCATCCGCACCCTGGCGCAGGTCGAGGACTGGCTCGATCGCGGGCTGGCCCGCATCATTCTCGGCACGGTGGCCGTGCGCGATCCGGATCTGGTCAGGCAGGCCTGCAAGGCATTCCCGGGCAAGATCGCCGTCGGCATCGACGCCAAGGGCGGCAAGGTGGCGGTCGAGGGCTGGGCCGAGGCCTCCAGTCTCGGCGTCATCGAACTGGCGAAGAAGTTCGAGGGCGCCGGCGTTGCCGCCATCATCTACACCGACATCGACCGCGACGGTGTGCTGACCGGCATCAACTGGGACGCCACCATCGATCTTGCCGACGCCGTGTCTATCCCGGTCATCGCCTCCGGCGGGCTGGCCTCGATCGCCGACATCGTGCGCATGACGATGCCCGATGCGCAAAAACTCGAAGGCGCAATCTCAGGGCGTGCACTTTATGACGGACGTATCGACCCGGCCGAGGCATTGGCGATCCTGGCGGCCGGACCGGAGAAGGCGAGGGCGCGATGAAGCTCTCGATCATCCTCGCACCCTATGACAGCGGCCTTTACCATGCCGGCTTTGGCCAGGGCCCCGACGCCATCATTGCCGGCGGCCTTGTCGATGAACTTGCCTTGCGCGGCCATGACGTCATCATCGAGGACATCGGCGAGGTCGGCGATGCCCAGAGACGCGAAATCGCGACAGGTTTCGCGGTTTGTCGGGCAGTCGCCACCAAGGTCGACATGGCACGCGACGACGAGCGTTTTCCCATCGTGCTCGCCGGAAATTGCCTGACCGCCGCCGGTGCGGTGGCTGGCGACGCCGCTGATTCGATCATCTGGATCGATCAGCATGGCGATCTCAACACGCCCGAGACGTCGGCCTACGGCTTTCTCGACGGCATGGCGCTGGCGACGACGCTGGGGCTCTGCTGGCGGCCGATGACGTCAGCCATTCCCGGCTTCCAGGCGATCGACCCGTCGCGCTGCATGCTGGTCGACGCGCGCGACCTCGATCCAGATGAAAGGCGGCTTCTGGAGACGCTGCCGATCATTCGCGCCCAATGGACCGATGCACTCGACAATGTCGGAAAGCTCAAGGCGGCCGGCGCCGCCCAAGCGCATTTGCATCTTGATCTGGATGTCCACGATCCGGATGTGCTGCAAGTGAACCGCTATGCGCTGCCGGGAGGTCCAAATCCGCAACAGCTGCGGCAACTGGTTTGCGGGCTGGCCAAGTCGATCCCGATCGTCGGCATCACCCTGTCCGCCTACGATCCTGCCTTTGACGCCAAAGGCGAGGTTCCGCCTGTCGTTGGGCAATTGCTTGGCGATTTTCTTGCCGCGCATGCGAGGATCTGATGCTGAAAGCCCGCGTCATCCCCTGTCTCGACGTCAAGAACGGCCGCGTCGTCAAAGGCGTCAATTTCGTCGACCTGATCGATGCCGGCGATCCGGTCGAAGCGGCCAAGGCCTATGACGCCGCCGGCGCCGACGAGCTCTGCTTCCTCGACATCACCGCCTCGTCCGAAAATCGCGAGACCATCTTCGATATCGTCGCCCGCACCGCCGAGCAATGCTTCATGCCGCTGACCGTCGGCGGCGGCGTGCGCCAGGTCGCCGACATAAGAAAGCTGCTTTTGGCCGGCGCCGACAAGGTGTCGATCAACACGGCGGCGGTGAAGGATCCCGATTTCGTCGCCGAAGCGGCCGACAAGTTCGGCAACCAGTGCATCGTCGTCGCCATCGACGCCAAGAAAGTGTCTGGCGAAGGCGAGGCCGATCGCTGGGAGATTTTCACCCATGGCGGCCGCGAGAAGACCGGCATCGACGCGGTCGAATTCGCTCGGCAGATGGTCGATTGCGGCGCCGGCGAGATCCTGCTGACGTCGATGGACCGCGACGGCACCAAGGCCGGCTACGACATTGCGCTCACCCGCGCGGTCGCCGACGCCGTGCGTGCGCCGGTCATCGCCTCCGGCGGCGTCGGCACGCTCGATCACCTGGTCGAGGGCATTCGCGACGGCCATGCCGGCGCGGTGCTGGCGGCATCGATTTTCCATTTCGGCACGTACAGCATTGCCGAAGCCAAGTCGCACATGGCCCGCGCCGGCCTGCCGATGCGACTGGACTCGTCAGTGGATCGGCTCTAAAGCATGATCCCGAACCGAAGGTCCGCGCCAGCCAAAAAAGGGGCAACCGGTTTCGGAAAAGATCATGCTTAAACAAGCAGATAGATGGCGCCATGGCTGAGTTTTCGCTCTCCGATCTGGAGACAATCATCAAGGAACGCGCGCATTCCGGCGCTCCGGATTCGTGGACGGCAGAGCTGTTCGCGCGCGGCATCGACAAGGCGGCGCAGAAGCTCGGCGAAGAGGCGGTCGAAACGGTGATCGCGGCCGTTGGCGGTGACAGACAAGCCCTCGTTTCGGAAAGCGCCGATCTCATCTATCATTGGCTGGTCGTTCTGGGCGTCGCCGGCGTTCCGCTTGCCGATGTCCTGACCGAACTCGAACGCCGCACCGGTCGTTCGGGCATCGCCGAAAAGGCGTCTCGGCAGGACCGGGGCTGATCGCTGCGGAGGGCAGGAAACTCGATGGACCAGCTCGCCCCCACCGAGAAATATTCGCCCTTCCGTTTTTTCTCGGCGGAAGAATGGTCGCAGTTCCGCGCCGACACGCCGATGACGCTCGGCGAGGACGAGATCCGTCGCCTGCGTTCGCTCAACGATCCGGTCGACCTCGAAGAGGTCAAGCGCATCTATCTTTCGCTATCTCGGCTGTTGTCGGCCCATGTCGAGGCCAGCCAACTGCTGTTCAGGCAGCGCCAGGCCTTCTTCAACGCGGTGGATGTCGTCAAGACGCCCTTCATCATCGGCATTGCCGGCTCCGTCGCGGTCGGCAAATCGACCACGGCGCGCGTCCTCAAGGAACTGCTGGCGCGCTGGCCGTCGAGCCCCAAGGTCGATCTGATCACCACCGACGGCTTCCTGCTTCCCAACGAAATCCTGCGCCGCAACAATTTGATGGAGCGCAAGGGCTTTCCCGACAGCTACGATGTCGGCGCCCTGCTGCGTTTCCTGTCCGGCATCAAATCGGGGCAACGCAATGTCCGAGCGCCAGTCTATTCGCACCTGACCTACGACGTCGTTCCCGGCGAGTTCCAGACCATCGACCGGCCGGACATATTGATCTTCGAAGGCATCAACGTCCTCCAGCCGGGCAAGCTGCCAAAGGACGGCAAGATCGTGCCTTTCCTGTCGGATTTCTTCGACTTCGCCATCTATATCGATGCCGAAGAGGAACTGATCCATCAATGGTACATCGCCCGCTTCATGCGGCTGCGCGACACCGCCTTCCGCGATCCGGACTCCTTCTTCCACCGCTATTCGCAACTTTCGCAATCAGCGGCCCGCGCCATCGCCGAAGGCCTGTGGGCCAACATCAACCTGAAGAATCTGCGCGAGAACATCCTGCCGACGCGAGCCCGCGCCGATCTCATCCTGCGCAAGGGCGCCAATCATCTGGTCGAGGAAGTGGCGCTCAGGAAGCTGTAACGAAGCGGTTAACGGCGCTTTAACGCATGTCGCGCAAAACTGTGCAGCCGTTTTGCGATAACGACATGCATAAAACAACAACCTGAAGCGCGTCGCATGAGGCCGTCAGACGCGACGCGCCTCAGACAGTGCCCGCTATCGTTCGATTGCAAATTCCAGAGCATTTGTCGGGAGCAGCCGGTGATCAATATGCCTGCATTGCGCCGGCCTGACATTTCCGCCTGGCGCGGAACGCTTGCTCCGCGCCGGCTTCTCAAATTCGCCTCGGTGGGACTTGCGGCCACAGTCCTCTATGCGCTTTGTGCCGGCCTCTTCACCAGTGCCGGGTCAAGATATCTGTCACCGGCCACAGCCTCCGTCGCCGCCTATGCGGTCGCGACAATATTCTCCTATCTCGGCCACAAGTTCTTCACCTTCATGTCGGCAGGCTCGCATCGATTCGAAGCGCCGCGTTTCGCCGTGCTCACCGGTTTCGGTCTTGCCGCCGCCTATCTGCTTCCGCTGCTCCTCGTCCGGCAGCTCGGCCTGCCGGTCGCGATTCCGATCCTGCTCACCTGTATTCTCATTCCCGTGGTCAACTTTGTCGTTCTCGAACGCTGGATCTTTTCCGGCAGCGTCAGGCCTGACCGTGACCCAGAGCGGGTGCCGCCCGTGCGAAAATCCGGTGGTTAAACAAAGAGATAGACGGCGATACGGCTCTAACCAGGATAGGTCACCCGCCGCAGCGTCAGATTGATCCGCCCGCCATTCCTGAGCAGTGCCGAGGTCGACGGATAGATGCGGTCGACGCCGTGGAAACAGAGGCGGCCTTCGCCGCCAAGCACGACGACGTCGCCGCTTTTCAGCCTGAACGATTTGGTGCCGCCTTCGCGCGTGCTCTGGCCGACCCTGAACAGGCAATCGTCGCCCAGGGAAACGGAAACCACCGGCGCGGAGAAATCGATCTCGTCACGGTCTTGATGAAGGCCCATCTTCGCGTCCGGCGAATAGAAATTGACCAGGCAAGCCTCCGGCGGATGCGGATAGGCAGACACGTCCCGCCACAGCTGCAGCAGTATGTCGGGGATCGGCGGCCAGGGCGTTCCGGTTACCGGGTGCGTCGGCTGGTAGCGATAGCCGTGCTCCTTGTCGGTGACCCAGCCAAGCGAACCGCAATTGGTCATGCGCACGCTCATCTCCTTGCCGGTGCGCGGCATCGCCGGCACGAACAGCGGCGCTTCCTGCACGACCTGCCTCACATCCTCGACCAGCGCTTCCTGCACGGCGCGCGACAGATAGCCGGGCATGTGGCGGACGCCTTTGGGCAGAACGAGCATTAGCTTGGTCGCTTCATCGGGTTCATCTGGCGGACAATGCCACCAACAAACAAGACCGGCGACCCGAAAGCCGCCGTTCTTGTCCTTGGATGGCAATCGCCAGCTTGAGGTGTGGTGAGATTCAGGTCAGGCCGAGCCGGAGTCGAAGACGGGCGCGAAGCGACCAAACTAGGTGGTCTCCGAGAACCGGAGCGGAGCGTACTTAAGTACGTGAGCCCGCGCATGACCCCGAAATCGAGATCGATTTCGGAAAGGTCATGCGCAAAACCAAAGTTCTACAGCGTCCTTTGCGCGCCCACCAAGGCGCGCGGCGCTGTAGGAAGCGCAGGAAACCGCCGTTTGCAGGCCGGCATCACCTGAATATCAACATACCTTAGTCGAGGTCCGGGATGCGCAGAACCTGCCCTGGATAGATCTTGTCCGGGTCGGTCAGCATCGGCTTGTTGGCCTGGAAAATGATCGTGTTCTTCGTACCCTTGCCCTTGCCATAGCTCTTTTCGGCGATCTTCCAGAGATTGTCGCCTTTCTTGACCGTGTAGAAGGTCGGTTGCTTGGCCGGGGCTGCGGGCGTGCCGGCCTCGGGTGCGGCGACCTGCAATTCATCCGCCTGCACCTTGGACACGCCAAGCGTGTTGCCGACGGCGATGACGGCTTTTTCGAAGATCGACTGATCCTTGACCACGCCTTTCAGCACAGCCGTATCGCCCTTGACGTCGACTTCCACATTGTCGGTGCCGAGCGCGTGCGAATCGAGTTCCTTCTTCAGCGTATCGGCGGTCGGCTCCGGCTCATCGTCGCCGAAGCCGAGCTTCTTGCCGACGCCCTTGACGAAATCAAACATGCCCATCTGCGGTCTCCTTGCTGTGACGAATACCGAACTTGCCACCTGCAACCTCGAATTGGAAGCGGTCTCGACCGCGATCGACGTCGCGCCTGCCGCATCGGCCGAAAACGGAATCGATTTTTCGAAAAGCACGCTGCGTGGCTGCAAAAAATGTCGGAGCGCGCCTTATGCGTCCAGGTGGACGCGCGTCAATCGTCGTCCACCCGACCGCGCAGCTTCTTGATTGTGCCGCGCCCAGCCTTGGTCTTCAGCCGCCTTTCGACCGCGCCTTTCGAAGGCCTCGTCTTCTTGCGCGGCGGCGGCGGCGGTTCGGCGGCCCTGGCGACCAGTTCGGCAAGCCGCGCCCGGGCGTCCGCCCGGTTCTGCTCTTGCGTGCGGAAGCGTCCGGCCTCGATGACGATGACGCCGTCCTTGGTGGCGCGCTGGCCGGCCAGCTTTATGGTTCGCTCGCGGACGCGCTCCGACAGGCCCGGCGCATTCGCCGCATCGAAGCGCAATTGCACCGCCGTCGCCACCTTGTTGACGTTCTGGCCGCCGGGGCCGGACGAGCGGATGAAGTCCTCGTGCAGGTCATCCGGATGGATCACCGCATCGTCGGCAATGATGATCTTGTCGTCGGCGTTCATGCCGCAGTCATGGCGCGGCGAACGAAAAAAGAAAAGGCCCAGGTCGGCCCTTCCCCCGGGTCGGGCCTTCCCGATCCCGGTCCCGGGTCGGGCCTTCCCGACGCCTCGAGACGCAGCGGCGACTATTCCGCGGCTTCGCGCATGCGCGGCGCGGCGCCGAGCACGATGGCGTCGACATGGGGTTCGAATTTTTCGAAATTGACGGCGAACATGCCGACCAGCCTCGCCGCCTGCAGGTCATAGGCTGAGGTATCGGCCCATGTCGATCTTGGATCGAGAATGGCACGGTCGACGCCCGCGACCGCCACCGGCACCTCGAAACCAAAATTGGCGTCGGTCCGGTAATCGGCCCCTTTCAGCGAGCCGTCGAGCGCCGCGGCGAGCAGCGCCCGCGTCGCCTTGATCGGCATCCGCTTGCCGGTGCCGTAGGCGCCGCCGGTCCAGCCGGTGTTGACCAGCCAGCAATCGACACCGTGATGGGCGATCAGCTCGCGCAGCAGATTGCCGTATTCCGACGGATGGCGCGGCATGAACGGTGCGCCGAAACAGGTCGAAAACGTCGCTTCGGGTTCGGTGACGCCCTTTTCGGTCCCAGCCACCTTGGCGGTGTAGCCGGAGAGGAAATGATACATCGCCTGCGCCGGGGTCAGCCGGGCGATCGGTGGCATCACGCCGAATGCGTCGGCGGTCAGCATGATGATGTTTTTCGGGTGACCGGCGCGGCCTGTCTTGCTGGCGTTGGGGATGAAGTGGAGCGGATAGGCGCAGCGCGTGTTTTCAGTGAGATTGCCGTCGTCGAAATCCGGCACGCGGCCCGCGTCGAGCACCACATTCTCCAGCACCGTGCCGAAGCGCTGGGTGGTGGCGAAGATCTCCGGCTCGGCTTCGGCCGAGAGCTTTATGGTCTTGGCATAGCAGCCGCCTTCGAAGTTGAAGATACCATGCGGACCCCAGCCGTGCTCGTCGTCGCCGACCAGCGTGCGCGACGGATCGGCCGACAGCGTCGTCTTGCCGGTTCCCGAGAGGCCGAAGAAGATGGCCGCGTCTCCGCCGGCGCCTTCATTGGCCGAGCAATGCATCGGCATCACGCCCTTCGCCGGCAAGAGATAGTTGAGCACGGTGAACACCGATTTTTTCATTTCGCCGGCATAGGAGGTGCCGCCGATCAGCACGATCATGCGCGTCAGATCGACGGCGATCACCGTTCCGGTTCGGGTACCGTGGCGGACGGGATCGGCACGGAACGACGGAAGGTCGATGATCGTCAAGTCGGGCACAAAATGCTCGAGCTCGGCGGCTTCCGGACGAATGAGCAGATTGCGGATGAACAAGGAGTGCCAGGCAAGCTCCGTGACGACCCGGGTCGTCAGCTTCAAATCCTCATCTGCGCCGCCGACCAGGTCCTGCACATAAAGATCCTTGTCCGCCGCATGGGCGCGAAAATCGGCGAGCAGCGTATCGAACTGGGCCGGCGAAATCGCCTTGTTGTTGTCCCACCATACATGCGGCCCGGTGGTCTCGTCGCGCACGACGAATTTGTCCTTGGGCGAGCGGCCGGTGTGCTGCCCGGTCTCGGCGACCAGCGCGCCATGCGCGGTAAGCCGGGCCTCGCTGCGGCGGATCGCCTCCTCGTAAAGGACGGCCTCGCCGAAATTATAGCGCACCGCGCCGGTGGTTTTCAGGCCGATCCGGTCGATCGCCCATGCGGGATTGCGTTTGCCGGCTTCCGACATGAGGGGTTCCTTCTTCGATTGCAGCATCCTGGCCGGCGAACTTCCGGAGCCCCCAACGATGGAGACTGTAACGGTCAGAACCAGAAAAGCCAAATGATATCAAATATTTAATCGATTTAAATATTTTGAAAGTTGTTTAAATCGTTTATATGTGCGAAAAATCAGGTGGGTGCCCAAAGGATTGGCGGTCTTTATCGATCCAATCCATGTTGAGGTGAGATTGTGGCCGCCGGCATGCCGCTCGTGACAGCGGACGAAGCCTGTGCCACATTTTGTACCTAATTTGTCCTGCAAAAGCCCCTTCTCGACCAAAGAAGGGACAGCTCATGAGGGAGCCACTTGAAATGGCAACAATCGCGCTTGTCGACGACGACCGCAACATTCTGACTTCGGTGTCGATCGCCCTCGAATCGGAGGGGTATCGCGTCGAAACCTATACGGATGGGGCGTCGGCGCTAGAAGGTCTGGCGGCGCGCCCGCCGAATCTCGCCATCCTCGACATCAAGATGCCGCGCATGGACGGCATGGAACTTCTGCGCCGGATGCGCCAGAAATCCGACCTGCCGGTGATCTTCCTGACGTCCAAGGACGACGAGATCGATGAGCTTTTCGGCCTCAAGATGGGCGCCGACGACTTTATCCGCAAACCCTTCTCGCAGCGTCTTCTGGTCGAGCGGGTTCGCGCCGTGCTGCGCCGTGCCAGCGCCCGCGAGGCGTCGGCCAAGACGCCCAACCAGCAGGCCCGTTCGCTCGAGCGCGGCCAGCTTGTTATGGACCAGGAGCGCCACACCTGCACCTGGAAAGGCGAGCCGGTGACGCTTACCGTCACCGAATTCCTGATCCTGCATTCTCTGGCCCAACGCCCCGGTGTGGTAAAAAGCCGTGATGCGCTGATGGATTCGGCCTATGATGAGCAGGTCTATGTCGATGACCGCACCATCGACAGTCACATCAAGCGGCTTCGCAAGAAGTTCAAGGCCGTCGATGATGACTTCGAGATGATCGAAACCCTTTACGGAGTCGGATATCGGTTCCGCGAAGCATGAATACAGTGGGGGCTGCTATTCGATGGCAGTGGACGTAGAGCGAGTGAGACGGACGGGCGCCCGGCGCCCGTCGCGGATTCTGCCCGCATTCCTGTCGAGGATCACGGTGCCGATGCGCCGCTTCCTCGGCCACCATATCTTTTCCAGCCTGACGCGGCGCATTCTCTTCCTCAACCTCGCCGGCCTGGCCGTCCTGGTCACCGGCATCCTCTACCTCAACACGTTTCGCGACGGGCTGATCGATGCCCGCGTCGAGAGCCTGATGACCCAGGGCGAGATCATTGCCGGCGCGATCGCGGCATCGGCGACGGTCGAGACCGACTCGATCAGCATCGATCCGGAAAAGCTGCTTGAACTGCAGGCCGGCGAAAGCCTGGGCCCCGGCTCCGATCAGCTCGACAATCTCGACTTTCCGATCAATCCGGAGCGGGTCGCGCCGGTGCTCAGGCGCTTGATTTCGCCGACGCGGACGCGCGCCCGGATCTATGACCGCGATGCCAATCTGCTGCTCGATTCGCGCCACCTCTATTCGCGTGGCCAGATCCTTCGCTACGATCTGCCGCCGACCGACAAGGAAGAGCCCGATCTTCTCGAGCGAATCCAGAAATTCGTCTTCGACTTCTTCCGCAACACCGCGCTGCCGGTCTACCATGAGCAGCCCGGTGGCAACGGCGCTGCATTTCCGGAGGTGGTCAAGGCGCTTACCGGCAGCCCGTCGACCATCGTCCGGATCTCCGAACAGGGCGAGCAGATTGTTTCGGTCGCCGTGCCGATTCAGCGCTTCCGCGCCGTCCTCGGCGTGCTGATGCTGTCGACGGAAGGCGGCGACATCGACAAGATCGTCGCGGCCGAGCGCAAGGCGATCCTGCGCGTCTTCGGCATCGCCGCCCTTGTCACCGCCATCCTGTCGATGCTGCTTGCTTCGACCATCGCCAACCCGCTGCGCCGGCTGTCGGCGGCGGCGGTCAGGGTGCGGCGCGGCGTCAAGAACCGCGAGGAAATCCCGGACTTCTCGGATCGGCAGGACGAGATCGGCAATCTGTCGATCGCCGTGCGCGACATGACCAATGCGCTCTACGCCCGCATCGAGGCGATCGAAAGTTTCGCGGCTGACGTCTCGCACGAATTGAAGAACCCGCTGACCTCGCTGCGCAGCGCGGTAGAGACCCTGCCTCTGGCCAAGAACGAGGCGTCGCGCGCGCGGCTGATGGAGATCATCCAGCACGACGTCAGGCGGCTGGACCGTCTCATCACCGACATTTCCGATGCCTCCCGCCTTGACGCCGAGCTCGCGCGCGAAGACGCAGGAACCGTGGATCTCAAGAAATTCATCACGGATCTGGTCGACGTTTCGCGCACGGCCACGCGCAACAAGAAGACGGTCGACATCGAGTTCAAGGTCGCCAAACTGCCGCAGGGCGTCAAAGGCTACTTCGTCGCCGGCCATGATCTGAGGATCGGCCAGGTCATCACCAATCTGATCGAGAATGCCCGCTCCTTCGTTCCTGAGGAGCGCGGCCACATCGCCATATCGCTGGCGCGCGCCGGCAAGGTCAACATCATAACCGTCGACGACAATGGTCCCGGTATAAGGGCCGACAACATCGACCGCATCTTCGAGCGCTTCTACACCGACCGGCCGGCCGGCGAGGCGTTCGGCCAGAACTCGGGTCTTGGCCTGTCGATCAGCAGGCAGATCGTCGAAGCCCATGGCGGGACGCTGACCGCCGAGAACATCCCGGGCACCAAACCCGGCGAGATCAAGGGCGCGCGTTTCGTCGTGACACTGCCGGCGGAAGGCTGACGCATGAACCCGAAAAGTGGGAACCGGTTTTTTTCAGGCACGATAATGCCTGATCCAACTGTGCAGGCTGAGAACATTCACGGCACGGCGATCCTGATCGGCGAGCGTGGTGTCCTCATCACGGGACCGTCCGGCTCGGGCAAGACGACGCTGGCGCTCGCCCTCATCGATCATTGCCGCCAACGTGGATTGTTTTCGCGGCTGATCGGTGACGACAGGCTCCTCGCGGCCGATCACGCGGGGCGGCTGGTCTGCCGGGTGCCCGCTCCCATCGCCGGCCTCGCCGAGGTGCCCGGATTCGGCCCGCGGCCATTGTCGTTCGAGCCCGGCGGCGTAATCGACCTCTGCGTCCGGCTGGTCCCGGCAAGCGAAATGGACCGCTTCCAGGAAGATGCCAGCGAGGCCATCGCGGGCTGTCCGCTGCCGCGTATCGATCTTGCCGAACGTAATGTTCCGGCGGCCTTGCCGGCCGTGATGGCGCGGCTGCCAATTGCGCCTTTCGTATGATGCGATTTCGAATTGTTGCTGCAATGCGTCAAAATGGCCTGTGCCTGTGCAATTTTGGGCTTGTCAACGCGCCTCGCGTCGACAAGATAGCGCTCCCGCCGCCAGAAAAGGCCGGCGAGCATGAAACGCCTATGAAGCGGCGATGACGGGAGCCACCAACGAATGATCGGACTCGTGCTTGTAACGCACGGTCAACTGGCCGCCGAATTCCGCCATGCCGTGGAACATGTCGTCGGGCCACAAGACAGTTTCGAGACCGTGGCGATCGGCGCCGATGACGATATGGAGCAGCGCCGCAGCGACATCATCGATGCCGTCGCCCGTGTCGACACGGGAGCGGGCGTCATCGTCTTGACAGACATGTTCGGCGGCACGCCTTCCAATCTTGCAATTTCGGTGATGGAATCCGGTCGTACCGAGGTCATTGCCGGCATGAACCTGCCGATGCTGATCAAGCTGTCCAGCATTCGCAAGGGCGACAATATGAGCGCTGCGCTGGATGAGGCGCAGGCGGCCGGCCGCAAATACATCAATGTCGCCAGCCAGCTTCTGAGCAGCAAATGAGCGCCCTGTCGGCCAACAAGGGTGACATCGTCCGGGAATTTCCAATCGTGAACCAGCGTGGCCTGCATGCCCGCGCCTCGGCAAAGTTCGTTCAGGTCGCCAGCGGCTTCGACGCCTCCGTCCAGGTCGAGAAGGACGGCGTCACGGTTGGTGGCACCTCGATCATGGGCCTCATGATGCTGGCGGCAAGCCCCGGCTATTCGATCCGCGTCACCGCCAGCGGCCCGGAGGCCGAGCAGGTCATCGACGCGCTGGAGCAACTGGTCGCCTCCCGCTTCGGCGAGGAGGCCTGACGCCTGGAGCGCCGCGCGTCCGTTGGACGCGCAAAAGACGCTCACATCTAGTGGTTTCCGCCCAACATAAGAGCGCATGCGAGACGAATGGGCTTGTCAGACATGCGTTAAGAGGGGGAAGGCCACCTCAGTTGGGCGCCCCCCCAAGGAGAAACGCTTAGGCAGGTATCAGAACGGAGATCCGGTGGATCCCGACTTCCTTGCTTATGTTCGTGGCCTGGTCCGTTTTGCCTTTGCCGCAGGTATAGTACTCACCTTTCTTAACGTTAAATTCCTTGTCGGGGTTCGTCTTCTTGATGGTGAACTCACCAGCGGTGATAAAACAGACCATGTCGTTGTCCATGACGGATTCTTTGTCGGCAGCCCCAGGTTGGAATACTGCATCGAGCACTAGAATGCTTTTGATGCCTGTCATATCCGAGTCCCAGGTGCCTACTTCCACTATGCGAACGCCGGGGGCAAGCTCCTTACCGTCATTTGGGCCATATGTCGGGACGATCTCTGCGGCTCCCGCGGGCGTCGCTAAAGCGAATAGAGGCGTCGCGGCGGCTGTCGCTAGACCGATCGTCAATGCAGACCGACGATTGATCTCTTCCATGGGGTTTTCCTCCTTAGTCCAAACGTGCGCGCATGCGCGCAATAAAGACTCGGCGCTTGGGATGGCCTACTGTCAAATCAATTTTGGCCCAAGCTACCCTGTGGTTTCCGCCGCCGACCCCGCCAAGATCTTCTTTGCCGCCAGACGCGGGCACCAAGCGTTAGACTCTATCCACTAGCACTTTGAATTTTCGCATCATGCTTCCGATAATCGATTCCGGTTTCGCGCCGGTGCGCCCCAAAGACATGCACGGATAAAGATTTCTTTATATCCCATTGTCGTCCGACCGACGATCTGCTAGTCAGGCCGGCAACTCGCGCCCTTCGACACGCCTTCCGGCGCGGGCGCATCCCGAAGACAATTCTTGATCGGAGCACTGCCATGACGGGTAGCAATGACTATGTGGTCGCCGACATCTCGCTTGCCGGCTGGGGCCGCAAGGAGATCGAGATCGCCGAAACCGAAATGCCGGGCCTGATGGCCTGCCGCGAAGAATTCGGCAAGGCGCAGCCGCTCAAGGGCGCGCGCATCACCGGCTCGCTGCACATGACCATCCAGACGGCGGTGCTGATCGAAACGCTGAAGGCGCTCGGCGCCGAGATTCGCTGGGCCTCCTGCAACATCTTCTCGACCCAGGACCATGCGGCCGCGGCCATCGCCGAGGCCGGCATTCCGGTCTTCGCGGTGAAGGGCGAGTCGCTCGAGGACTACTGGGTCTACACCGACAAGATCTTCCAGTGGGCCGATGGCGGCACCTCCAACATGATCCTCGACGATGGCGGCGACGCCACCATGTACATCCTGATCGGCGCGCGCGCCGAAGCCGGCGAGGATGTGCTCTCCAATCCGGGCAGCGAGGAGGAAGAAATCCTGTTTGCCCAGATCAAGAAGCGGATGGCGGCATCGCCCGGTTTCTTTACCAAGCAGAAGGAAGCGATCCGCGGCGTCACCGAAGAGACCACCACCGGCGTCAACCGGCTCTATCAGTTGCAGAAGAAGGGCCTGCTGCCGTTCCCGGCGATCAATGTCAACGATAGCGTAACCAAGTCGAAATTCGACAATAAATATGGCTGCAAGGAATCGCTGGTCGACGGCATTCGCCGCGGCACCGACACGATGATGGCCGGCAAGGTTGCGGTCGTCTGCGGCTATGGCGACGTCGGCAAGGGCTCTTCGGCGTCGCTCAAGGGCGCCGGCGCCCGCGTCAAGGTCACCGAGGTCGATCCGATCTGCGCATTGCAGGCGGCGATGGACGGCTTCGAAGTCGTCACCCTCGAAGATGCCGCCCCAACCGCCGACATCATCATCACCACCACCGGCAACAAGGATGTCGTCACCATTGACCATATGCGGGCGATGAAGGACATGGTGATCGTCGGCAATATCGGCCACTTCGACAACGAGATCCAGGTGGCGTCGCTGCGCAATCTGAAGTGGACCAACATCAAGCCGCAGGTCGACATGATCACCTTCCCGGACGGCAAGCGGATGATCCTTTTGTCGGAAGGCCGCCTGCTCAATCTCGGCAACGCCACCGGCCACCCGAGCTTCGTCATGTCGGCGTCCTTCACCAACCAGGTGCTGGCCCAGATCGAGCTGTACAGCAAGCCTGGCCAGTATCAGAACCAGGTCTATGTCCTGCCGAAGCATCTCGATGAAAAGGTCGCGCGCCTGCATCTCGACAAGCTCGGCGCCCGGCTCACCGAATTGTCCAGCGAGCAGGCAGCCTATATCGGCGTGACCCCGCAGGGACCGTTCAAGCCGGAACACTACCGCTATTAACCACAGCTGAGATTACCACTAGATATTGACGCCGGGCGATTGACTTTTCGCCCGGCTTTATTTTTGCGCCGATTGATTCTTCACGCCGATTCGCGCAAGCGCTATGGTGCTGATTCGCGGGGTTCGGGGACGAGGGCCGACACCCGCATCAGGGCGGTCTTGCATTCAGGCGGCGAAGAGGACCAGGACATGCCGGGGGATTACCCGCCTTGCGCGGGACAGGCCGTTTCCGGCGGCCACAACGATTCGGTGGGTTCCGCTGCCAGAGGCGGAAGCCTCTTATGGCGCGCCGGCGCCCGCGTCGGAAAATTGCTTGCCTCTTCCGCGCTCGCCGGTCCGCTGCTTGGCCTTTCGGCACATGCTGGAGCCGCTGCTGCGCCCCCCGCGGCTGCGTCCAAAGCCGGACTGTCGGTCAGCACCGTCGAGGTCATGCAACTCGCCATGTTTGTCGGCGTCATGGGCGCGGCACTTGTCTCGGCCATTTTCCTGATCCGCGAACGGGCGCGCACCTCGGCCCAGAATGGCGAACTCAGAGCCCGCTTGGCCGACGTCAACGCTGCGCTGCAGCGCTCCGAGGCGCTGCTCAACCTGCGCGACCAGCGTGTCGTCGTATGGGCCGCGGAAAACAAGAAGCCCGAGCTCGTCGGGACATTGCCGGTTGAAAGCGGCGCTCCGGAAGACCGGGCCGCCTTCCTCGCCTTCGGCCGTTGGCTGATGCCGCGCTCGGCGGCGGCGCTCGAAAATGCCGTGGCGGGATTGCGAGAAAAGGCGAAGCCGTTCGACCTCGTCATCGAATCACAGGCCGGGGCGCCGCTCGAAGTGCACGGCCGCAAGAGCGCATCACACGTGCTCGTCCGCTTCGTCTCGCTCTCTGAAACGCAGCGAAGCGAGGCCAGGCTAAGAATCGAGAACCAGCGCCTTGCCGCCGACTATGACACCATGCTCGGTCTTTTCAACGCACTCAGCATGCCAGCCTGGCTGCGCTCGGCGGACGGGCGGCTGAAATGGGTCAACCGCGCCTATGCCAGGGCGGTCGAGGCGGAAAACGCCGAAGCTGCGGTTCGCGACGCGAAGGAATTCCTGGGCGGCCAGGCGCGCGATGCGATCGCTGCGCAGCACAAGTCGCATCCCGTCTTCGAGCAGGCGCTTTCCACCGTGATCGAAGGCGACCGCCGCATGTTCGCCGTGACCGATTTCGCCGGCGCGGACGGCTCGGCGGGTCTCGCCTGCGACACCAGCGCCATCGAAACGATCCGTAGCGAATATGAGCGGACCGTGCGGAGCCATGCCGACACGCTCGACCAACTCAACACCGCCGTGGCGATTTTCGATACCGACGAAAAACTGCGGTTTTTCAACCAGGCGTTCCAGAAGCTATGGGGTCTCGACAGCGGCTTCCTGCACAGCGCTCCGGACAACGCCTTGTTGCTCGACCGGCTGCGCAGCGAAGGCAAGATCGCCGAGCAGCCCGAATGGCGGCGCTGGAAGGAAAGCCTGCTTGGCGCCTATCGCGCGGTCGAGTCGCAGGAGCATTGGTGGCATTTGCCGGACGGCAAGACCATCCGCGTCGTCGCCAATCCGCAGCCCAAAGGTGGCGTCACCTGGGTATTCGAGAACCTGACCGAGAAGATGGACCTTGAAAGCCGCTACCAGACCGCGGTGCGGGTCCAGGGCGAGACGCTCGACAATCTTGCCGAAGGCGTGGCCGTGTTCGGCCCCGACGGCAGGCTCAGATTGTCGAACCCGGCATTCGCAGCACTTTGGGGGCTCGACGCCGGCGCCGCCAAGCCCAACGTTCACGTCTCCACGATCCGCGATCTGTGCGACCGGCGCGCCGCCGACAGCCCCTGGCGCGGGTTCGTTGCCGCCGTCACCGGTTTCGACGACGAGCGCCGCGACCGCCACGGCCAGACCGAGCTGAACAACGGCACCGTGCTGCGCTACGCGATGATCCCGCTGCCCAACGGTCAGGTGATGATGACCTTCGTCGACGTCACCGACAGCGTCAATGTCGAGCGGGCGCTGAAGGACAAGAACGAGGCACTGGAAAAATCCGACCAGCTCAAGAACGAGTTTGTGCAGCACGTCTCCTACGAACTGCGCTCGCCGCTGACCAACATCATCGGCTTCACCGAGTTGCTTTCGCTGCCCTCGACCGGGCCATTGAACCAGAAGCAGCGCGAATATGTCGAGCATGTCAGCTCGTCTTCCTCGGTCCTGCTCACCATCGTCAACGACATCCTCGACCTGGCGACCGTGGATGCCGGCATCATGGAACTCGATATCTCCGAAGTTCACGTCGACCGGACCATCGCTGCCGCTGCCGAGCTTGTTGCCGACCGGCTGGAGGAGCATGCGATCAGGCTCAAGATCGATGCGGCCACTGCGCCAAAGACGTTCCACGGCGACGAAATCCGCATCCGCCAGATCCTCTACAACCTGCTGAGCAATGCCGCGAACTACGCACCGGAGGCGAGCACCATCACGCTCGCCTGCCGCTCGCTTGCCGAAGGCGTGGAATTCTCCGTTCACGACGATGGTCCTGGCATGCCGCCGGACCTGCTCGATTCGGTGTTCCGCCGTTTCGAACCGCGCACCAATGGCGGCCGCCGGCGCGGCCCTGGCCTCGGCCTGTCGATAGTCAAGAGCTTTGTCGAGCTGCATGGCGGCAGTGTCCGCATCGAAACCGGCAAGGACATCGGCACCACCGTCATTTGTGCCTTTCCCGACACGCCGTCCGGCATCCGCGCGGCGGCCGAGTAGCGCGCTCGATGGCAGGCATGGTGCTGGAGCGCTTTCTCGCCGACGAGGCTGCGACCGCAGGGCTGGGCGAGGATCTGGCCATGTCTCTGCGCCCCGGCGACGTGCTGGCTCTCAAGGGCGATCTCGGCGCCGGCAAGTCGAGTTTGGCGCGGGCGCTGATCAGGGCAATGACCGACGAGGCCGGTCTCGACGTGCCGAGCCCGACCTTCACGCTGGTCCAGAGCTATGAGGCGCGCGTCCCCGTCCATCATTTCGACCTCTACCGCCTGTCCGCGTCGTCCGAACTGGACGAACTGGGTTTCGACGAGGCGCTGGCGCAAGGCGCTGCCCTGGTCGAATGGCCGGAGCGGGCAGCGGCCTATTTGCCAAAGACTTCGGTGCTGATCGAACTCGTCCATCAGGACGACGGACGCCTGGCGAGATTGTCGGGACGAGGCGCTGCCTTCGAGCGCGCGGCGCGCTCGCTGGCCATGCGCAATTTTTTGGAAAAAGCCGGCTGGGGTAAAGCGCAGAGACGCTATTTTATCGGCGACGCCTCGGCCCGCTCCTATGAGGTCGTCTCGCTGGCCGGCCTGCCGCCGCGCGTGTTGATGAACTCGCCGCGGCTGGTGCTCGGGCCGCCGGTCCGCGATGGCAAGCCCTATGCGGTGATCGCCCACACCGGACAATCCGTCGCGGCCTTCGTCGCCATCGATCGGGCATTGCGGGCCGGCGGCGTCAGCGCCCCGGAAATCCAAGCGCAGGACCTGGACCAGGGCTTTCTTCTCATGGAGCATCTCGGCTCGGAGGGATTTCTCGGCCAGCACGGTCAACCGCTGGCGGAGCGCTACGCGGCGGCGGCCGAACTGCTTGCCATGATGCACGGCAAGACGTGGCCCGATCGCATCGAGGCCGCGCCCGGCGTCTTTCACGATGTGCCGCCTTTCGACCGCGACGCCATGATGATCGAAGCCGAATTGCTGCTCGACTGGTATGTGCCGGCGATCACAGGCGGCCCGGCAAGCGATGCCTTGCGCACCGGCTATACCAAGGAATGGAACGCGGCCCTCGACCGGCTGGAGGGGCGCGAATACACGCTCATGCTGCGCGACTTTCATTCGCCCAACATCATCTGGCGCGGCAATCGTTCCGGTCACGATCGCCTCGGCATCGTCGATGTCCAGGACGCGCTGATCGGCCCTTCCGCCTACGATCTCGCTTCGCTCGCCATGGATGCCCGGGTTACGATCTCGCCTGAGATCGAGCGGCGGACGCTCGTCGCCTACATCGCTGCGCGCCATAAGGCCGGCGCTTTTAACGAAGAGGAATTCGTCGAGACCTATGCGATCATGGCGGCGCAGCGCAATTCGAAGATCCTCGGCATTTTCGTCCGGCTCGAAAAGCGCGACGGCAAGCCCTATTATCTAAAACATCTGCCGCGCATTCGCGATTATCTACGGCGGGCGCTGGCGCATCCGGCACTGGCCGGCCTGCGAGATTTCTATACCGCCCACGGGCTGCTGGAGGAGCGGCCGCTGTGACGACACGCCCCAAAACCGCAATGGTGCTTGCCGCCGGGCTGGGAAAGCGCATGCGGCCAATCACCGACACAATGCCGAAACCGCTGGTCAGGATATCAGGCAAGACGTTGCTCGACTGGAGCCTGGACAGCCTGGCTCGTGCCGGCGTCGACAAGGCCATCGTCAACGTCCATTATTTTCCCGAGCAGATCGTCGCCCACGTCGCCGCGCGCCGCGCGCCGCGGGTCGTTATTTCCGACGAAAGCGAAACACTGCTCGATTCCGCCGGCGGTATCGTCCATGCTTTGCCGGAACTGGGAGGGGCTCCCTTTTACATCGTCAACGCCGACACTTTCTGGATCGACAGCGGCGTGCCCAACCTTGCCCGCCTCGCCCTTGTGTGGGACGCGGCGAAAATGGATATTCTGCTGATGCTTGCAGATCTCCAGTCAGCAACCGGGCACAGCGGCGGCACGGATTTCCTGATGGCGCCGGACGGCGCTTTGCGGCGTTCGAAAGGCGACCCGACCGGCCTGATCTATGCCGGCGCGGCGATCGTCCATCCCAGGCTTTTTAGGGATGCGCCGGCCGGCCCACACTCGCTCAACGCCTATTTCGATGCGGCCATCGCTGCCGGCCGCCTGTTCGGCATGCCGATGCACGGCCAATGGATCACCGTCGGGACGCCCGACGCCATTCCGCTTGCGGAAGCGGCGGTTGCCGCCGCTCTTGCTGAGTCGACCAACGCTCTTACCGAGTTGAAATGAGCGGCTCCCGCCGCGTTTTCTCGATCCCGCCCGGAGCGCCGTTTCTGCCGACGCTGGCCGAGGCCTTGCTGTCAGGGCGGCTCGTTCCCGGATTCCGCTTCGACGGCGACCCGCTGGCGCTGGCCGACGCCACCATCTACGTGCCGACGCGCCGCGCCGCGCGGGCGCTGCGCGGCGTCTTCGTCGACCTTCTGGGTGGCCGCTCGGCGATACTACCGGTCATCCGCCCGCTCGGCGAATTCGACGAGGACGAAGCCGCGTTCGAGGCCGACGCATCGGCCGCCATCGACCTCGCGCCGCCGATCGCCGCGATCGAGCGCCTGCTGCTGCTGGCGCCGCTGGTGCGCGCCTGGAAACGCCGCCTGCCGGCGCATGTCGCGGCACTTTTCGACGAGGAGATCGTCGTGCCGGCGTCGGCCGCCGACGCCATCTGGCTGGCGCGCGACCTGTCCCGGCTGATGGACGAGATCGAGACGGAAGGCACGGACTGGAACAGGCTTGCCGATCTGGTGACCGGCAACCTCGCCGGCTGGTGGCAAGTGACGCTCGACTTCCTGAGCATCGTCACCGAAAACTGGCCGAATCTCCTCGAGGAACGCAATCGCTCCAACCCGGCCGCCCATCGCAATGCGCTGATAAGGCTGGAAGCGGCGCGGCTGAAGCGCAATCCGCCGACTGGGCCGGTCATCGCCGCCGGCTCCACCGGGTCTATTCCCGCCACCGCCGAACTGCTTGCGGTGATCGCCGACCTGCCCAGCGGCGCCGTCGTGCTGCGCGGCCTCGACCTGATGCTGGATGAGCCGTCATTCCACGCAATTGCGGTGCCCGGCGCACGGCCGGCCTTGCTTGGACACCCGCAATATGGCCTGGCAAAACTGATCGGCAAGATCGGCGTGCTGCGCGGCGATGTCGAGGAGATCGCCGTTGCCGAAAGGCCGCTCGCGGTGCGCGCCGCACTTGTCGGCGAGGCGCTGCGGCCGGCGGAGACCACCGAGCTGTGGGTCGAGACGCGCGCCCGCTTTACTTCAGGCGATATCACCGAGGCCTTCGCCGACGTGACGCTGCTCGAAGCCGCCGGCGAGCGCGACGAAGCAGTGGCGATTGCCGTCGCGCTCAAACGCGCCGTCGAACAGCCCGGCCAACGCGCCGCGCTCGTCACCGGCGACCGCGCCCTGGCGCGGCGCGTTTCGGTCGAGCTGTTGCGGTTTGGTGTCGTCGCTGACGATTCGGGCGGCACACCGCTCATCAACACGCCAGCCGCCGGCCTGCTCAGACTGGCGCTTCAGGCGGCGTTCCGCCCCGGCGATCCCGTGGCCTTGCTGTCGCTGCTCAAGCACCCGCTGCTTGGCCTCGGCTTGGAACGCACAAGCGTCCGTCACGCGGCGGAGATCGTCGAACTGGTGGCGCTGCGCGGCGGCACTGGCCGCCCCGACGTCGCCTCGCTGCCGGAGCTCTTCGATGCCCGGCTCCTCGAATTCGACGTCGGCGGCAATCGCCGCCCGCCCTTCTGGCGATCGCGGCTTTCGGTCAGGCGCATCGAAGAAGCCCGCGACCTGCTGGTCCGGCTAACCGCCGCGCTTGCGCCGCTGGTTGCCTATCGCGACGAGGAGAATGCCGATCTTGCCACGCTTGTGCGGGCCAGCGTCGTCGCGCTCGAAAGTCTTGGCCGAACCGCGGATGGCAGCCTGAGCGAACTCTATGCCGGCGATACCGGTGAAAAGCTCGCCGAGCTGTTGCGCGGGCTGGTCGCTGCCTCGGCGTCGTTCTCCTTCGCGGCCGACGAATGGCCCGAAATGATGGAGGCGCTGATCGCGCCCGAGACGGTCAAGGCGGCACAAGGGACCGACAGGAACATCACCATCTGGGGTGCGCTGGAAGCCCGGTTGCAAAACGTCGACACGCTGGTCGTCGGCGGACTCAACGAAGGCGTGTGGCCACGCAAGCCGGAAAGCGACCGCTTCATGTCCCGGCTGATGAAGACCGGCATCGATCTCGAGCCGCCCGAACGGCGCATCGGCCTGGCCGCCCATGATTTCCAGATGGCGATGGGGGCGAACAAAGTGGTGCTGGCGCGCTCCGCCCGCTCCGGCGACGCGCCGGCAGTGCCGTCGCGCTGGCTGCAGCGCCTGCTGACCTTCATCGGCAAGGAGCATGCGGCGGTGCTTCGCCGGCGTGGTGATGAATTCCTGTTCTGGGCCCGTGCGCTTGATGCCGGCGAAAGAAGAGACTTCGCACCGCGGCCGCAGCCGAAGCCGCCGCTGGTTGTGCGGCCGCAACATTTCTCGGTCACCGAGATCGAGACGCTGCGCCGCGACCCTTACGCGATCTATGCCAGGAGGATCCTGCGCCTGATGCCGCTCGACCCGGTCATCCGCGACCCGGGCGCTGCCGAACGCGGCACGCTGTTTCACGCCATCCTGCATCTTTTTTCGCGGACCGTGGCCGATCCGCTTGTGCCGGAGGCGCTGGACGGTCTCATTGCCGCCGGCCGCGCATGCTTTGCCGAGGCGGCCCTTCCTCCCGATGTCGAGGCGGTGTGGTGGCCGCGTTTCGAAAAGCTCGCCGCCGGCATCATCGAATGGGAGCGCGGCCGCGCCTTCGCCGTGACAATGCGGCATGCCGAGGAGCGCGCCGAGAAAACCGAAGTCGGCCAGTCCGGCGTGACGCTGTCCGGCTATGCCGATCGTGTCGATCTCCTGGCCGGCGGCATGGCCGACATCCTGGATTACAAGACCGGCTCCTCGCCGTCCAAGGCGCAGGCTCATACGCTGCTTTCGCCGCAACTTGCGCTCGAAGGCGCGCTGCTCAGGCGCGGCGCCTTCGAGGGGCTTGGCGCACGCGAGCCGTCGCAGTTGGCCTTCATCAGGCTGAAGCCGAACGGCGAGGTGTTCGAGGAATCCATCCTCGAATACAACCGCAAGCCGCGAACCGCCGCCGATCTTGCCGAGGAGGCCTGGGCGCGGCTCGAAAAGCTGCTGATCCACTATGCCGACCCGACGACCGGCTATTTGTCGCGCGCGCTACCGTTCCGTGAGGGCGAGACCGACGGCGACTACGACCATCTCGCCCGCGTGCTCGAATGGTCTGCCGGCGGCGACGCGGACGACGAGGGAGGGGAGGCATGAAGAAGGCGTATCCCATCCCGACCGATACCGCCGTCAGCCAGGCAAGCGCGTCTGATCCGCAAAATTCCGCCTGGGTGTCGGCCAATGCCGGATCGGGCAAGACCCATGTGCTGGCCCAGCGTGTCATCCGGCTCTTGCTGCGCGGCACCGATCCGTCGAAGATCCTGTGCCTGACCTACACCCGCGCCGCCGCCGCCAACATGTCGAACCGGGTGTTTTCGACATTGTCGGAATGGACAGCGCTTGGCGACGCAGAACTGGCGACAAGGATAGAGGCGCTGGACGGTCGCCAGCCCGATCGCGAAACCATGCGCCGCGCCCGCCGGCTGTTCGCCGAGGCGCTGGAGACACCCGGCGGGCTGAAGATCCAGACCATCCACGCCTTCTGCGAATCGGTGCTGCACCAGTTCCCGCTGGAGGCCAACATACCGGCCCATTTCGAAATGCTCGATCCGCAGATGGAGGCGTCGCTCTTCGCCGCCGCCCGCCGTGACATGATCTCGGGCACGGCCGCCGGCGATGCGGGGCTGGCCGAGGCTTTCGCCACCATCCTGGAACGCGGCGGCGAACATGGGCTTGATGCGTTGCTGGCCGAGATCGTGCGCAAGCGCGACGGTCTACGCGCCTTCATCGCTGCTGCCGGCGGCGATGGCTTCCGGGCGCTGTTCGACGAGTTCAAGTTTCGCGCCGGCCAGACCGCCGAAGGCCTGGCGGCGTCTGTCTGGCCGCTGCCGGGCTTCCTGCCGGACTATTTCATCACCTTTGCCGCTGCTGCTGAAGCCGCCGATGCCCGCATGGTGCTCAACAACCTTCTGCCCTATGCTCGTCTTGCCTTCGCCGAGGACGATCCGGTTCGCCGGCTGCATCTGCTGGCAAAAGCCTTCCTGCGAACCGATGGCGAGCCTTATGAGCCGGCAAAGCCGTTCAAGAAGGCATTGCTCGACCGGCTGCCGGATCTTGCCGAGCGCTATCTGTCAGCGGCCGATGCCATCGTCGAAATCTCCGACCGATTGGCCTTGTTCAGGATGCTGGAGGGCACACGTGCCGCGCTGACCATCGCCGACTGGCTGATCGCCCGTTACGAACACTTGAAGCGCGCCCGCGGCTTCCTCGATTTCAACGACCTCATCACCCGAACGGTCAATCTCCTGGCGCGGCCCGACGCCGGTCCATGGGTGCAATACAAGCTCGACCAGGGCATCGACCATATCCTGCTCGACGAGGCGCAGGACACCAGTCCCGACCAATGGGAGGTGGTGAAACGGCTGGCGGAAGAATTCTTTGCGGGGCTCGGCGCGCGCGACACGGTCCACCGCACGGTCTTTGCCGTCGGCGACGAAAAACAGTCGATCTATTCCTTTCAAGGGGCGGCGCCCGACTCCTTCGCCGACTCAAGGCTCCTGTTTGCCGGAAGGGTGCGCGACGCCAACGCCGCCTTCGCCGATCTCAAACTGACCTGGTCCTTCCGCTCGACCGACGACGTGCTTGCGGCGGTGGACCGTGTCTTTGCCGACCCAGTCGTGCGGCGCGGCATCAGCCACGATCCCGACCCGCTGAACCACAAGGCGATCCGCAGCGATGCGCCGGGCTATGTCGAGGTCTGGCCGTCGATCGGCGCCGACGTCGTCGACGAACCCGACGACTGGACGCAAGCCGTCGACCACGCCCATGCGCCTGCGGTGCGTGTTGCCGAAAACGTGGCGGCGACCATTGCCGGCTGGATCGGCGCCGGCGAGGTCATCGAAGGCCGCGGCAAGAAGCTTCGGCCCGGCGACGTGCTGGTGCTGGTGCGCAAGCGCGATCGCTTCGTCCATGCGCTGACACGCGCGCTGAAGCGCCGCGACATACCGGTCGCCGGCGCCGACCGGCTCAGCCTGCCCGGCCATATCGCGGTGAAGGACCTGATCGCGCTCGGTCACTTCCTCGTCCAGCCTGAGGACGATCTGTCGCTTGCAGCCGTGCTGCGCAGCCCGATTTTCGATGTTTCGGAAGAGATGCTTTTCGCGCTCGCCGGCGCGCGGCCGTCCGGCTTCTCGCTGATCGCTTCGCTCAGGCAGCAAGCAGGCGAAAGCGCTGCCTTGGCCGCAATCGCTGCCCAGCTCGACACATGGTCCGATGAAGCCGCATTCAAGCCGGTGTTCGAATTCTATGCCGGGGCTCTCGCCCGCGACGGCCTGCGCAAGAAAATGATCGCGCGGCTCGGGCCGGAAGCCGGCGACATCCTCGACGAGTTTCTGAGCTTCTGCCTGGCCGAGGAGCGGACCGGCCTGCCGGGACTGGAATCCTTCCTGTCGACGCTGGAGAATGCCGGCCCCGAGATCAAGCGTGAAATGGACCAGACCCGCGACGAGGTTCGCGTCATGACCGTGCATGCCGCCAAGGGTCTGGAAGCGCCTGTCGTGTTCCTGGTCGATGGCGGGTCCGCCCCGTTCAGCGACCAGCATCTGCCGCGACTGATGCCGTTCGATGGCTCGGGCGACCATTGGCGCGGCAAGGGTTATCTCTGGCGTTCGGCCAGCGATGTCGCCAATGGCTTTTCACGGGCCGCTTCGGTCCGCGCCCGCGAACTGGCCGACGACGAATACCGCCGGCTGCTCTATGTCGGCATGACCCGCGCCGAGGACCGGCTGATCGTCTGCGGCTATCACGGCAAGCGGGCGCCGAATGCCGGCACCTGGCATTCGATCGTCAGTCGCGCGCTGGTCGGCGCCCCCGAAAGCGCAGAGCGGCAGCACCCCGCCACTGGCGAGACCGCGCATCGGTTTCACGTGACAAAATTGCCGCCGGTCGCACAGGCGGCCGCCGAAGAGGCGCGGCAGACGCACCAGTTCGAGCCGTTGCCGAAGACCCTGTTCCAGCCCTTGCCGCCCTTCGAAGACCTGCCGCGCCCGCTGTCGCCGTCCGGCGCCTCGGCGCTGATCGACGAGGCCAAGCAAGCGGTGATCGACACCGGCTCGCCGGTGCTGGACGCTGAGAAGGAGCCCGGCTTTGCCGTGACGCGAGGGCTGGCGCTGCACAAATTGCTGCAGATGCTGCCGGGCATTGCCGAGGCCGAACGCCGGGATGCCGCGGAACGCTACCTCAAGCGCGCCGGCGCGCAATGGCCTGAAGCCGAGCGCGACAAGGCCTTGGCCTCGGTGGCAGCGATCCTTGCCGACAGCCGTTTCGCTCCATTGTTTGCGTCATCGTCGCGCGCCGAAGTCGCGGTCATGGGCAGCCTGGAGGTGAAGGGCAAGTTGCGCTCGATCTCTGGCAAGATCGACCGGCTGGCGGTCACATCAGGCAAGGTGTCGATCGTCGACTACAAGACCAACCGGCCGGCGCCTGCAACCCTGTCGGACGTTCCACCGGCCTATGTCCTGCAGCTCGCGCTCTATCGCGCGCTGCTCCAGCCGCTTTATCCCGGGCATCAGGTCTCGGCGGCGCTGCTGTTCACCGAAGCGCCACGATTGATCGAGCTGCCGCCGGCGGCCATGGACGACGCTCTTGCCCGACTCACGGGAGCGTGACACAACAGCTGCTTGAAGAAGGGCGCGATCACCACCACATTTGGTGCGACAATAACTCTCGAAAGGATTTTCGCATGGCCACCGTCAAGGTCGACAAGAGCAATTTCCAGACCGATGTGCTTGATGCCAAGGAGCCGGTCGTGGTCGATTTCTGGGCGGAGTGGTGCGGCCCGTGCAAGATGATCGCGCCGGCGCTGGAAGACATCGCCATCGAACTCGGCAGCAAGGTCAAGATCGCCAAGCTCAATATCGACGAGAATCCCGAGCTGGCCGCGCAGTTCGGCGTGCGCTCGATCCCGACGCTGATGATCTTCAAGGGCGGCGAAATGGCCGACATGAAGGTCGGTGCCGCGCCGAAGACGGCGCTGTCGCACTGGATCAATGGCAATCTCGCCTGATCCGACCTGAATCTCTGCAATCAAGCCCGGCCTCGCGCCGGGCTTTTTTGTTGGCGTCACCGATCTGCCGATCTGGCACTCGCCACTTGCCGCCTCATGTCCTTGTCTGGCTTAAAGCAGGAGAACGACATGACCGGATCCGCCAAGGCCACCGTCTTCATCGACAATGAGCGCGTCATCGTCACCGAATACCGCTTCGCTCCGGGCGACAACACCGGCTGGCACCGTCACGGCCATGATTACGTCATCGTGCCGCTGATGGACGGCAAGCTCAAGCTCCTGACCAAGGACGGCGAATCCTTTGCCGAGATGAAGAAGGGAGCGCCTTATTTCCGCAAGGAGGGCGTGGAGCATGATGTCATCAATGCCAATGAGGGCGAGTATGCCTTCATCGAGATCGAGCTGAAGTAACGCGGGAGCAGGCCCTCGCAACATCGCCGGTTGAGGCAGGACCGTATTGGGAAGAGTCCGCTTGAATGCCACTCACATTGACGCTACATTACGTCAGAAAATGTGTGGATTGAAGGAAGGCTGAGATGGCTCTGGTCCAGTACGCGGACGGTGGGTTCTTTGCCCCAAGAAAAATCGCCGAGGCGCTGCGCACCACCAGCGAGGAAGTGGCCCGGACTGCCGGGCTCGGTCGCGACGCCGTTCAGCGCAAGGAACGCATCCGTTCCGACAGAACGCAGCGCCGCCTGCGCGAGATGGTTGAAATCATCAACAAGGTCGAACCGCGCTTTGGCTCCGCGCTGATGGCGTATGCCTGGTACCGGTCCGAGCCTCTGCCCGGCTTTTCGGGACAGACGGCCATGCAACTTGTGCGCGGCGGGCGGGCCGCTGAGGTGCTTGAATATGTCGATGCGATCGATGCCGGCGTTCACGCCTGACACAGTTGATGCACTACCGCGGCAAACTGTTTCGGGCGATCAACCCAATCTACGCGCGTGAACCGCTCTCGGGGCGCGGCGCCGCATTGTTTGGCGGGCGGTTCAACCCGAAGGGCACGCCGGCGCTCTATACATCACTGACCGTCATAACCGCTCTGCGCGAGGCCAACCAGGTCGGCAATCTCCAGCCGACGACACTCGTTTCCTATGACGCCGAAGTCGCAAGTGTTTTCGACAGTCGGGACGAGGCCGCGCTCAAAGAAGAAGGGTTGGATGCAACAGCTCTTGCCGACAATGCATGGCGGGATCGGATGCAGGCAAGCGGAGAAGCAAGAACGCAGGCTTTGGCGCGCCGATTGATGGCGAAGGGCTATCCAGCCATGCTTGTTCGCAGCTTTGCGGCCGGCGCTGTCG
Organism: Mesorhizobium sp. WSM4848; assembly: GCF_055811375.1. Taxonomy (NCBI): domain Bacteria; kingdom Pseudomonadati; phylum Pseudomonadota; class Alphaproteobacteria; order Hyphomicrobiales; family Phyllobacteriaceae; genus Mesorhizobium; species Mesorhizobium sp. WSM4848. Next base: position 75,490 of record NZ_JBVVPX010000010.1, read on the forward strand.
AGACGGATCTCAACCTCATTCTATGGAAATGGGGCGATGATCCTCCGTGGCGGCTCGCGCTGATCGACGACGAAGGCAGACTGTCGTGAGAAGCGCAATGACTTGGCAATCGCTCCCGCGTTCGAGAGCGTTCAGCTTTCGATAGAACCTCCGAACCGCTCTAAGTATTTGTTTTACGCAATTCCCTAGGGAAAGCGCTACGCGCTTTTCCCGGGAAAACCGCGACGCACCTTTCCTGGAATCTGGCCTCTTGGTACCGGAGGTCCGGCAGAATAGATCAGGTCGGCGGTGTGCCGTTTTCGGCGAGCACCGCGCCGGCCAGATAGAGCGAGCCGCTGATCAGGATGCGCGGCGGCGGTCCGTCCCATGTGTCGCGCAGCAGCATCAGCGCATTGGCGACGGAGCTCACCGGTTCGGCCGACAGGCCGGCCTCGACGGCGCGGATCGCCAGTTCGTCATTCGGCACGCTGGCCTCGCTGAGGCTCACCGGCACCGTGTAGACATGCCGCACCAAACCCTTGAAGGCGCGGAAATAGCCGCTCTGGTCCTTAGTGTTGATCATTCCGGAAATCAGGAACAGCGGCCGCGGGTTCTTTTCCTCCTGCTCGGCAAGTGCTTCGGCGACGACCACACCGGCGCCCGGATTGTGGCCGCCGTCGAGCCAGATGTCGGCGCCCTTCGGCGCCAGTTCCGTCAGTCTGCCTTGCGGCAATTTCTGCATCCGCCCCGGCCAGGTGACATTGGCCATTGCCTTGTCGGCGACGCGATGGCTGATCTCGAAGCCCGCCGCCTTGGCTGCCGCAATCGCCGCCGCCGCATTGGCGAACTGATGGCGTCCTGGCAGGCGCGGCGGCGACAGGTCCATCAGCCCGTCTTCGTCCTGATAGACCATCCGGCCGTTTTCCTCGAAGGCGAGGAAATCCTGGCCATAGACGAAGGCGGGACAGTCGAGCCGCTCGGCGGTTTCGATAAGCACCTGCAGCGCCGTCTCGCTTTCCTGCGCGCCGATGACCACCGGACAGCCGCCCTTGATGATGCCGGCCTTCTCGGCGGCGATCAGTTCGACACGGTCGCCGAGATAGGATTCATGGTCGAGCGAGACCGGCATGATCACCGACACCGCCGGCTCGGCGATGACATTGGTGGCGTCGAAGCGGCCGCCGAGACCGACCTCGATGATGACGGCATCTGCCGGATGTTCGGAAAACAGCAGGAAGGTGACGGCGGTGAGGATTTCGAAGACGGTGATCTTCTGGCCTTCATTGGCTTTGGCGACGCGGGCGATGGCGTCGGCGAAGACCTTGTCCTCGACCAGCCTGCCGCCACCATCGGCGGCCAGCCGGTAGCGCTCATGCCAGTTCACCAGATGCGGCGATGTGTGGACATGGACGCGGTGGCCGGATGCTTCCAGCAGCGCCCGCGAAAACGCGGCGCAGGAGCCCTTGCCGTTGGTGCCGGCGATGTGGATGACCGGCGGCAGATGGTCCTGCGGATTGCCCAGCCGCTCCAGCAGCCGCGAAATGCGGTCGAGCGAAAGATCGAAGCCCTTCGGATGAAGCGACATCAGGCTTTCGATTTCGCGGTCGGCGGCAAGCGTGGTCATGGGAGAATCCTAGCGCATGACCCCGAAAATCGAAATCGATTTCCGGAAAGGATCTTGCGCGAAATCAAGATGCTACAGCGCCACAGATGGCGCGCAATCGCGGTTCGCGACGAAGGATGTCGCGTCAGGCTTGCGGGCGTGCTTCCGCCGGGATCGCCACCGGCGGCAGGATTTCCGGTTCCAGCGGCTTTTCTTCTTCCGGCAGCTTGAGCAGCATTTTCAGCAGCCGAGCGATCGTCGGGCGCATCTCCAGCCGCGACACCACCATGTCGACCATGCCGTGCTCCATCAAATACTCGGAGCGCTGGAAGCCGTCGGGCAGCTTTTCCCGGATGGTCTGCTCGATGACGCGCGGCCCGGCAAAGCCGATCAGCGCGCCGGGCTCGGCGATGTGCACGTCGCCCAGCATGGCGTAGGAGGCGGTGACGCCGCCGGTGGTTGGGTTGGTCAGCACGACGATATAGGGAAGACCGGCTTCCTTCAGCCGATCGACGCCGACCGTGGTTCTCGGCAATTGCATGAGCGACAGGATGCCTTCCTGCATGCGGGCGCCGCCGGACGCTGCGAACAGGATCAGCGGCCGCTTGCGTTGCACTGCGACCTCGAAGCCACGAACGATGGCGTCGCCGGCGGCCATGCCGAGCGAGCCGCCCATGAAGGCGAAGTCCTGCACGGTCACCACCACCGGCAGGCCTTCGACGGTGCCCAGTGCATTGATGATCGCGTCCTCCAGGCCGGTCTTGGCCTTGGCGTCCTTCAGCCGGTCGGTGTAGCGCTTCTCGTCGCGGAATTTCAGCGGATCCTGCACCACCTTGGGGTTTTCGAGCATCTCGTACTTGCCGTCGTCCATGAAGAATCTCAGCCGCTCCTTGGCCGAGATCTTCATGTGATGGCCGGAGGACGGGATGACGAACTGGTTCTGCTCCAGGTCCTTGTGGAAGACCATCTCGCCGGTCTCCGGATCCTTGATCCAGAGGTTCTCAGGCATGTCGGTGCGCCGGCCGAGCATCGAATTGATCTTCGGTCGAACGTAGTTGGTGATCCAGTTCATCGCTTCGGCTCCTGTCCTGACGAAGAGTTAGACCATGATCCCGAAAAGTGGAAACCGGTTTTCGGTGGAGATCATGGTCAACCAGAAGATCAAGACTATTCGGCGGCAGCAAGGCGGGCCGCACGCACGCCTTGCGAAAGCCCGCTGACCAGCGTGGCGACCGCCTCGGCCGGGTCAGCGGTCTTTTCGCCCTTTGGCCCCAGAACATTGGCGACCGCATTGACGATCGCGGTGCCGACGACGACGCCGTCGGCCGACGCCCCGATGATGCGTGCCTGCTCGGCGGTCTTGACGCCGAAGCCGACGCAGACCGGCAGGTCGGTATGGCCCTTGATGCGCCCGACCGCGGCCGCCACCTTGCCGGTGTCGGCAAGTGCTGAGCCGGTGATGCCGGTCATCGACACGTAATAGACGAAGCCGGAGGTGTTCTGCAGCACCTTGGGAAGGCGCTTGTCGTCGGTGGTCGGCGTCGCCAGCCGGATGAAATTGATACCAGCCCTCAGCGCCGGAATGCACAGCTCCTCATCCATTTCCGGCGGCAGGTCGACGACGATCAGCCCGTCTATGCCGCTGGCCAGCGCATCCCTGAGGAAGCGGTCGACGCCGTGGATGTAGATCGGATTGTAGTAGCCCATCAAAACGATCGGGGTTTCATCGTCGGCGGCGCGGAATTCCGAAGCCATTCTCAGCGTCTTGACCAGGGTCTGGCCGCCTTTTAGCGCACGCAGGCCGGCCGCCTGGATCGCCGGGCCGTCCGCCATCGGATCGGAAAACGGCATGCCCATTTCGATGATGTCGGCGCCTGCCTTGGGCAGCGCCCTCATGATCGACAAAGCGGTGTCGTAGTCAGGGTCGCCGCTCATGAAATAGGTAACGAGCGCCGGGCGGCCTTCGGCCTTCAGCTTGGCCATGCGGCGGTCGATGCGGGTGGTCATGATCAGATCTCCATGCCCAGCATACTGGCCACCGTATGCACGTCCTTGTCGCCGCGGCCGGACAGGTTGACGATGACGATCTGGTCCTTGTCCATGGCGGGCACGATCTTCACCGCATGCGCAATGGCATGGGCGGATTCGAGCGCCGGAATGATGCCTTCGACACGGGTCGTCAGCTGAAACGCCTCCAGCGCCTCGTCGTCTAGAATAGGCACATAGTCGACGCGGCCACTGTCGCGCAGCCAGGAATGCTCCGGTCCGACGCCGGGATAGTCGAGGCCGGCCGAGATCGAATGCCCGTCCATGATCTGCCCGTCGGCATTCTGCAGGAGATAGGTGCGGTTGCCGTGCAGCACGCCGGGCGCGCCGGCACTCATCGATGCGCAATGTTCGATGCCGTCGAGGCCGCGGCCACCGGCCTCGATGCCGATGATCTCTACGCTGCGGTCGTCGAGGAACGGATGAAAAAGGCCGATGGCGTTGGAGCCGCCGCCGACGGCGGCGATGATGGTGTCCGGCAGCCGGCCTTCCTGTTCGAGGATCTGGGCGCGTGCCTCGATGCCGATCACCGACTGGAAGTCGCGCACCAACTCCGGATAGGGGTGCGGGCCGGCGGCCGTGCCGATCAGGTAATAGGTATCCTCGACATTGGTCACCCAATCCCGAAGAGCTTCGTTCATGGCGTCCTTCAACGTGCCGTGGCCGGCGCTCACCGGCCGCACCTCGGCGCCGAGCAGCTTCATGCGGAAGACGTTCGGGCTTTGCCTGGCGACGTCGGTGGCACCCATATAGACGACGCAAGGAAAGCCGAAACGCGCCGCCACGGTGGCCGACGCCACGCCGTGCTGCCCGGCGCCGGTCTCGGCGATGATGCGCTTCTTGCCCATGCGCTTGGCCAGCAGGATCTGGCCGAGGCAGTTGTTGATCTTGTGCGAGCCGGTGTGATTCAAATCCTCGCGCTTGAAATAGACCTTTGCGCCGCCCCCGAGGCCCTTAGCCGAGGAAACCTCGCGAAGATGCCTGGTCAGGCCTTCGGCGAAATAAAGCTTCGACGGCCGCCCGGCATAGTGGGTCGAAAGGTCAGTCAGTTCGGCCTTGAAATCCGGATCGTCCTTGACCTCGTTCCAGTGCCGCTCAAGGTCGAGGATCAGCGGCATCAGTGTTTCGGCAACGAAACGACCGCCGAAGATGCCGAACATGCCCTGCTCATCGGGTCCGGTGCGGAAGGAATTGGGTATCGCCGGCTTGTTCATCGCCGATCTCCTAGCTTGTGGTTTGGCACGGTCGGGCGGCGCGGCTGTCGCGTGCTGACTTGACGGCCCGGAAAAACTGTTCGATCAGCGCCGGATCCTTGACACCCGGCGCGCTTTCCACGCCTGAGGAAATGTCTAGTCCGGGCGGGTTGGCAAGCCGAAGGGCATCGCCGATATTGGCGGCGTTGAGCCCACCGGAAAGCATGTAATCGACGCCTGCGTCAAGGCCGGACAGTACGCGCCAGTCGAAGGCAATGCCGTTGCCGCCCGGCAGTTCCGAACCCTTCGGCGGCTTGGCGTCGAACAGGAAACGATCGGCAATGCCGACGAAGGGTCTCGTCCGCTCCAGATCGGCAACCTTGCTGACCGACAGCGCCTTCATCACCGGCAGGCCATAGCGGGCCTTGATCTCTGCCACCCGCTCCGGCGTTTCCGAACCATGCAGCTGCAGCATGTCGGGCCGCATTTTTTCGACGATTTCGTCCAGGAACGCATCGCCGGCGTCGACCGTAACCGCAACCGCCATGGCCTTGCCGGTCGCCGCTTCACGCAAGCGGCCGGCTTCCGCCGGCTCGACATAGCGCGGGCTTTTGGCAAAGAAAATAAAGCCGACATGGCTGGCGCCGCCGGCCAAGGCCGCGGCCAACGCCTTGTCGGTCCTTAATCCGCATATCTTGATGTCGAGCGCCATGGCGCGGGGATTGGCACGAAATGGCAAAAGAGTCGAGAAAAAGCATCCTGTTTGCCGGCGTTGGGAATAGCCCTAGTTTCTATGGATGGATGAAGGCGGGAGCAAACCATGACGGACAAGACGGTTGCAGAGCTCAGGCAGAAGGTCGCGCAGGCCCGCGAGGTCATCGCCCATCTGATGGACAAGGCCGCCTTCAACGGCGCCGAGGCACACCGCGCGCTCGACTATTTCAGCAACGACGCCTTCAAGAAGGACTTCTTGCCATGGCCGCGCCAAACCGACGAAGGCTTGCGGCCGGAGGAGTTGAACGCGGCGAATGACGATTGAGCGGCAGTGCAGAACCTATTGATGTCGGCGGGACAGCGGGGCGCGAAGGATCGCTACGGTTTTATTCCGCTTCCCTAGATGCACATTACTCGAACATGATCGCTTGCAGCGCGCCGCCATTGCGCTTGAGCCAGTCCTTGCAACGCTCGGTGTCGGGGCAGAGCTGCTCGCACAGTTTCCAGAATTTCGGGCCGTGGTTCATCTCCTTGAGATGCGCCACCTCATGCGCGACGAGGTAATTTATGACGGGTCGCGGCGCCATCATGATGCGCCAGGAGAACGACAGGTTGCCGTCGGAGGTGCACGATCCCCAGCGGCTCGACGTGTCCTTGAAGCGGATTGCCTTGGCGCGCTTGCCGATCGTCCCGGTGTGCTTGACCACCAACCGCTCGATCTCGCGCTTGGCCTCGCGCTTGAGGAAATCGGCGATGCGGCGCGGCAGGTGCACGCGCTCGCCATGCACGGTCATCAGCGGACCGCGTTCGTCGCACGACAGCGTGACGGTACCGCGTTTCGAAGGCTCATGAACGATGCGATGCGGCACGCCGCGCACCGGTATCTTGATGCCGGGCCGCACCTGCGGCCGGTCGGGTACCTTGGCCAGCCGCTGCTCCAGCCAGTCCTGATGGCGGTCAAGGAATTTTTCCACTTCGCCTCGCCGCAAGCCCGGTGGCACGGTGATGCGCAGGCCCCGGCCACCGGAATCGATGCGCAGCGTCAGGCGCCGCGCCCGGTCGCTCTCGACGATCTTGAGCGGCAGCGTGCGGCCGGCAACACAATGCTCCCGCTCCACGACGGGAGAGGGCCTGGGTTTGGTCAGGTTGCGGAAGAAGCCGAATGACATGGCCGGGACGATACGTGATTCGAGGAAAACGAATAGAACAAAAAAGAAACGGCGCCGCTGACGCGACGCCGTTTTTGATTATTTATGTCAGGGCAAGTGTCTTACTCATCAAGTAGGCCTGGCGTGGATTTGCCACCTTGGGTTGTGGAACCGTCGGTTGTGGGCGGCGTCGACTTGTTGCGCTTCGCCATGAAGCGGTCGAACTCTTCCTGGTCCTTGGCGCGACGCAGTTCCCTGGCGTATTCGTCGAACTCGCTCAGCATCTCGTCGAGCTTGCGGCGCTCTTCATTAAGGCGCTCGAGTTCTTTTTCGCGCCAGTCGTCGAAAGCGACGTTGCCGGTGCGGGCGGAGCCGTGGCCCCAGCGCGCCGCTTTGTCGGAACCGCGGCGGCAGCCGGCGAAGATGCCGTCGGTCGCGCGGTTGACGTCGCGCTTGAAGCCGTCAAGCCGGTCGCCCCAGATGATGTAGGCGAGCATGGCGAGGCCGAGCGGCCAGAACACCATAAAACCGATCACCATCAGAGCGATGGTCGCCGGCGTCCAGGCCGGACGGATCAATGCAGATGTGTTCATTTTCTCCCAATCCTTCAGTTGGAGACAGCCAATCCCGGCTGCGTGGAATCGAAATGGGATGAGAAAAACGGCGATTCAAGACAGTGTCGGCCAAAACCGGACAAGCGTTTGAAATGATTATCGCTTTTTGAGCGTTTCGAGGAAAAGGACGACCAGGCCCGCGATCAGGCCCCAGAACGCCGCACCGACGCCGAACAGCGTCAGCCCCGAGGCGGTGACGGCAAAGGTGACGGTAGCGGCCATGCGTTCGCCGTCTTCCTTCAAGGCGATCGACAGCGCGTTGGCGAGCGGCGCCATCAGCGCCAGTCCGGCGACCAGCACGATCAGGCTCTGCGGCAGCACGGCGAAGATCGCCACCAGCGAGGCGCCGAAAATGGCGAAGACGAGGTAGGCAAGCGCATAGAACGGACCGGTCTTCCAGCGCTCGCCCGGATCGGGATGCACGTCGGGGCCGGTGCAGATCGCCGCCGAGATCGCCGCCAGGTTGGTGGTCGAGGCCCCGAATGGCGCCGACAGCAGCGAAAGCAGGCCGGTGACGCCGATCAGCGGGCCGGGTTCCGGGTGATAGCCCGCGGCTCTCAGCACGGCGAGGCCGGACAGGTTCTGCGACGCCATGGTGACCAGATAAAGCGGCAGCGCCAGGCCGACGATCGCCGTGACGGTGAACTGCGGCGCAATCAGCGTCAATGTCGAAAGATCCGGGGTCGGCAGACCGCCGACCCGGCCGGTGAGGAAGGCGGCAGCGCCGCCGCCGATCAGCACCGCCAGCACCGAGAGCGCCGGATTGAACAGGCGGATGACAAAGAAGGCGGCGATCAGCGGCAGGATCAGCCACGGGTCGAGGGGAATCGCCTTCACCGCATTGATGGCGAAGGTGACGACGATGCCGGCGAGCATGCCCGACGCGACCGAGGCCGGTATCCTGGCGATCAGCTTGGTCAAGGGCCTGAACAGGCCGGTGGCAATCAGCAACATCCCGGTGACGATGAAGGCGCCGACGGCCTCGTTGATCGAAAAGCCGCTCGATGCCGCGATCAGCGCCACCCCTGGCGTCGACCATGCGGCGATGACCGGCATCCTGATGCGCCACGACAGCCACAGGCTCTCGATCGCCATGGCGAGGCAGATCGCCGTCACCCAGCTCGCGGTTTCGACCTGCGTCGCGCCGACCGCCTTGGCGGCGGCGATGACGATGGCCAGCGTGCCGCCGAAGCCGACGATCGCCGCGACGAAGGCGGATACCGGAATGGAAATGCGCATGTCCTAGCCTGCCTGCCGCACCATGGCGTCGACCGCCCGCACCAGCATGTCGAGGTCCTGAGGCCGCGACAGGCGGTGGTCGCCGTCGGGGATCAGCGACAGCGTGACGTCGTCGGCCGGCAGCAGGCCGACCAGTTTCAGCGCATGGCTCGGCGGCACGTCGGCATCGGCCAGCCCCTGCAATATGTGGACGGGGCAGTGGGTGTCGATCGGCCCGGTCAGCACCCGGTTGTTGCGACCGTCCTCGATCAGCGCTCGGGTGTAGATGTAAGGCTCGGCCGAATAGTCCGACGGCTCCTCGAAAAAACCTTTTTTGGCAAGATCGCGCTTCTGCGCTTTGGTCAGCGCCGGCTCGACCAGTTCGGCGGTGAAATCCGGCGCCGGCGCCAGAAGCACCAGACCGGCGATGCGGTTCTCGCCTGGGTTGTGCAATTCCTGGCGCAATTCCTGGACCATGCGCAGCGCGATCCATGCGCCCATCGAGGAGCCGACCAGGATTTGCCTGCCCTGCGTGAAATGGCGGAAGACGGCGAGGCTTTGCGAAAGCCAGTTCGAGACGGTGCCGTCGGCAAAGGCGCCGCCCGATTCGCCGTGACCGGAATAGTCGTGGCGCAGGAAAGCCCGCCCTTGCCCGCTCGCCCATTCCGCCAGCTTCTCGGCCTTGGTGCCCAGCATGTCCGACTTGTAGCCGCCGAGCCAGACAATGCCTGGCGCGGCACCCGCAGCGCGCCTGACAGCGATACTGGTTCCGTCGACGTCGAGAAAAACCGGTGCGGTCATGGCTCACTCCTCACGCAGGTCTTTTGACACAGCGGACGGTTCAACGAAAAGTGCTCGGCAACTTTCTTCGTTTGGTGCAGGCAGAAGTCAGGCAACAGGTGATTTCCTGTGAGCGCTGTGCTATTGACTCCGGCCGCGCGCTCACCACATTGGCGCGTTCGCAATTCTGAATTGAAAACCCCGAACGAAACGGCTCAAGGAGACCACGACCATTCGCAGACCTTTCAAAGCAACGGCGCCCACCAAGGAGGGCCCGCGCTCCAACCGTGACATCCGGGTTCCCCGGGTCCAGCTTATCGACGCCGAAGGCCACAACCATGGCGATGTCTCCATCAACGACGCATTGCTGCTCGCCGAAGAGGCTGGGCTCGATCTGGTCGAGATATCGCCCAACGCAGTGCCGCCCGTCGTAAAAATTCTCGATCTCGGCAAGCTGAAATACGCCAACCAGAAGAAGGCGGCCGAGGCGCGCAAGAACCAGAAGGTCATCGAGATCAAAGAGATCAAGATGCGCCCGAACATCGACAGCCATGACTACGAAACCAAGATGAAAGCGGTCCGGCGGTTTTTCGAGGAAGGTGACAAGGTCAAGCTGACATTGCGCTTTCGCGGCCGCGAGATGGCGCATATGGAACTCGGCATGCAGCTTCTGAACAAGGTTCGCGAGGAAGTGGCACCCATCGCCAAGGTCGAAGCTGAACCGAAGCTCGAAGGCCGCCAGATGATGATGGTGCTGGCGCCCCGCTAAAGCGATTCTGCTAAAGCGGCCCGTCAAAGCAAAGGCCGCTTCGGCGGCCTTTTGTTTGTTTTTGTCTTCGCCATGATTTCTCCGCAAGTTGCATCGACAAGGAGTCCGGTTGCCGGTCCTCGCGGCGAAAGGATTGTCCATGGCCGCTGCGGCACGTTCTCCGATTGAAAGATCGTTCGACGAAATGGGCCGCTATCAGCGCCGCCGGCGCGTCCTGCTGGCGCTGCTGATCGGTGCTTTTTGCGCTTTGCTGATCTTCGGCGGCTCCACGCACGATGAACTAGGCCACGAACGCATAGAGGGGCAGTACGGCATCGCCCTGATACTGATCGGGATCGGCGGCCGGCTCTGGTCGATCCTCTATATCGGCGGCCGCAAATCGGCCGAACTGGTTGCTACCGGCCCATATTCGGTGATGCGCAACCCGCTGTATTTTTTCTCCACCGTAGCGGCCGGCGGCATCGGCGCCCAGACCGGCAGCGTGATCGTCTCGGTGGCGTCGGCGGTTTTGTGCGCGGCCGCGCTCTACATCGTCACGTTGCGCGAGGAACGGCATTTGACGACCGTGCTCGGGGCGCCGTACAAGGACTACATTGCACGGGTGCCGCGGTTTTTTCCCAATCCCCGGCTTATCGCGATCAGGCCGAGGTCACCTTCACACCGCGCATTTTCAATCACACGCTGCGCGACGGCTTGATGTTCGTGGCTTCCGTACCGTTTTTCGAACTCATCGAGTCCGGACAGGAAAGCGGTGTAATTCCCGTCCTCTTCTGGTTGTATTGAGCTGCGGATGCCGGCAAAAGAGGCGACATGCATTAACTACGCCTCAAATCATCTTGCAGAGGCATCCCGGCGTCCGGCGGGGGCGCCTGATTTCTTGGCCAGGCGCTGCGATCGCCGGCAAGTTCCTCGACGATCGGATTCCCGAAATGCTCAATGAAGTTAAATCGACGCAGGCCGAACAAGCGCAGGCCAGGCGGGCGCTGGGCAGGTATCAGCACGCGCGCAGGATGGTGCTTGCCGCCCTCGTCGTCGTCATGTTCGCAGCGCTGCTGTTTGGCCAGTCTGCTTTTCCTCCCGAAAGCGTGCCGCACGAAACGATCGAAATGGTCGGCGTCCTGCTGATCTTTCTCGGCATTGTCGGGCGCTTGTGGTCGACGCTCTATATCGGCGGACGCAAATCCTCGGAGGTGGTTACCGGCGGACCCTATTCGATCACCCGCAATCCGCTCTATGTCTTCTCCTCGATAGCTGCCGCCGGCGTCGGCGCGCAGATGGGCTCGATCACTGCGGCGATCGGCTTCGCGGTGATTTGCGCCGCCGCCTTTCATGTCGTCATCCTGCGCGAAGAGGCGTTCCTGAAGGAAGCCTTCGGAACGCCATTCCAGGCCTATATGGCGCGAGTGCCGCGCTTCTTCCCGAAGCTTTCGCTGTATCAGGAAGGCGACACCGGCAGCTTCAAGCCGCGCCTGCTGCGGACGACGCTGCTGGACGGGCTGGTGTTCCTCGTTGCCATGCCGTTTTTCGAATCGATCGACGGCGCCCAGCAATCGGGCATATTGCCGGTGCTGTTCCGTTTCCCATAGGCCCCCCAAAAGGCCCATTGTGTGTCGGCACAGGGTGTTGCACGCCGGCCCGCTTTGACGTATAGCACCGCCGTTCCCAAAAACCGCCCGGCAGGGCATGCCGTGGCGGTTTCATTTGCTTTTCGGGCTTTGGTCGGCCTGAAGCGAACAAAAAGCGTGATGATGCGCACATAAATGGAGTAGCAAAATGCCCAAGATGAAGACCAAGTCAGCCGCCAAGAAGCGGTTCAAGATCACAGGTACGGGCAAAGTGCTGTCGGCTGCGGCCGGCAAGCGTCACGGCATGATCAAGCGTTCCAACAAGTTCATTCGAAATGCCCGCGGCACAATGGTTCTGGCTGAACCGGATGGCAAGAAGGTCATCAAGAATTTTCTGCCGAACGGCCTCTAAGGCATTCGGTCTGGACACGCATTTGTTTTACGCAATTCCGAACGGAAAACCGCTAGGCACTTTTCCTGGAATTTGCTTTTAAGGAGATCATGACATGGCACGCGTAAAAAGAGGCGTCACTTCGCACGCCAAGCACAAAAAGGTCCTGAAAGCCGCCAAGGGTTTCTACGGCCGCCGCAAGAACACCATTCGCATCGCCAAGCAGGCGGTGGAAAAGTCACTGCAGTATGCCTACCGTGACCGCAAGAACCGCAAGCGTTCGTTCCGCGCTCTGTGGATCCAGCGCATCAATGCCGCGACTCACGAGCATGGCCTGACCTATGGCCGGTTCATCGACGGTCTCAACAAGGCCGGCATCGAGATTGATCGCAAGGTCCTGTCGGACATGGCCATCCACGAGCCGCAGGCATTTGCCGCACTTGTGGCCAAGGCCAAGGTCGCGCTCGAGTACCTCAAGAACACCACGCCGAACGCTTTTGAAAGCGCTGTAGCTTAACCAGCGCCTTCCCAAGCACTTCGACACTTGATTTGGGAAACCCGCGCTGGCAGGGCTGGCGCGGGTTTTTCTTTGCCTTCAATCGAGTCTGAAACATGAGTGACATGGAAACTCTCGAAAATTCCCTGATGAGCGACATTGCGTCGGCCGCCGACGAGCAGGCGATCGAAGCCGTGCGTGTTTCAGCGCTCGGCAAGAAGGGCTCGGTCTCCGAAATGCTGAAGACGCTCGGCTCGATGAGCGCAGAAGAGCGCCAGATAAAAGGCCCGGCGATCAACGGTCTCAAGAACCGCATCACCGAGGCGCTTACCGCGCGCCGCGCCGAGCTGAAGGACGCAGCGATCGCGGCACGTCTCGCGGCGGAAAAGGTCGACGTCACGCTGCCGGTGCGGCAATCGCCGGCCGAGCGCGGCCGCATCCATCCGATCAGCCAGGTCAGCGACGAGATTGCCGCGATCTTCGGCGACCTCGGCTTTGCCATCGCTGAAGGTCCCGATATCGAAACCGATTACTACAATTTCACCGCGCTGAACTTCCCGGAAGGCCATCCGGCGCGCGAGATGCATGACACCTTCTTTTTCCAGCCGGACGAGAAGGGCGAGCGCAAGCTTTTGCGCACCCACACCTCGCCGGTGCAGATCCGCACCATGGAGACGCAGAAGCCGCCGATCCGCATCGTCATTCCCGGAAAAACCTATCGCCAGGATTCCGATGCCACGCACTCGCCCATGTTCCATCAGGTCGAAGGGCTGGTGATCGACAGATCAGCCAACGTCGCCAACATGAAATGGGTGCTGGAGGAGTTCTGCAAGGCCTTCTTCGAGGTACGCCAAGTCAAGATGCGCTTCCGGCCGAGCTTCTTCCCGTTCACCGAACCCAGCATGGAGGTCGATATCCAGTGCGACCGTTCGCGGCCGGGCGAGGTGCGCTTCGGCGAAGGCTCCGACTGGATGGAGATCCTCGGCTGCGGCATGGTCCACCCCAATGTGCTGAGATATGGCGGGCTCGATCCCGACGAATATCAGGGCTTTGCCTGGGGCATGGGCATCGATCGCATTGCCATGCTGAAATACGGCATGCCGGACCTGCGCGCCTTCTTCGACGCCGATGTGCGCTGGCTGTCGCATTACGGTTTCCGGCCGCTCGACATGCCGACGCTGTTCGCAGGCTTGAGCACATGACAGCGGCCCACACCGGCGGCTGCCGCTGCGGCGCCGTGCGGTTCGAGGCTTCGGCCGAACCGCACCATGTCAGCTATTGCCATTGCGGCGATTGCCGGCGGGCCAGCGGCGCGCCGGTGTCGGCCTTCGTCGGCTTCATCACCGAGCAGGTCGCCTTCACGGGCAAGGCGCTGAAGATGTTCGAGAACGGGCCGGTGACGCGCTCCTTTTGCGGCATCTGCGGCTCACCGATCGCCTATGTCGACGAGCGGCTGGCCGACCACATCTATTTCATGCTCGGCGCCATGGACATGCCGGCCTATTTCAAGCCGACGCACCACGCCCATGTGCGCGAGCAGCTTCCCTTCCTGCACATGCCCGACGCGCTGCCGCGCCATTTGAAGACCAGCGTGCCCAGACCTGACGGGCAAAGATCAGACGGAACACGGTCATGAAATTCACCCTCTCCTGGCTCAAGGACCACCTCGAGACCGACGCCTCGCTCAACGAGATCGTCGAGCGGCTGACCTCGATCGGCCTCGAAGTCGAGCATGTCGACGACAGATCGAGCCTGAAACCCTTCGTCATCGCCAGGGTGCTGGCGGCCATGCAGCATCCCGATGCCGACCGGCTGCGCGTACTGACGGTCGATACAGGCGACGGCAAGGCCCCCGTGCAGGTTGTGTGTGGAGCGCCGAACGCCCGCGCGGGCCTGGTCGGCGCCTTTGCAGCACCCGGCGTCTATATTCCCGGCATCGACGTGACGCTGACGGTCGGCAAGATCCGCGGCGTCGAAAGCCATGGCATGATGTGCTCCGAGCGCGAGCTCGAGCTTTCCGAAGAGCATGACGGCATCATCGATTTGCCGGCCGATGCGCCGGTCGGCACCAGCTTCGCCGCCTACGCCCATCTCGACGATCCGGTCATAGAGATCAATTTGACGCCGAACCGTCCAGATGCGACCAGCGTCTACGGCATTGCCCGCGATCTGGCGGCGAGCGGGCTCGGCCGCCTCGTCGGCGGCGCGATCATGCCGCATGCCGGCAGTGGCATGTGCCCGGTGAAGGTGACGATCGAAGCTCCTGAACTCTGCCCCGGCTTCGCGCTGAGATTGGTGAAAGGCGTGAAGAACGGACCGTCGCCGAAATGGCTGCAGCAGCGGCTGATCGCCATTGGGCTTCGGCCGATCAGCGCGCTGGTCGACATCACCAATTTCGTCACCTTCGATCGCGGCCGGCCCTTGCATGTGTTCGACGCGAACAAGGTCGCCGGCAACCTTACCGTGCGCCGGGCGCGTGACGGTGAAAAGGTGCTGGCGCTTGACGGGCGCGAATACACGCTAACGCCTGACATGTGCGTGATAGCAGACCAGGACGGCGTCGAATCGATCGCCGGCATCATGGGCGGCGAGCACTCGGGCTGCGACGAGAACACCACCGACGTGCTGATCGAATCGGCACTTTGGGATCCGATCACCACCGCCCGCACCGGCAGGACGCTCGGCATTATCAGCGATGCGCGCTACCGGTTCGAGCGCGGCGTCGACCCTGAATTCATGGTCCCCGGTGTGGAGCTGGCGACCAAGCTGGTGCTCGATTTCTGCGGCGGCACACCGACCGAAATCGAGGTGGCCGGCTATGCCGGCCACAAACACAAGATCGTGTCCTTCCCGCTGTCGGAAGTGAAGCGGCTGACCGGCATCGAGGTGCCCAGGGACGAGAGTCTCGCCATTCTTGTCCGCCTCGGCTTCAAGCCGGAAGGCGCGGGCGATGTCGTCAATGTGGCGGTTCCGTCCTGGCGGCCGGATGTCGACGGCAAGGCCGATCTGGTCGAGGAAGTCATGCGCATCCATGGCGTCGACAACATCGCACCGCAGCCGCTCGGCGCGCATGATGCCGTCAACGCCAAGATCCTGACTGTCCTGCAGGTCCGCACTCGCGCCGCCAAGCGGGCGCTGGCGGTGCGCGGCATGATGGAGGCGGTCACCTGGTCGTTCATTCCGGCAAAACATGCCGAACTGTTCGGCGGCGGCCAGACCGCACTCAAGCTCGCAAATCCGATCGCCGCCGACATGTCCGACATGCGGCCGTCGCTGCTGCCGGGCCTGATCGCCGCCGCGCAGCGCAATGCCGACAAGGGCATCGGCGATGTCGCGCTGTTCGAAGTGTCCGGGACCTATGAGGGCGATGCGGCCGACCAGCAGCGGCGCGTCGCCGCCGGCGTGCGGCGCGGCACGGCCAAGCTCGACGGTTCCGGCCGTCATTGGGCCGGCAATGCCGGTCCGGTCGGCGTGTTCGACGCCAAGGCCGATGCGATCGCAGCACTTGAAGCCTGCGGCGCGCCGGTCGAGCGGCTGCAGATCGAGGCCGGCGGCCCAGCCTGGTATCATCCCGGCCGCTCCGGCACCATCAAGCTCGGGCCGAAGGTCATTTTGGGCACGTTCGGCGAGTTCCACCCGAAGACGCTGGAGGAACTCGACGTCTCCGGGCCGCTCTGCGGCTTCGAGGTTTTCGTCGATGCCGTGCCCGAGCCGAAGGCCAAGCCGACGCGGACAAAACCGAGACTGGAACTGTCCGCCTTCCAGGCGGTCAAGCGCGATTTCGCCTTCGTCGTCGACAAGGCGGTCGAAGCCGGCACGCTGACCCGCGCAGCCCTTGCCGCCGACAGGAAGCTGATCACCAACGTCTCGGTCTTCGATGTGTTCGAGGGGGCTGCGCTGGGTGCTGCCAAGAAATCGATCGCCATCGAAGTGTCGATCCAGCCGGTCGAAAAGACGCTGACCGACGAGGATTTCGAGGCATTGGCAAAGCGCATCGTTGAGAATGTGAACAAGCAGACCGGTGGTGTGCTGAGAGCGTAAGGGGTTGCGGGCTCGGCAGACGTTGGCGGGACAGCGCCCCCTCTGCCCTACCGGGCATCTCCCCCACAAGGGGGGAGATCGGATCTCCTCCGCTTTCGCCAACGTAAGAAACTGAGCGGGACGGCGAAGCTGCCAATCTCCCCCCAAGTGGGGGAGATGTCCGGCAGGACAGAGGGGGGCTGTCCTGCCGACATCTCGCAACCTTCTCCATGCGCCGTATTCGAAAAAGGCACGCCGAAACGCCCCGTTTCGATTACTCCGTCGATCAGCGTTCATCCGTTGACCAGCGCCAACATTTCTTCGGGGTAGCGCTTGCCGACGACCTTCTCCGGCGACAGGGCGTCGCCAATGGCCGCCACTTCCGCCTGGCTCAGCGCAATCTGTGCTGCTGCCGCATTCTGCTCGAGATGACGGATTTTTCGCGCACCGGGGATCGGCACGATGAAATCGCCCTGATGCAGCACCCAGGCGAGCGCCAGCTGCGCCGGCGTCACGCCGTTGTCCGCCGCCACTGCCTCCAGCGTGGCGATAACAGCCGCATTGGCCGCCATGGCGTCGGCCTGGAAGCGCGGTAGTCCACGCCGCCAGTCATCGGCGCCGAGCACCTCTGGCTTGGCGATCGTTCCGGTCAGCAGGCCGCGGCCGAGCGGGCTGTAGGGGACAAAGCCGATGCCGAGCTCGCGGCAGACGGCAAACACCTCTTCCTCCGGATCGCGGCTCCACAGCGAATATTCGCTCTGCACGGCTGATATCGGATGCACGGCATGCGCCCGGCGGATGGTCGCCGCACTCGCCTCCGACAGGCCGAGCGCGCGCACCTTGCCTTCCTGCACCAGCTCGGCCATGGCGCCGACCGTATCCTCGATCGGCACATTGGGATCGACGCGATGCTGGTAGTACAGGTCGATCACCTCGGTGCCCAGCCGCTTCAATGACGCTTCGGCCACCGCCTTGACGTGTTCGGGGCGGCTGTCGACACCGGCCATCCGCTCGACGCCGTTGCCTTCTTCGAGAATCTTGAAGCCGAATTTCGTCGCGATCGTCACCTGGTCGCGCACCGGCTTCAACGCCTTGCCAAGCAGGATCTCATTCTCGTACGGGCCATAGACCTCGGCCGTGTCGAAGAAATTGACGCCGATATCGACGGCGCGGCGCAGTGTGGCGATCGCGTTCACCTCCGGCTGGCCGCCATAAACGAAGCTCATCCCCATGCAGCCGAGGCCGACCGGATAGACGTCAAGTTCATTTCCAAGCTTGCGGGTTTGCATCACGCGTCTCCTTGTTGTGATGCGGCAGAGATAGCGCCTTGCACCGCGTTCGATAATCGGCTCTCATTTGCACGGGCTGTTCCAAGAAATAGATCAATGAAGCGAACTCATCTTTCCCAACTCGCGGTGCTGGCTACCGTCGCCCAGTGCGGCAGCTTTCGCGGCGCGGCCAAGGAGCTCGCCATCGCGCCATCGGCGGTCAGCCACGCGGTTTCCAGCCTGGAAGCGCGTCTTGGCGTGCGGCTCCTGGCCCGCAGCACGCGCAGCGTCGCCCCGACCGAGGAAGGCGCGCAGCTGCTCGAGCGGCTGAGGCCGGCGCTGTCGGAGATCGATCTGGCGCTGGAATCGGCGCTCGAGGCGCGCGACCGGCCGGCCGGCAACCTCAGGCTGACCGTGCCGCGCACCGCCGCCCACCTGGCGCTGACGCCGCGGCTCGGTGCCTTTGCATCCGCCTATCCGGACATAGTGCTGGAGATCGTCATCGAAGACCGCTTCACCGACGTCGTCGAAGGCGGCTTCGATGCCGGCGTGCGGCTCGGCGAGAGCCTGCAGCGCGACATGATCGCTGTGCGCATCGGGCCAAACCTTCGCGGCGCCGTCGTCGGCGCGCCATCCTATTTCGCGACCATGCCCAGGCCGAGCCATCCGCACGATCTCGTCGGTCACCGTTGCATCCGCTTCCGTTTCTCCAGCGGCATCCTCTACCGCTGGGAATTCGAGAAGGACGGCGAGGAGATCGAGCTGGCGGTGGAAGGCCCGCTGATCCTCGACGAGGACCATCTGATCGCCAATGCGGCGGCCGACGGCGCTGGGCTTGCCTTTCTGTTCGAGGACTATGTCCGCGAGGCGTTGGCCACCGGCCGGCTCATTCGCGTGCTGGAAGACTGGTGCCCGCCCTTCGACGGTTTCTTCGCCTACTACCCGAGCCGCCGCCAGATGCGGCCGGCGCTGCGAGCCTTTATCGATTTCTTCAAGACGGCGGGATAGACTGTCGGCAGTGGAAGAAAGCCGGGGCCGCGATCGTTTGCTGGCCATGCCCGTATTGATCACAAACGACACCACCCGCTATGGCTGGGCGGCAATCGTCCTTCATTGGCTGATCGCCGCGATCTTCATCGGCCAGTTCGTGCTCGGCTTCGTCATGGTGCGGCTGTCCAGCCAGCGCACCGCCTTCGAACTGATCCAGCTACACAAATCCTTCGGCTTTCTGCTGCTCGGGCTGGTGATCCTGCGCATCGCCTGGCGTCTCGGCAACGCAGCGCCGGCGCTGCCGGACTCGGTCGGGCCTTTAGAGCGCCGCGTGGCGCCGCTCGTCCATTTTGCGCTCTACGTGTTTCAGCTTGCGCTACCTCTGTCGGGCTGGGCGCTGGTGTCGGTGTCGATGCTGGAGATCCCGAGCGTGCCGTTCAACCTGTTCGTTATGCCGGATCTGCCACTCGCGGAATCGGACCCGGCGGAAAGCTTCTGGACGTCGGCGCATTGGTATCTCGCTTATGCCGGCATCGGACTTGTCGCCTTGCATATCGCCGCGGCGCTGCGCCATCATTTCTGGCTGAAGGACACGGTGCTGACGCGCATGATCACGCCTTCGTCGGATCACAGCGCGGAATAGAGCAGGCGGCTCATTCGTTGATGGGGCGAGGGCGCTAGAGAATCGTTGCCTCCAAAAAAGGATCACGCCCATGCTTGCGCGCATCTTCGGATTTGCAGCGGTCGCCACGTGCCTTGCCATGCCTGTTTTCGCGGCGGTAGCACTCAGCGACGCTGCCGGCAGCTACACGATCAGTCCGGCCGGCTCCAGCATCCGTTTCTCCGTCGGCAAGGCCGGCGGCGGCGGGCTCGCCGGCGCCTTCGCCCGCTTCAAGGGCAGCATCCGCATCGACAACAGCAATATCGGGCGCTCCCAGGTCAATATCACCATCTTTCCCGAAAGCGTCGGCACCGGCCAGCGCCGCGTTGACGCCTTCCTTCGCTCCGACGCGGTGTTCGACGCCGCCAACAACCCGGAAATCCAGTTCCGCTCGACCAGCGTGAAACGCACCGGAGACACGTCAGCCCTTATCACCGGCCGTTTGACGGCGCGCGGCAAGACCTTTCCGGAAAAATTCTCGGCCGAGCTTAGCGGCCTCAAGGCTGGCACGATCAGATTCCATGTCACCGGCAAGGTGATGCGGTCGCGCTACGGCATGGATGTCGGCACGCCGATCTATTCCAACATCGTCGACTTCGACATGACGCTGACTGGCAAAAGGGGCTGAGCGGTTCTTCCTCGCCCCCGCGAGAGCGGGGGAGAGGTGGCCCGGCGAAGCCGGGACGGAGAGGGGGACGACGGTCGCGAAGCAAAGTCCTGCAAGGGCAGGGCGCGAGACTGATCGTGATGCAAACCCAAAAGGCGCGTTCAAACAGCGAGTTCCCCAACCGCCGAAGGCCCCTCTCCGTCCCGGCTTCGCCGGGCCACCTCTCCCCACTTCGTGGGGCGAGGAACCCAAGCTCTGCGGAGGGCAGCGCCGGCATCCGGACAAGCCGCAGACGGTCGCCTTGCTCGCTGCCATGCTTCGCATTGGCTTTTTCCCGGATTTCAGGCAAACCTCCATTCCTGCAATCAAGAGGGAGAAACCTGATGTTCCGATGGGGTGTTTTGTCGACGGCCAAGATCGGCCGCGAGCATCTTTTGCCTGCAATGGTCGAGGCGGAGAACGGCGTGCTGTCGGCGATCGCCAGCCGCGATCTGTCGAAAGCCCGTGCCCTGGCCGATCGTTTCGGCGCGCCCCATGCCTTCGGTTCCTATAGCGAGCTGCTCGCATCCAAGGAGGTCGACGGCGTCTACATTCCGCTGCCGACCGCGCAGCATGTCGAATGGACCGCCAAGGCGATCGAGGCCGGCAAGCATGTTCTGGTCGAAAAGCCGCTGGCGCTCGATGCCAAGGACATTCCGCCGCTGATCAAGCTGCGCGATGCCAAAAACGTGCTGGTCTGCGAAGCCTTCATGGTCGTCTACCACCCGCAGTGGATCAAGGTGCGCGAGCTGATCGCCAACGGCGCCATCGGCCGGCTGCGCCATGTCCAGGGCGCGTTCTCCTACTACAATGTAGATCCCAAGAACATGCGCAACCAGCTCGACCTCGGCGGCGGCGCGCTGCCCGACATCGGCGTCTACCCGACGGTGTCGACGCGCTTTTCGACCGGCAAGGAGCCGCTGCGCGTCCAGGCGACGATCGAGCGCGACAAGACATTCGGCACCGATATCTACTCCTCGATCCGCGCCGATTTCGGCGACTTCGAACTGTCGTTCTATCTGTCGACGCAGATGGCGGCGCGGCAGGTGATGGTGTTCCATGGCGAGAAGGGCTTCATCGAGGTGCTTTCGCCGTTCAACGCCGGAATTTACGACCATCATCGCATCGAGTTGCACAACCAGAACCACAGCGAGGCGCAAGTGTTCCGCTTCCCTGGCATGCAGCAATACCGGCTGGAGGTCGAGGCCTTCGCACGGGCGGCACAGGGCGGCACGGACCGCGTCTTCACGCTGGAAGAGTCCGTGCTCAACCAGAAGGTCATCGACGCCATCTTCCGCGCCGGCGAGAGGGAAGGCTGGGAGACGGTCTGACAAAATCGCCAAAGCCGGGGAGGAGCGCCGCCGCGCGGCGTCACGCGGTGTGGGCTAGACCCCTCACCAGATCCATTCGCCCCTTCCCAGAGCCGACACCGCGTCAACGATCCGGGTAAAGCTTGAGCGCGCACGGCCGACCGTATGCCGGGCTCTGAGATAGCCATGCACCAGCCCCGGCTCTTCGAACCAGTACGCGTGGCCGTCTGCCGCGACGACGCGGTCGCGATAGGCCTCGCCGTCCGACGACAGCGGGTCGCATTGGGCGGTTATCAGCACGGTCGGAGGCAGATTGGCAAAATCGGCATCGGCCAGCGGCGACAGCGTGAGATCGCCGGTGCGGTCTTCGCCGCCGGTCCTGATATTCGTGTAGAAATCGAGATCGCGGACCGTCAGCATCGGCGCCTCGGCATGGGTCACGTAAGAGCCTTGCGAGCGGTCGCCACCAAGGCCGGGATAGATCAGCACCTGGCCGATCGGCCTTCGTGCATGGCCGCGCGTCGCATGGCTGACCGCGGCGGCGAGATTGCCGCCGGCGCTGTCGCCGCAAAGCAGGATCGGGCGCTTATAGGTCGTCGCCGCCCATTCGAAGGCGCTGATGGCATCGTCGAAAGCGGCCGGGTGAAGCTGTTCCGGCGCCAGCCGGTAGTCGACCGAGACCAGCTCATAGCCGGTGCGGCTGCAAAGCTCGGCGCAGAGGTCGTCATGGCTGTCGAGCCCACCGAGGATAAAGCCGCCGCCGTGGAAATAAAGCATCATCGCCGCCGCTTCCGGCGCGGGTGTGCGGTAGATGCGGATCGGGATGGGATGCCAGGGCGTGGCAATGGCGGTAGTTTCCGCCGTAACATTGTCTGGGCGGCCGGCAGAGAATTCACGGCACATGCGGTCGTAGATTTCACGCTGCTGATCGATCGTGTGGTCGATCGCATCAGGCGGAAAATAGGAATTGGTCCGCTCGATGAAGGCCCAGGTCTCGGCGTCGATGAGTTTTTTGTAGTCGGTCATGGGCGCTGGATGGGCTGCCAAGGTTGAGCCTGGGCACCCCCCTCTGGCCTGCCGGCCATCTCCCCCGCAAGGGGGGAGATTGGATATCGTGTCGGCTTTCGCCAATCTTCAACGTCGCAGGATGGGATGTATAGCCGAAGCTGCCAATCTCCCCCCTTGCGGGGGAGATGCCCGGCAGGGCAGAGGGGGGTGGGCCGGATCGCAATCATCTCCGCGATACCTTCACTTCCCCTTCCACACCGGGTCGCGCTTTTCGGCAAAGGCGCGAAAGCCCTCGAGATTGTCCTCCGAGCCGTACAGTGCGTCAACCGTCGGCAACTGGCGGCGTGTCACCCGGTTCATCGCGTCCTGGAAGGTGAGCGATTCGGCGACCCGCGCCGTCTCCTTGATCGCGGCAAAGACCAGCGGCGGGCCGCCGGCCAGCAGCCGGGCGGTCTCCCAGACGCGGTCCTCGAGCTTCTCCTTGGGCAGCACCTCGTTGACCAGACCCCAGCGATGCGCCTCGGCGACATCCATCCAGCGGCCGGTGAGCAGAAGGTCCATGGCGATATGATAGGGAATGCGCTTCGGCAGCTTGATCGTCGCTGCATCGGCAAGCGTGCCGGCGCGGATTTCGGGCAGCGCAAAGGAGGAGTGATCCGACGCGTAGATGAGGTCGCAGGACAGCGCCAGCTCGAAGCCGCCGCCGACCGCCATGCCGTTGACGCAGGCGATGACCGGCTTGTTGAGATCGCGCAGTTCCTGCAGTCCGCCGAACCCGCCGACGCCATAGTCGCCGTCGACCGCATCGCCGCCGGCCGCGGCTTTCAGGTCCCAGCCGGCGCAGAAGAACTTGTCGCCGGCAGTCTTGACGATAGCGACCCGCAGATCCGGATCGTCGCGGAACGCCTTGAACGTCTGGCCCATCAGCCGCGACGTTTTCAGGTCGATGGCATTGGCCTTGGGCCGATCGAGCACGACTTCGAGGATCGTGCCCTCGCGGCGGGTGGTAATGACGTCAGACATTCTTGTTTTCTCCAAGCACCAGCAGCGCGTCGGCGATCCAGGCGCCTTTGCCCTGCGCGCAGACGATCAGCGGGTTGATGTCTAGCTCCTCGATCTCGCCGGCATTTTGCTGCACGAAGGCGGCAATACCTGATATCGCGTCAATGGCCGCCGCGAGATCGGCCTTGGGCCGGCCGCGATAGCCTTCGAGCAGCGGGAACAATTTGAGCCGGCGCAGCGCCGCCTCGATGTCGTCGCATGTCGCCGGCAGCATCAGCGTGACGCTGTCGCGCAGCAGCTCGACCAGCACGCCGCCGGTGCCCAGCGTCATCACCGCGCCGAACATCGGGTCACGGGTGAAGCCGACGAGCAGCTCGGCGACGCCGTCGCGTACCATGCGCTCGACATAGAGGCCGGTGCCGAGCGCATCGAGATCATGGGCGGCCGTGCTGACGGATTCGGCGTCCCTGAGGTTGAGCCGCACCGCGCCGAGCTCGGATTTGTGGGTGACTCCCAAAGCCTTCAGCGCAACCGGAAAACCGAGCGCCATCGAGGAGATGACCGCCTCGACCGCATTGCCGGCGCGTTCACCGCTCGGCACGGGAAGCCCGGCCTCGATCAGCCGCGCTTTCGCCTCGGCCTCATCAGGCGTGACATGGTCGCCGGCCGGCGCCCCGGAAGCGGAGGTGTCGACCGGCTGCGCCTGCGGCTCGCGCCACGCCCAGCCGATGAAGGCGGCCGCCTGGGCGGCGTCCATGGCTTCGGAAATGCCGAACAACGGCACCATGCCGCGTCCCATCAGCCCGGCGGTGTATTCCTCGGGCAGGTTCTCCGGCAGCGAGGAGACGATCGCGCCCTGCGCCTTGTTGGTCTTCAGCGCCGATTCGAAGGCGCGCAGCGTCGTCCACCAGTCGGTGTCGGAGCAGCGGTCGGGGCGCGGGAAATCGAGCACCAGCATGTTGAGGTCGAAGCCGCCCGACACCATGGCGGTGAAGGTGGCGGTCATCGCCGGCTCGTTGTTCCAGATGAAGGTGTGGTAGTCGAGCGGGTTGGCCACCGCAACCAGCGGCCCGAGCGTCGATTTGACGTGGGCGCGGTGGGTGTCGGTCAGCGCCGGGAAGTTGACCCAGCGGCCTTCGGCGCTGTCGGCCATGACAGACGCTTCGCCGCCCGAACAGCTCATCGACGACAGCCGGTAGCCGGGCAGGGGACCGGTGACGTGCAGCAGCTTGAGCGCCTCGATGAAGGCAGGGATGGAATCGACGCGGGCGATGCCGAGCCGCTTCAGGAAGGCGCCCGAGGCAGCGTCCGAGCCGGCCAGCGACGCAGTATGCGACACCGTCGCTTGCCGCGCCTGCTCGGAGCGGCCGACCTTCATGGCGATAACGGGCTTCTTCAGCTCTCGCGCCCGCGCGGCCAGCCTTTCGAAGCCGGCTACCGAATCGAAGGCCTCGATATGCAGGCCGAGCGAAGTGACCCGATCGTCCTCGATCAGGCCGAGCGCGATTTCGGAAAGGCCGGTCTGTGCCTGGTTGCCGGCGGTCATCAGAAAGGCGATCGGCAGGCCGCGCTTCTGCATCGTCATGTTGATGGCGATGTTCGACGATTGGGTGATGATGGCGACGCCGCGGCCACCCTCGGCCAGCCTGATGCCGCCATGCTGGTCGGGCCATAAAAGCGCGCCGTCGGCATAATTGATCAGGCCGTAGCAGTTCGGCCCGATGATCGGCATCTGGCCCGCCGCAGCGACCAGTTCCGCCTGCAATCGCTCGCCATGCTCGTCATAAGCCTCGGTCTCGAGAAAGCCGGCGGCAAAGCAGACGGCGCCGCCGGCGCCGCGCTCGGCCAGCGCCTTGACCACCTCGATGGTCAAATGCCGGTTGACGCCGACAAAGGCAGCGTCAGGCGCGCTGGGCAGGTCGGCCACCGAGCAGTAGGCCTTGCGCCCGGCGACTTGCTCTTTGCTCGGGTGCACCGGCCAGATCTCGCCGGCAAAGCCCATCTTGATCGATTGCGCGACGACAGTTGCCGCCTGCGCGCCGCCGAACACGGCAACGGAGCGCGGACGCAGAAGGCGTTCAAGCCTGTGCATCGATCAGCCCCCGAACGGGCGCAGCAGCGCCCGCGATATGATATGGCGCTGGATTTCCGACGTGCCTTCCCAGATGCGCTCGACGCGGGCGTCGCGCCAGATGCGCTCCAGCGGCAGATCGTCCATCAGCCCCATGCCGCCATGGATCTGGATCGCCTCGTCGGCGACGAAGGCAAGCATTTCGGTGGCCTTCAGCTTGGCCATGGCCATGTCCTGATCGGTTACGGTGCCCTGATCGTACTTCCAGCCGGCCTCGAACACCATCAGGTCGGCAGCTTTCAGTTCGGTCGCCATGTCGGCGAGCTTGAACGACACGCCCTGGAACTTGCCGATTTGCTGGCCGAACTGCTGACGCTGCGCGGCGTATTCGACGGCATGGCCAAGCGCCCGCTCGGCCCGGCCGAGACAGGTGGCGCCAACCTGCAGGCGGGTTGCGCCAAGCCATGAATTGGCGACATCAAAACCCTTGTGGACCTCGCCGAGAACCTGGGCTCCGGGTAGCCGGCAATCGTCGAATTCGAGGATGGCGTTGGTGTAGCCGCGGTGCGAGACGTTGCGGTAGCCGTCACGCACCGTAAAACCCTCGGTACCCTTGTCGACGAAGAAGGCGGTGATCTTCTTGCGTTTTCCACGCGAAGACTCTTCCTCTCCCGAGGCCATGAAGACGATGGCGAAATCGGCGAGGTCGGCATGGCTGATGAAATGCTTGGTGCCGTTCAGCACCCAGTCGTCGCCGTCCTGCACTGCGGTCGCCGTCATGCCGCGCAGATCGGAGCCGGCACCCGGCTCGGTCATCGCCAGGCAATCCCACTTCTCGCCGCGAATGCAGGGATAAAGATATTTTTCGCGCTGCTCCGGCGTGCCGGCCAAGAGGATGTTGGAAGGCCGCGCCACACAGGTCCAGTGCAGCGCGTAATTGGCACGGCCAAGTTCCTTTTCGTAAAGCAGCCAGGTCACCGTATCGAGGCCGGCGCCACCGACCTCCGCCGGCATGTTGGCGGCATAGAGCCCGGCTTCGATCGCCTTGGCCTTGATCTCCTCGATCAGTTCGCGGCGCAGCACGCCGGTGCGCTCGACCTCGCGTTCATGCGGGTAAAGCTCGTTCTCGACGAAGGCGCGCGTCGTCTCGACGATCAGTTTCTGTTCCTCGGAGAGGCCAAAATCCATGGTCTCAGCCTTTCTTCTTGTTCTTCGGCTTTTCGGCCTTGGCCTTCTCGGCCGCCTTGGAGGCGGTGGGCTTCTTCGCCGCAAGCTTGGCGAGCTGTTTGGTATAGTCCTTGTGCAAGGCGCCGGCGCCCCAGCCCTTGCCTTTGTTCTGCTTCGACAGCGCATCCATGATGGCGACCAGATTGTCGTCGCGGATCTTTTCGAGCTCGCGGATCGACAGGCCATCCGCCTGGTCGTCCGACTGCGTGGCGATCAGGTCGACCAGTTCGTCGTTGAACTCCGGCACATCCATCAGCTTGGTCCACGGCCATTTCAGGCACGGGCCGAACTGCGCCATGAAATGGCGCATGCCGGCCTCGCCGCCGGCGACGCGGTAGACCTGGAACATGCCCATCTGCGCCCAGCGCAGGCCGAAGCCATAGCGCATGATGTCGTCGAGTTCCTCGACCGTGCAAATGCCGTCCTTGATCAGCCACAGCGCCTCGCGCCATGCCGCCTCCAGCAGGCGGTCGCCGACGAACGCCTCGATCTCCTTGCGGATCACCACCGGTTTCATGCCGATCGAGGCGTACATCTCCTTGGCGACCTCGATCGCCTCGGGAAAGGTCTGCTCGCCGCCGACGATCTCGACCAGCGGCAGCAAATAGACCGGGTTGAACGGATGGCCGACGACCAGCCGCTCCGGATGCTTCTTCATGGCCACCTGCATGTCGGTCGGCTTGATGCCGGAGGTCGAGGAGCCGACGATGGCATTGGCCGGCGCATAGAGGTCGATCTCGGCCAGCACCCGGTGTTTCAGGTCGAGCCGTTCCGGCACGCTTTCCTGGATGAAATCGGCATCGGCGACGGTGTCGGCAATGGTCTTGGCAAAGGTCAATTTGCCTTCTTTTGGCAGGCCGTCGGGCAGCATCTGCTTGTAGGCGCGGCGCGCGCCTTTCATCACTTCGCCGACCTTGCGCGCGGCTTCGGGGTCGGGGTCGAAAATCGACACGTCGATGCCGTTCAAGAGCAGCCGCGCCACCCAGCCGGCGCCGATGACGCCGCCGCCGATTGCAGCTGCCTTGGTGATGATGCTCATGCGGGAACTCCGGTTCTTGTCCTGGCTATTGCTGGGTCGGTGACGTCATTGTCGCGGTCGCCATCCCTCATCGCGGTGAATTTCACGGTCTTCATCGGCGGCTCCCCCTACCGAATCCCTTCTCAAAGCGGCGCGCGCTTCGTCAAATTGAGCTTCTTGCGCACTTCATCGGGGCCGATGACCCTAGCGCCCATGTTCGACACGATGCTGACCGCCCGCTCGACCAGTTGCGCATTGGTTGCCAGCACGCCCTTGTCGAGCCAGAGATTGTCCTCGAGCCCGACGCGGACATTGCCGCCGGCCAGCACCGCGGCGGCGGCATAGGCCATCTGGTTGCGGCCGATGGAGAACGCCGACCAGGTCCAACCCGACGGCACGTTGTTGACCATCGCCATAAAAGTATTGAGATCGTCCGGCGCGCCCCATGGCACGCCCATGCACAATTGCACGAGAGCATCCGGGTCCAGCACCTTTTCCTCGACCAATTGCTTGGCAAACCACAGATGGCCGGTGTCGAAGGCCTCGATCTCCGGCTTGACGCCAAGCGCCGTCATCATGCCGCCCATGGCGCGCAGCATACCGGGCGTATTGGTCATGACATAGTCGGCCTCGGCGAAATTCATGGTGCCGCAGTCGAGCGTGCAGATCTCCGGCAGGCACTGGCGCACATGCTCCACGCGGTTGGTGGCGCCACCCATATCGGTGGCTTTTTCGTTCAGCGGCAGCGGGTTTTCCGGCGAACCGAACACCATGTCGCCGCCCATGCCGGCGGTCAGGTTCAGCACCACGTCGACGTCTGCCGCACGGATGCGCTCGGTCACTTCGCGATAAAGCTGCACGTCGCGGCGCGGCTTGCCGGTTTCGGGGTCGCGCACATGGCAGTGGACGATCGCCGCACCGGCCTTTGCCGCATCGATGGCCGAATCGGCGATCTGCTTGGGCGAACGCGGCACATGCGGGCTGCGGTCCTGCGAGCTGCCGGACCCGGTTATGGCACAGGTAATGAAAACCTCACGGTTCATCGCAAGCGGCATCGGCTCTCTCTCCCAATCAGCACAGATGGTTCCGATCAAACATGGGCCCAATCGAACAGATGGCAACAATGCCTGACTTGCCGGAAACTGTTTTGCATTTTACGAAGCATGTATGATGAAAAGCGAAAAGCCGTCGATCTTTCGCGCCGAACGGTCGCCGCTCAAGGTGACGCTGCTGGTGTTTTCCGGGTCGTCGATCATGTGCGTGGCATCGACCGTCGATCCGCTGCGCGCCGCCAATCGTATTGCCGGCGAGACGCTGTTCGATTTCAGGCTGGTTTCGGTGACCGGCGAAGCGCCGGTCACCACATGCGGCCTGCCGGTTGCGGTCAGCGGCCGCTTCGATGCGGCGGATACGACGGATGTGCTTGTCGTCGTCGCCGGTTTCGGCACGCAGAACTACGCCACATCGGCTCTGCTTGCCGGCCTGCGCCGCGCGGCGCGCGCCGCGCGCGCCTGCGGCGGCGTCGAAGCCGGTACTTGGCTGGTCGCCCGCGCCGGTCTGCTGGAAGGGCGCAGCGCCACCACCCATTGGGAGGACATGGAGGAGTTTTCCTCGGCCTTTCCCGATGTCGACGTCCGCCCTGACCGCTACGTCATCGACGGGCCGGTCTTCACGTCCGGTGGCGCTTCACCGACCTTCGACCTGATGCTGCATTTGATCCGCACGCGGCTCGGCATGGCCGTCGCGCTCGATGTGGCAAGTGTTTTCATCTACGACCAGGCACGCGCCGCGACCGACGCGCAGCCTTTGGTCTCGCTCGGCCGCCTCGACGGCTACGATCCGCGGCTGGCGCAAGCCATCCGGCTGATGGAAACCCATGTCGACCAGCCCTTGACCATTGCCGCGGTGGCAAAGCGTGCCGGGGTGACGGCACGAACACTGGAGAGCATCTTTCGCAAGTCGATCGGCGAGACGCCGGGCGCCTATTATCTCAGGCTGCGGCTGGGTGCCGCGCGCCGGCTGGTGGTCGACACGCGTGTGGCCATGGCTGATATTGCCGGGCGAACGGGGTTCTCGTCCGCCGCGGCATTTTCCAGGGCGTTTTCAAGAGCTTTCGGCGAAGCGCCGGTCAGGCTGCGTAGGGGATAGTCGGATTAGGCAGCGTCCTGGCGGTCGCTTTTGCCGCCGATTTGCGAGCGCATCTGTCTCGCAAGATGGGTCTCGAAGCGGCTGGCGACGGCGCGATCCCATTCGTTCGCACCTCGCGCGCCATCCTTCGGATGCGGCAGCGCCATCAGCCGGTCGATAATCGATCCCTCGCCAGATGAGAGCAGGGCGTCGATTTCGCGTTCGTGCTGCATATCGTTTCGCCTCCTTCTTTCTGTTCCCGCCACGAACAACATATACTAGATTCGTGACGGCTGTTTGAAGGCAAGAGCGAGGCGATTGAGGGGCGGTGCGAGGCAAAACCTTGTCGTCGGTTCCGCCCTCGCGGCAAAGCTGTTCCGGGCCGGCGGATCGTCAAGAGACCCGCCGGTGCGGCACCTCAGACGTACCGGTTGACGATATTCTCGAGCAGTTCCTGGCGGCCGGATCTCGGCTGCGGCTCGATCTTCTTCTTGACGACGCGCTCTGTGATCTCCTCCAGCGTCCGCTTGCCGGCAAGCATCGCCTTGGCCTCGGCCGAGTTCCAGCCGGCATAGCGCTCGGCCAGCGGGGCCGACAGCGCCTTGTCCCCGACCATGCGCGCGGCGGCCTTGAGGCCGCGTGCGCAGCAATCCATGCCGCCGATATGGCCAATCAGCAGATCCTGCGGATCGAGCGACTGTCGCCTAAGCTTGGCGTCGAAATTGGTGCCGCCGGACTTGAAGCCACCGGCCTGCAGGACCTGATAGTAGGCCAGCGCCATCTCCGGCACATTGTTGGGGAACTGGTCGGTGTCCCAGCCCGACTGGTAGTCGTTGCGGTTCATGTCGATCGAGCCGAAAATGCCGAGCGCATTGGCCAGCGCCAGTTCATGCTCGAAAGAATGGCCGGCCAGGATCGCGTGGCCCTGCTCGATGTTGAGCTTGACCTCCTTCTCCAGCCCGAAGCGTTTCAGGAAGCCGTAGACGGTGGCGACGTCATAGTCATACTGGTGCTTGGTCGGTTCCTGCGGCTTCGGCTCGATCAGGATGGTGCCCTTGAAGCCGATCCGGTGCTTGTAGTCGACGACCAGATTGAGGAAGCGGCCGGCCTGTTCCTGCTCGCGGGCAAGGTCGGTGTTGAGCAGCGTCTCGTAGCCTTCCCTGCCGCCCCACAGCACATAATTCTCGCCCTTCAGCCGCTTTGTGACATCGATGCAGTGTTTCACCGTCGCTGCCGCATAGGCGAAGACGTCCGGGTCGGGATTGGTGGCGGCTCCCGCCATGAAGCGGCGATTGGAGAACAGGTTGGCCGTTCCCCAAAGCAGCTTGACCCCGGTCTGCTTCATCTTCGCCGCAAAGTAATCGGCGATCTCGTCGAGCCGCGCGGCACTTTCAGAAAAGTCTTTTCCCTCCGGCCGCACATCGGCATCGTGGAAGCAGAAATAGGGAACACCCAGCAGCGAAAACATGTCGAAGGCAACATCGGCCTTGAGCTTGGCCAGTTCCATCGTGTCGGTGCCACCGGCCTCGGCGAACCACGGCCGCTCGAAGGTCTGGCCGCCAAATGGATCGCCGCCCGGCCAGGCGAAGGAATGCCAGTAGGCGACGGCAAAGCGCAAATGGTCTTCCAGCCGCTTGCCGGCGACAATTTCATCGGGATTGTAGAACCGGTAGGCCAGCGGATTGGTCGAATCCGGCCCCTCGTATTTGATCTTCTGGATGTCGCCGAAAAAGCCGCTGGTCATGTCTGTCTGTCCTCTCGCAGGGTTCGGTCCTGATTACCTCAGGCGTAATTGGTTTCGCGCTGGCGCTGGATGAAAAAGGTCATGTCAAAGCCAATCAACAACGGAGACAGACCATGACC
The DNA here is from genome assembly GCF_055811375.1 of Mesorhizobium sp. WSM4848. Lineage (NCBI taxonomy): Bacteria > Pseudomonadati > Pseudomonadota > Alphaproteobacteria > Hyphomicrobiales > Phyllobacteriaceae > Mesorhizobium > Mesorhizobium sp. WSM4848. Next base: position 107,217 of record NZ_JBVVPX010000010.1, read on the forward strand.
GACCTCAACACGATCGCCGAAAACTACATCGCCGCTTGGAACGAGAGCGATGCCGCGCGCCGGCAAGCCTTGCTCAAGGCCGCCTTCACCGATGACGTCAGCTACCGCGATCCGATCATGCAGGGTGACGGCCATGACGGCGTCGCCGCACTGATCGACGGCGTCCAGCAGCGTTTTGCCGGCTTCCGGTTTTCGCTGAAGGGCAAGCCGGACGGGTTTGGCGACACGATCCGCTTCTCGTGGAATCTCGGGCCGGAAGGCACTGATTCCGTCATCGAAGGCACCGACATCGGCGTCATCGAGAATGGCCGCCTGAAAAGCGTCACCGGCTTTCTCGACAAGGTCCCGGCACAGTGACTCGGGCCGCGGCGGGGGTGGGAAACCACTCACGCCGTGGCCGCCTTGATAGCCGGGTAAAGCAAGCGGTAACGCTGATAGGCATCCGCATAGGCGTTGCTTAGCGCGGCGACCGGCTCGATTGTGGCATCGGTGGCCGGCGCCGTGCACACTCTGAGCGGATCGGCACCCGTCGCCGCGATCAGGCCAAGCCTCGCTGCACCGAAGGCGGCGCCGAAATCGCCGTCGGCGGGAATGTCCACGGGCAGGCCGAGCGCGGTGGCGATTGCCTTCAGCCAGAAGTGCGAGCGCGAGCCGCCGCCGATCGCCGTCACCCGCGCCAGCGTCGTGCCGGCCTTGGTCAGGGCTTCGAGACTGTCACGGAAGGCGAAAGCCACGCCCTCCAACACGGCCTGGGTCAACACGGCGCGGCTCGATTCATGCGCAAGCCCGGTAAACGAGCCGCGAATGGCCGAATCATTGTGCGGCGTGCGCTCGCCCGAGAGATAGGGCAGGAAGGACACGCCGGTCGGCGCCTTCAGCGTATCGCCGAGCTCGGCGGTCAGCTCGCCGGCGCCTTTGCCTGATATTTCGGACAGCCAGTTGAGTGAATCGGTTGCCGACAGGATGACGCCCATCTGGTGCCAGGTGTCGGGCAGCGCGTGGCAGAATGTGTGCACCGCGCTTTCCGGGTTGGGCAGATAGGCCGCATTGGCGGCAAACAGCACGCCTGACGTGCCAAGCGAGACAAAGGCCTGGCCGGCGGCAACAGTGCCCATGCCGCAAGCCGACGCCGCATTGTCGCCGGCGCCACCGGCGATCGGGATGCCCGCCTGCATTCCCCATTTCGAGGCCAGTTCGCTGCGCAGGGCGCCGGCCTTCTCAGTGCCTTCGACCAGTGACGGCATCTGCTTCTCGTCGAGCGACGTGGCGGAAAGCAGGTCGGACGACCAGCCTCGCTTGCCGACATCGAGCCAGGACGTGCCGGCCGAGTCCGACATCTCCGAAATATGCTCGCCGGTGAGCCAGAGCCGCAGGAAATCCTTCGGCAGCAAGACCTTTGCCAGTTTGGCGAAAACATCCGGCTCGTTGTTTTTCACCCAGACCAGCTTTGGCGCGGTGAAACCGGGAAAGACGATGTTGCCGGTCAGCTTGCGAAAGCGCGGATCGGCGTCGAGCTTGGCCGCCTCGGCATGGCTGCGCGTGTCGTTCCACAGGATGCAGGGGCGCAGCACCTGGTCGCCGGCATCGAGCAATGTAGCGCCATGCATCTGACCGGACAGGCCGATCCCTCTGACGGTGGCGAGATGTTCTGGATGAGAAACCTTGAGCTCGGTGATCGCTTCCTCGCAGGCGCGGATCCAGTCGGCGGGGTTCTGCTCCGACCAGCCGGGGTGCGGCCGCGACACGTCGAGTGACGCGTGGCCGGAGCCGATGATGCTCTGCCCGGCATCGATCAACAGCGCCTTGACGCCCGACGTGCCCAGATCGAGGCCGAGATACATGGTGTCCTCCCAATGCCATTAATTTTTTCGGATCTCGAAAAAATCTGACTGGCAGTTTTTAAGACAAGATCCGCCTCCGGTCAATTCTCCGACAAATCGGTGGCGCGCCGCGTAAGCAGCGCCGAGAGCGGGCTGTCCGGCCGCGCCAGCGCCCGTTCCGCGGCAAGTGCCCTTGCCAACGCATGGTCGCCCGACCGCAGCGCCGCCTCGATCAGCGTCAGGTCGATGACGTCGCGTTGCGCGTGGCTGCCGCCGAAGCGGTGGGCGATCGCCCGGATTGGCCGGATCAGACGTACCGTCTCGGCATAATTGCCGTCGCCGAATGCCTTGACGGCGAGCGTCAGGGGATGGCCGACATCCCGGGTGAAAGCGGCGTTGTCGTCGTTGCCGCGCATGGCCTCGAGCTGCGCTTCGAGCAAGGTGCGAACCGGCGCCTCTTGGCCGGCGCCGACGAGGGCCATCATCGCGTGGGCATCGTTGAAGGCATAGTTGCCGGCGCTGGCCGTGGCCCAGTTGGCGGCGAGCGCCGCCCAGCGGGCGCCGACATCGACGCCGCCGAGATGCAGCCGCCACAGGATCGCCGAAGCATCGACCATGTTGAGCGCCAACGTCGAGCGCTCGCCGTAGATCGGCCCGTCATAGAGCGCCAGCACCTCGTCGGTCTCGCCGAGATCGTAGTGGAACAGCGCCAGATGCCACCAATTGTGCACCTGCAGAAAACTTTCCTGCGTCCACGCGTCGGGGTTGGCGCGCATCCATGCGATGCCGTCCCTTTGCCGGCTCTGCATTTCCATGACATGAGCGACGGCGTGCTGCGCCCAGCCGTCGCGCGGCTCGATGTCGACTGCCTTGCGGCCAAGCTTTTCGGCGCGCGCATAGTCGCCCATTTCCTCCAGCCCGAACGCCTGCATGCCGAGTATGGCGTGGTAGCCTGGCATGCCGCTTTGCCACGACGGCAGCGCGCGACCGATGCGGTCGCGCAGCATGCGGGCATTGCCGGTGAAGAAATCGATCTGGTGCCCGGTCTGCAGCGCCAGCGCGTCGATCGGAAACTCGATGGCGATATCCTCGAGCAGACGGGCGGCGTCATGCCAGCGTCCTGCGGCAAGATGGCCAAGTGCTGCGACATGCGCCTGCTCGCGCGTCGTGGCGGCAAGCGGTCGTGCCGCCTCATGGCATGTCCTGGCCACGGCTGTCGCCTCACGCTCGGTGGCGAGACCGTAGAGATAGCCCTTGAACACATGCGCCATGACGAAGCCGGGATCCTCGGCGATGGCGCGATCGACCGAGCCGACCGGATCGCCGATGAAGCATTGCAGTTCGCGCACAGCCTGGCTGTAGGACGAGAACCCGGCCTCGGTCGCGCCAGAAAATGTCAGCCCGAATGCATCCTTGACTGCCATGAGTTACCCATCGACGAACACACAATTTGTGGATCCGTTCTTAGAACATTAGCGGTCAGCGCGCTAATCAGGTCTGGGCCGGCACCGGCTGCGGATTCAGCAAATATGTAGGCGACGGTTTGACTCTTTGGCAAGGTCACCTGGAGATACGGCAATGATAGCGATAGGGAATCAATTTGGCGGCCCAGAACAGCGCGGCAGCCTCGTCCACTCAATGCTCAACAAGGCAATGAACGTCGCCACCGATGTCCGTGATGCGGGTTATAACGATGGTACCGAGGCATGGATAAATCCGATTTTCATTCTGCCTGGCTCGGTCAGTAAGCCTGAGTTTGAGGGCTACAAGCTCGGCCACTTCTCTCGCGAGCAGAAAGGCTTGGTGGTGATGATCGCCATTCCGCAGCTCGTCGCCGATGGTGAGGATATAGCTGGCTTTGTGGGCATGTCGTTGCGCGAAGCTGTGCGGCTTGCTGCCGCCTATTTTGCTGAAAAGGGCATCAGCCTCTCGACGCTGAAAGCCGAGAAGATCATCCTGGCGATCGAGGCGGCCCTTGAGTAAGTGTCCGGCTCTCGCACTGCCGCGTCGCCGATGTCGGCATCTGCGCGGCCGGTGGACAGTGAAGCGCTTCTGGCCCCGACTGCCGAGCAAACCGGAAAACCGTGGAAACTGCGGCAGGCGGGGAGAAGCGAATGGTGTACTGTCACCGTAATTCGTAGTTTCTGGGCCTGCAGCAAAATTGCGGCAGGCGAATTTCGTCTGCTCTAATTGCCCGAGCGCATCGCCACCGTGGCGATACCGGCGCCGACCAGCAGCGTGCCGCCGGTGCGGTTGAAGATGCGGATCGCCCGGGGATTACGCACGACGTTGCGCGCCCTTGCCGCGATCAGCGCGTAGCCGAAGGCATTGGCGAAGGCGAGCGCCAGGAAGGTCGTTTCGAAGATCAGCATCTGCGTCCAGAAATCGGCGTGCCGGTCGAGGAACTGCGGCAGGAAGGCGACGAAGAAGGTTATGCTTTTCGGATTGAGCGCGGTGACCAGCCAGGCATGCGCCATCATCTTGGCGGAGAACACCGCGTCCAGGCGCGGCTCGGCCTTGAGCGTGCCACCGGCGCGAAACAGCTTTATGCCGAGATAGATCAGATAGAAGGCGCCGACCACCTTCAGCACCGTGAATACGGTGGCCGACGCCGCCAGCAGCGCGCCGATGCCCAGCATCGACAGCGTCATCGCGGTAAAATCGCCAAACGCTACGCCGGCCGCCATCGGCAGCGCTGTGCGCCAGCCCTGGCCGAGCGCATAGGACACGACCAGAAGGATGGTCGGGCCGGGAATGACAAGAAGGATCGTCGAGGCGGCGGCAAAGGCGGCCCAGTTTTCGAAGGACATGTTCGTCTCCTTGAGCTCAAAGAAGAGGATAAATCCTTGGCCTCGCAAAGATGTAAAGGGGCAAAAATCGAAAATGCCTCGGTTAACATCGGGCAACGGTTCTTCACGCTTTTTCAACCATGATTGGTAAAAATGCACTCTATCCGGCCGGACCGTGTTTCCCGCCGACAGCGTAGGGTTTGGGTAGATGCGTGAGTTGCCGCAAGGTCTGACGCCGCCGCACAATGGCGACGAATTCGAAATTTCCGAAATCCAGCTTTCCCGCCGCGCAGTGTTGTCCGGCGCCGGTGCGCTGGCGCTGCTCGGCGTCGCCGGCTGCAGCCAGACACTCGACCTGTCGGCGCTGCAACTCGACGGCGTCACCACTGGCGCGATCACTCCCATCCGCCCGAGCATCAGCGTCGACAAGAACATCACCAGCCCTGGTGTGATGTATGCCTCCGTCACCGACGGCGGCTTCACGCTGCCGGAAGTGCCCTACCTCAAGGTCAAGCCGGAGTTCCGCCGCCAGATCGTCGTCGACCCGACCGGCGAGCAGCCCGGCACCATCGTCGTCCATTCGCAGGAGCGGCTGCTCTATTTGGTGCAGCCCGGCGGTGACGCGATCCGCTACGGCGTCGGCATCGGCAAGGAAGGCTTCCGCTGGTCCGGCCGCGCCAACATCCAGTACGGCAAGGAATGGCCGACCTGGAGGCCGCCGGCCGAGATGATCGCCCGCAAGCCGGAACTGGTGAAATGGCAGGCCGGGCAGCCCGGCGGCCTCGACAACCCGCTCGGCGCGCGTGCGCTGTACATCTACCAGAACGGCCAGGACACCGGCTACCGCATCCACGGTTCGCCCGAATGGTGGAGCATCGGCCAGGCGATGTCGTCGGGCTGCGTTCGCCTGATCAATCAGGACATCATCGACCTCTACAGCCGGGTCTCCAGGAAAAACCCGGTCGTCGTCGTCTGACCCTGCCGGTCATCGTCTGACCTCGAGGCGGCTGGCGGCGGCCGCTCGACTCTCCCGTTGCGCGATCTCGCAAGACAGGCGAATGTGCCTTGCAAAGCCACTGCTCGGGAGACGTGAAGCATGTCCGGAACTTTTGTCATCGCGCAAGGCGGCGGCCCGACCGCCGTCATCAACCAGACGGTGGTGGGCGCCACACTCGAGATCCGCAAACGGCATCCCGGCGCCAAGGTTTTGGGCTCGATCCATGGCGTGCGCGGCATCCGCGACGGCAACTATGTCGATCTTTCGGCTATCCCTGAGGACCGGTTGCGGTTGATTGCGGCGACGCCGAGCGCCGCGCTTGGCTCGACGCGCGACAAGCCGGACGAGGCCTATTGCGAGGTCATCCTCAACGGCCTGAAGAAGGCGGGCGCCGATGCCTTCATCTATATCGGCGGCAACGATACGTCCGGCACGCAGCAGATCCTGACCGACGCCGCCGGCGGCAAGATAGCTTTCGTCCATGCGCCGAAAACCATCGACAACGATCTGGAGGAGAACGACCACACGCCGGGCTTCATTTCGGCAGCCGAGTTCGTCGCCGGCGCCTTTCTCTCGGTCGACCTCGATTTCCGTGCTCTGCCGGGCATCTATGTCGGCATCGTCATGGGCCGGCACGCCGGGTTCCTCACCGCCGCCGCCGCCGCATGGCAGCTTGATCCCGACAGCGGCCCGCATCTCCTCTATGTACCGGAGCGTCCGTTCTCGGCCGCGGCCTTCATCGACGACGTGCGCGCCACGCTGGATCGCCACAAGCGCTGCATCGTCGCAGTCTCAGAAGGCGTCAGCACCGCCGACGGCAAGGCGCTGGTCGAAAGCCTTGTGCCGCCGGACAAACTGGAGCGCGATGCGCATGGCAACGTCAAGCTGTCGGGCAGCGACCTGCCGGCCGCCCTCGAGCGCGCGCTGGCCGAAGGATTGCCGGGCAAGCGGGCGCGCGTCGATGCGCTCGGCTACATGCCGCGCGGCTATGTTGGCGCCATCAATGCCGTCGATGCGCAGGAAGCCTTCGATGCCGGCGTCTTTGCGGTCGCTGTCGCCGAACAGGGCGGCGGCTCGGTGGCCCTGCAATATGACGGCGAGAAAACCGTGCTGAACAAGGTGCCGCTGAAAAACGTTGCCGGCAAGACCCGTCACATGCCCGACGATTTCATGCTGCCGGATGCCAACCAACTCTCCGACGCGGGGATGGCCTATCTGAAGCGGCTGGTTCCCGAAAAGTACAAGGTCGGAAAGCCGTTCGTCTGAGCCGGCTCGCTTCTGATGCCGGAAATCTCGTGATGCCGGATATCTGCTAGATGCTTGACTGGTTCAGCAAGACCGTCATCGACGCCGATACGACGATGCTGACCGAGCCGTTCGTGCATGATTTCGTGCGCGCCAACATCTGGCATCTGCGCGGCCGCGACGTCGACCTGCTTGTCGACACCGGCATGGGGATTTGCCCGCTGGCGCCGGAGATCGACACGCCTGATGGCAAGCCGCTGCTCGTCGTCGCCACCCATATCCACCTTGACCATGTCGGTTCGCTGCACGAATTCCCGCTGCGGGCGGGGCCGAGGATGAGTGCCGCGCAATTCGACAGCATGGACGACGCCGTCACCTACGCCCACATGTTTCATGAACTCGACGGCGCCGTCTCGAGGCTGCCGGCGCCCGGCTGGAGAGCAGCCGAATACAGAATCCCGCCGGCGCCGCTGACGCGGACGCTTGACGAGGGCGATCTGGTCGACCTCGGCGACCGGCAATTCCGCGTGCTGCATCTGCCCGGCCATTCGCCCGATTCGATCGCGCTGTTCGATGAGGCCGACGGGCTGTTCTTCGCCGGCGACGCCATCTACGACGCGATGCTGATCGACGACCTGCCGGATTCCGACCGATCAGCCTATCGCCGAACCATGCAGCGGCTGCTCGATCTGCCCGTCAGCATCGGCCATGGCGGCCATGGGCCAAGCTTCGACGCCAAACGCATGCGCGAGATCGCCACCGGTTATCTCAGGCGAACAGACGGCGCATAAGCCAAGAATCTGGTTGCCCGCCAGAGTATCTTTGACAACATTGGTGAAGGCCGACCGGCGGCCTGATGCAAACGGATTTGTCTCGATGATCACCCGCGGCTTCTCTTCAGGACGAAAGCCCCCGACGGATGCGGATGCGCGTATCCCGCCGGGGCAGTATCTCGAGCAAGGGTTTCCGGTGCTGTCGGCCGGGCCGACGCCGCGTGTGCGCACCGAGGACTGGTCGTTCACGCTCAAGCACGGACCGCGACCGATCAAGACGTGGAACTGGACAGAGTTCAACGCGCTGCCTTTGACCAAAATGACGCGCGACATCCATTGCGTCACCGCGTGGACCAAGTTCGACACGGCGTGGCAAGGTGTGCTGGTCGACGATATTCTGGCGGATGCCGGCATCGAGCCACCGACCGTCTTCACGCTGGCGCTGTCCTTCGACGGCTATACAACCAACGTGCCGACGCAGGATCTCACTGCCGGCAAGGCGATGGTGGCGCTGCTTTACGAAGGCAAGCCGATCACGCCGGACCATGGCGGCCCGGCGCGGCTGCTGGTTCCGCATCTCTATTTTTGGAAGTCGGCCAAATGGCTGAACGGGCTGCAGTTCACCGAGCGCGACGAGCCGGGCTTCTGGGAACTGCGCGGCTATCACATCTATGGCGACCCGTGGCGCGAGCAGCGCTATACGGGCGATCCATGAGCGACGCGCCGGCGGCGCAGTCGCCATGGCAGACGGTGACCATCGCCCGCATCGAAAAACGCACGCCGCGCGTCACCAGCTTTTTCCTCGAGCCGTCGCGGCCCTTTGCCTATCGTGCCGGGCAGCATGTCGATGTCAGGCTGACGGCGCCGGACGGCTATCAGGCGCGCCGCTCCTACTCCATCGCCTCGGCGCCGGAAGCCGGCGGGACGATCGAACTGGCGATCGAAAGGCTCGATGACGGCGAGGTCTCACCCTTCTTCCACGATATCGCGGCGGTCGGCGACGAGGTCGAACTGCGCGGACCGCTCGGCGGCCACTTCGTCTGGTCCGACAGCGACGGCGGCCCGCTTCTGCTGGTCGGCGGCGGGTCCGGCGTGGTGCCGCTGATGGCGATGACCCGCCATCGCGCGGCGCGCAAATCGACGGTGCCCGCGGTGCTGGTGTTCTCTGCAAGGGTCTGGGACGAGGTGATCTTTCGCGACGAGCTGATCGAATTCCACAATCGCCGGGACGGCTTCGATCTGGTGTTGGCGCTGACCCGCGAGGCCGCCTGGCGCCCGACAGACTATTCGCGGCGGGTCGATGTCGCGATGATGGAGCAATCGATGCTGCGGCTGCCCGCGCCGCCAAGGTTCGCCTTTGTCTGCGGCTCGAATGCCTTCGTGTCGGCCGCCGCCCAGGCGCTGACCGATGCCGGCGTTCCGGCAAGCCTTATCCGCACCGAACGCTATGGGGTCTAATGCATGTCGCGCAAAAGTGTGCAGCGGTTTTGCGATAACGACATGCATAACAATAACTTAAAGCGCGTCGCATGAATCCATTCAGCCGCGACGCGCTTCAAGCCCCCCACCTATCAGACCTCAATTTCGAGCGCCGACAGCGGCCTTGAACAGCAGGCGAGAATAAAACCGTCGTCGATCTCGTGATCGAGGATGCCGCCATTGTGGCTCATCTCGACTGTGCCCGAGACCTTTTTCACCTTGCAGGTTCCGCACAGGCCGAACTCGCAGGCTGCGGGAATTCGTACGCCCGAAGCGCGCGCCGTCTGCAGCACGGTCTGGCCGGCAACGCATTCGGCATCGACATCCGAAAGTGAAAAGCGGATCGGCGTTGCGGCCTCGGCAGGTATCTCGACCCCGTCCTCTGCCGGCCCACCTTCTGCCGGCGAACCGAAGGGAGCCGGTATTTCCTCCACCCCCGGGGCCGCAAAGCTCTCCTGATGATAGTTGGCCATGTCGAAGCCGGCCGCCTCCAGCATCTGCCGCACGGCGCGCATGAACGGGTCGGGGCCGCAGCAGAAAATTTCACGCTCGCGAAAATCGGGCGCCAGCAGCGGCAGCCTTATCGCGTCGATCCGGCCCATATGGCCGAACCAGCCCTCACGACTGGACCGCTCCTCGATCATGAAGCCGAGCGTCAGGCCCGGCATGCGGCTGCCGAGCAGCTCGAGCTCCTTGCGGAAGATGATCTCCTCGGGCTTGCGCGCGCAGTTGACGAAGCCGACATCTGTCCATGGCGCGCAGTCGTTCAGCCAGCGCAGCATCGACATCATCGGCGTCACGCCGGAGCCAGCCGAAATGAACAGATACCTGGCCGCGGGATGGCTGTGCAGCGAAAAGTCGCCCGCCGGCCCATAGGCCTTCACGTGAACGCCGGGCTTCAGATTGTCGAACATCCAGCGTGTGCCGAGGCTGCCGGTCTGCGCTTTCACCGTCACCGCGATCGAGAACGGCCGCGACGGCGAGGACGACAGCGTATAGGTCCGCATCAACGGGCCCTCGGTGGTCGGCAGTTCCAGCGTCACGAACTGCCCCGGTCTGTAACGGAACCAGGTCTGGTTGTCGGAGCGGAAGGTGAAGGTCTTCACCTCAGGCGCCTCGTCGCTGACGCCGATGACTTCCAGCACCTGGAGCCTGTCGTTCCAGGGCGCCATCTCGTCGAGATGGCGATAGAGGCCAAGGTCCGTCATTGCATTCATCCCCTTGACCTCGCTCAGGCGACGCTGCGCAGCGCCGGCCGCCCAGCCTCGGCAAGGCGCGGCCCGATGAAGGAGGCGTACCATTCGACGAACTGGATGACGCCGCCCTCATGCAGTTCCGAATAGGGGCCGGGCTCATAGGCCGGCGACAGGATGCCGAAGGCGTTTTCCTCAACGATGCGACGGTCCTGATCGTTGGTTTCGGTCCAGACATGGGTAAGCTCGGCGAGGTCGTAGTCGACGCCTTCGACCGCGTCCTTATGGACAAGCCATTTGGTGGTGACGGCCGTTTCCGTGGCGCTGATCGGCAGCACGCGGAAGGTGACGGCATGATCGCCGAGGATGTGGTTCCAGGTCGTCGGATAGTGATAGAGCAGCAGCGAGCCGATACGGTCGGTCGAAACGCTGTCGGAAAGGTCCTTCTTCACCGCGCGTCTGCCCGTCATCGTATAGCTGACGGCGTCGCGCAGCAGCGGCGCGCGGGTGGCGCGATACTGCCCGGCCGGATCGATGCGGAATTTGCTCGGCAAGCCCGCCGCCTCGCATTTCGCCCAGTGGGCGAGCATCTCCGGATCGCTGTCGGCGCCCTGCACGCCGGTGACGGTCGGCGCTTCCGGGAATGTCTTGCAGAGTTCCGGATGGTTGCCGGCGCAATGGTAGCACTCGCGGTTATTCTCCCAGACGAGCTTCCAGTTGCCCTTCTCGACGATGGTCGATTCGAAGGCGATTTTTGCCTCGCGCAGCCGGTGCGGCAGGAGGTAAGGCTCGATCATGGCGCGCATCGGCGCGAAGTCCGCCGGCTCGTTGGCCAGGCAGATGAAGATGTAGCCGCCAACGCTTTCGCAAGCCACCGGCTTCAGGCCGAACTGGCTCTTGTCGAAGCCGTCCGCCATATGGCGAGCAAACAAGAGCCGGCCGTCCAGCTCGTAGGTCCACTGGTGGTAGGGGCAGACCAGCTTCGCCGCAGTGCCCTTGTCGGCATTGCAGACACGGCTGCCGCGATGGCGGCAGGAATTGTGGAAGGCATTGATCTTGCCTTGCTGGTCGCGGGCCAGCACGAGCGGGTAGTCGCCGATCTGGGCGGTGATGTAGCTGCCAGGTTTCGGCAACTCGCAATCGTGGCCGATGAACAGCCAGTCGCTATACCAGATCAGCTCCATGTCGAGCTTGAAGAAATCTGGATCGGTGTAGAAGGGCTGCTCGAGCGAATAGCCTTGCCTGCGGCCGTGCAAGAGCCTCAGCATGTCGTTGCGCGCGTCCATGTCCTGTCCTCGTGTAAAGGACTGAACTGGTGGTGATGGAGGGAGGACCGCTTGCACGCCGGCGACATGCATCATCCACCTCTTGACCGCCCACCGCGATCAGTCGAGTCTAGAAATCTCGGGCTGGTTTCCGGGCTCTGGAGTGTCCTTGCGGACTCATCGCGACACCTTCCCAGGCTTGTGGCCCAGTGGTCTCCCGTTGCGACTTGAACTCCACCACCGTTGCGGGGGCAGCGCCGGGTTCTGACCGGCTTCCCAATTCTCCGCTTCGTCGTCACCAAGCGGCACCTGAGATGGCGTGATCTAATCATGACGGCCGGCTGACTGCCGGCATGAAAGCGACATCGTATTCATGCGGCGCGACACGGCCGGCGAAACCTGCAGGTTTATATCTGCAGGGCTGAAACCCCACTTTGTCGGAGGCCATTGTCGGCTGCCGTGACATCGAATCCGACCCGCGGCAGAGATCAGGAAGGTTAACAGTTTACAAAAGTGACTATTAGTCGCTTCTAAAATCGAACCGAACGGTTCGTTTCTGTTGACAATGCGTGCAGCACGCTGTGAACGCAGGTCCGCCAATCCGTCAAATCATGAACGGCTAACTTGCCATAAATCGTTGAAAAGAAAACAGAAAATCATTGAAGTAAATGTCTCTGGTACAATTTCAAGGTGTAGATTCTTGGTCCACACGGAACAACTTCGTGATTGGAATCCGCCGAATGGCCTTCCCACATCGGGGCTGTCCGAACGACGCGCATCCTCCCAAGACACGCCGCTAGACGGACGGAAGACTAAGATACTGGAGTACTAAAATGAAAAAGATTGCTCTTGCTGCCGTCGCCGTTCTGGCCACCGGCAGCGCCTTTGCCGGCAGCGACCATTATGGGTCCAACGCCGCCAACCAGCCGACTGCTGCGGTTGACAGCTCCTACACGGCCTCTGTCCAGACGCCGGCTCACGCTGAAAAGCAGCCCGTTCTCCAGGGCTCCGACCGCAACCTTTTCGGCAACAATTAACAGCCGATCCCAACAGCAAAGTGGCGGTCCGCCGCTCGGGCTTTGAGGAACTCAGGAGTACTAGAAATGAAGAAGATCATTCTTGCCACCGCCGCCATTGTGGCCATCTCCGGCAGCGCTTTTGCCGGTAGTGACAACTTTGGATCGAATGGCGCCAACCAGCCGGCCGCTGCGGTCGATAGCAACTCGTACACGGCTTCGATTCGGAATTCGGCTTCGGCGCAGAATCCGGTTCCGGCTGACGAGAAACCCGTCAACGGCAGCGACCGTAACCTGTTCGGCAACAACTAACAGTTCGTTCCAACGGCAGCCGCGGCATTTTCCCGCCGCGCTGGTGCTACGGTACGCAATAACGGCTCGCCGGTCTACACGCGCTGAACTCGTCGGGCGACGTACAGAAGTCCGCCCCGCAGGGCAGCGACCGGAACGCACAAGAGCGGCGGGCTTTTGCCCGCCGCTCTCGTTTGTGGGTCACCAAACATCCATCAGTTCGGCTGCCGCTCTCAGGCTGCCTTTGCTTCCGCTTTGTGGAGCGTGAATGAATGTCCGTCGGCATCGAAAATATGCAGGTCGCCGGCATCGGCATTCAACCGCAGCGCAGCGCCGCGCTTGACCTCCACGTTGCCTGGCAGCTTGGTCACCAGCGGCAGGTCGGCGCGGCCGATGTCGACATAGACGAGCTGGACCTCGCCGAGCTGCTCGACATAATCCACCGTTCCCTCGAAAAGATAATCCGCGCCGGTGGCGATCATCAGATCCTCCGGCCGCACGCCGAAGCTCACCGAAGCGCCCGTCGCCGAGGCCGGCGTGGCGATCGGCACCGTCGCCTTGCGGCCTCCGACATGGCTGACGATGGTCGGGTTGCCTGATTTGTCGATCGTCGCCGGCAGGATGTTCATGGCCGGCGAGCCGATGAATTGCGCGACGAACAGATTGCCGGGTTTCTTGTAGAGCTCCATCGGCGTGCCGACCTGCTCGATATGGCCCTCCTTGAGCACCACGATGCGGTCGGCCAGCGTCATCGCCTCGACCTGGTCGTGGGTGACGTAAATCATCGTTGTAGCAGGCATCGACTCCTTGAGCTTGGCGATCTCGATGCGGGTTGCGACGCGCAGTGCCGCGTCGAGGTTCGACAGCGGCTCGTCGAACAGGAAGACCTTGGGATTGCGCACGATGGCGCGGCCGATGGCGACGCGCTGGCGCTGGCCGCCCGACATCGCCTTGGGCAACCGGTCGAGATATTTGGTCAGCTGCAGGATTTCCGCCGCCTGGCGCACCCGCTTGTCGATCTCGGCCTTGCTCTCCTTGCCGATCTTCATCGAGAACGCCATGTTGTCGTAGACGGTCATGTGTGGATAGAGCGCATAGGACTGGAACACCATGGCGATGCCGCGCTTCGACGGCGGCACGTCGTTCACCACCTCGCCGTCGATTTTGAGCTCGCCGGAGGTGATTTCCTCAAGCCCGGCGATCGACCGCAGCAAGGTCGACTTGCCACAGCCCGAAGGGCCGACGAAGACGATGAACTCGCCCGACTTTATGTCGAGGTCGATGCCGTGGAGAATGTTGAGATTGCCGTATGATTTCTTCACTTGCCTTAGCGTGACATCGGCCATGGGTTCCCTCCAGTGAATTGCAAACTCAATCGATACGCCCGAACCAGGCGCCGTAGCCGTCGAGGCGGATAAAACCGGCGTCAGTCTGTCCCGAAAACCCGTGCCCCGGCAAGGGCTGCAGCGAGCGTCCGCCGAGATCGACTTCGGCCGGTCGGCTGCCGAGATTGAAGGCGCAGACGATCTGCTCATTGCCCTCGCGGCGCGTGAAGGCGACCGTATCGCCCTGGCTTTCGATGAACTCGATGTCGCCCTTGGCCAGCGCCGGATGCAGACGGCGGAAAGCGAGAAAGCGCCGGTAGTGTTCGAGCAGCGAACTGTCGTCGCCCTGCTGCACATCGACGGCCTGCGAAAGGTGCTTGGCAGGCACTGGCAGCCAGGGCTTTGCCGTGGAGAAGCCGCCATTGCTGTCGGCGCCATTCCAGACCATCGGCGTGCGGCAGCCGTCGCGGCCCTTGAATTCCGGCCAGAACCGGATGCCGTAGGGGTCCTGCAGGTCTTCGAATTGCAGCTCGGCCTCGCCGAGCCCAAGCTCCTCGCCCTGATAGATGCAGACCGAGCCGCGCAGCGACATCAGCAGCGCCGAGATCACCTTGAGATAAGCGGACTGGTCGGCCTCGCCGCCCGCCCAGCGCGAGGCAGTGCGCATCACGTCGTGGTTGGAGAAGGCCCAGCACGACCAGCCGTCGCTGGCGACCTTGCCAAAGGCTTCCAGCACCGAACGCACCTTTGCCGCGCTGATCTTTTCGGGCGCCAGGAAGTCGAACGAATAGCACATGTGCACGCGCTTGCTGCCGGCGGTATAGGCCGCCACCACCTCCAGTCCGCGCTGCGAATCGCCGACTTCGCCAACCGCCGCCGTCGCCGGATATTCGTCGAGCAGGGCGCGGAAGCGTTCGAGGAAGCCGAGGTTTTCGGGGCGGCTCTTGTCGTAGAGATGGTCCTGGTAGTTGTAGGGGTTGACGGAAGGAGCGGTCTGGTCGTTGCGCTGTTCGGGCGGCAGCGGCGGATTGTCCTCGAGGCCCTGGCTGTGGAAGTAGAAATTGATGGTGTCGAGGCGGAAACCGTCGACGCCGCGCTCCAGCCAGAAGCGGGTGACATCGAGCAGCGCGTCCTGGACCGCGCGGCTGTGGAAGTTGAGATCGGGCTGCTCGGCCAGGAAATTATGCAAATAATATTGCTGGCGGCTGGTGTCCCACTGCCAGGCCGAACCGCCGAAGATCGACAGCCAGTTGTTGGGTGGCGTGCCGTCGGGCCTGGCGTCGGCCCAGACATACCAGTCCGCCTTTGGGTTGGTGCGGCTCGAGCGGCTTTCCTTAAACCACGGATGGATGTCTGCCGTATGCGACAGCACCTCGTCGATCATCACCTTGAGCCCGAGCCTGTGCGCCTCGGCGGTCAGGGCGTCGAAATCGGCCAGCGTGCCGAACATCGGATCGACGTCGCAATAGTCGGATACGTCATAGCCGAAATCCTTCATCGGCGACTTGAAGAACGGCGAGATCCAGATGGCATCGACGCCGAGCGCCGCGATATAGGGCAGCCTGCCGATAATGCCCCTGAGGTCGCCGATGCCGTCGCCGTTCGAGTCTTGATAGCTGCGCGGATAGATCTGGTAGATCACGGCACCTCGCCACCAGTCGCGGTCGACGGCGAAGTCGGGGCTCAACGTCGCTTTCACAGCGGATTGCATGATCTCAACCTCCCTTCACCGAGCCGGCGAGCAGCCCGCGGACGAAATAGCGCTGCAGCGAGAAGAACACGATCAGCGGCACGACAATGGTGATGAAGGCCGATGTCGTCAGGATCTCCCAGTCGCCGCCGCGCGAGCCGAGCAACGCGTTGAGCTTGGCGGTCAGCACGATCTGGTCGCCCTCGGTGCCGAGGAAAACCATCGCGACCAGCAGGTCGTTCCACACCCACAGGAACTGGAAGATGGCGAAGGAGGCCAGCACCGGGAACGACAGCGGCAGCACGATCTTGACGAAGATCTCGAAATCGCTGGCGCCGTCGATGCGCGCCGATTCCATGATTTCGCGTGGCAGGCCGGCAATGTAGCTTCTCAGCAGATAGATGGCGAAGGGCAGGCCGAAGCCGGTATGCGCCAGCCAGATGCCGAGATAGGTTTTCGACGGCACGCCGAAGAAGCTGCCGACGCCGTTGTAGAGTTTTAGCAGCGGGATCAGCGACATCTGCAGCGGCACGACCAGGAGCCCGATGATCACTGCGATGAGCAACGCCCGGCCGGGAAAGCGCATCCAGGCCAGCGCATAGGCGGCGAATGCCGCGATCAGGATCGGGATGACCGTCGCCGGAATGGTGACGGTCAGCGAATTCATGAAGGAGCGGCCGATGCCCTCCGAAAACAGCACCGTATTGTAATTGTCGGTGGTGAATTTCGGTGCCGCCGACGAGGCGTAGTAGACGCGCTGGCCGCGCTTGCCCTCGAACGGCTTGGTCGAGGTCATGACGAAACTGCCGTCGGCGTTGAGCTGCAAGGTCTCGCCGTCGCCGAGATCGGCTGTCGTGCCGGCGGGATATTGCGTCGGCGCCGACGACTTGACGCCGAAGGCGCTGATGTCGCGGGCCGGATCGTCGCCGAAGATGTTGCCCTCGAGGACGAACTTGCCGTCCTTCTCGACTTGCGCCGAGGCAGGTGGCAGCCGGCCCGCTTCCGTCTGCGTCGAACTGGCGAACGAGTTCCACCAGCCCGAGGCGATGATCTGGTCCTTGTCGCGCAGCGACGAGACGAGAATGCCGAGTGTCGGGATCGTCCAGATCGCGACGAAGATGAAGACCGCGATATGGACGCCGAAACGGCTGGCAAAGGACTTTCCGGTCGACGCGGCCATCTCAATGTCCTCCCGTCTCTTTGTTGGCCTGGCGGATGTTCCAGACCATGATCGGAATGACTGCGATCATGATGATGATGGCGATGGTGGCGCCGCGGCCGAAATCGCCGCCGCCGCGGAACATCCAGTCGAACATCAGATTGGCCAGAACCTGGCTGTTCCATTGGCCGTTGGTCATGGTCAGCACGATGTCGAAAACCTTCAGCACCAGGATGGTGATGGTGGTCCAGACGACGGCAATCGTGCCCCAGATCTGCGGCACCATGATCTTCCAGAAGATCTGAAACGGATTGGCGCCGTCGATGACGGCCGCCTCCAGCGTCTCTTCGGGAATCCCCCGCAAGGCAGAGGACAGGATGACCATGGCAAAGCCGGTCTGGATCCAGATCAGGATGATCATCAGGAAGAAATTGTTCCAGAACGGCAGCGATATCCAGACCTGCGGCTGGCCGCCGGAATATTGGATGATGGCGTTGAGCAGGCCGATCTGCGTCTGGCCCGCGCCACGATACTCGTAGATGAATTTCCAGATGACGCTGGCGCCGACGAAGGAGATGGCCAGCGGCAGGAAGATCAGGCTCTTGGCGATGGTGCCCCACCAGATCTTGTCGGTGAGGACGGCGATGATCAGCCCGAGGAAGGTGCAGGCGGCGGGCACCACCGCCAGCCAGATGATGTTGTTGAGGATGGAGTTGCGGAACTCGCGATCGCCGAACGCCCATTCATAGTTGGTGAAGCCGACGAAATTGGTGCCGCCGCGATCGAGGAACGACAGTCTGAGCGTCTCCACGACCGGGTAGATCAGGTAGATGGTAAGGATGATCATGGCCGGGCCGACGAACAGCCACGGCCGGATCAGCCCCTGCCGGCGCAGATTGTCGATGGCCGCAGCACCTGCGACGCCGCGCGACGGGAAGATGATGTCCACCAGTTTGTTGGCGCCCCAGAAATAGGCGACGCAGCCGCCGACGCCGATGATGATGACTGTTATGGCCGAGAAAATCTGAGCCGCCACGGGTCCCTCCCTCTGCGCATGATCCGCCAGTCGAGAATGG
The DNA here is from genome assembly GCF_055811375.1 of Mesorhizobium sp. WSM4848. Classification (NCBI taxonomy): domain Bacteria; kingdom Pseudomonadati; phylum Pseudomonadota; class Alphaproteobacteria; order Hyphomicrobiales; family Phyllobacteriaceae; genus Mesorhizobium; species Mesorhizobium sp. WSM4848. Next base: position 125,335 of record NZ_JBVVPX010000010.1, read on the forward strand.
CTTTGGCGACGCGATCACAGGCCGATTCAGTTATTTGGAACGCGACCGGATGCAAGGCAGGGTTTTGCTCTTGCTGGTCGCGCGTCATGCCGGAATGTGCTCATAAAAATGCTGCGGCGCGGGCCGCCGGTCGGATCCGGGCCACTGGGGCCCGGATCCATGCAGGATCGTAGTCCGCAGTTCAGCCGGGACGCCTACTTGATCGCGTCCCAGCTCTTCTGGATATCGGTGGCGACATCCTGGGCGGACTTGCCGCCGACGAGATCGATCATACCGGTCCAGAAAGCGCCGGCGCCGATCTTGCCCGGCATCAGGTCGGACCCGTCGAAGCGGAAGGTCGAGGCCTCGGCAAGGATTTCGCCCTGCTTCTTCAGCGCGTCGCTGGCATAGGCGTCCTTGTTGACCGATTTGAACGGCGTCACGAAGCCGCCCTGGGCCATCCAGATCTCATGGGCGAGCGGCATCTTCAGGAATTCGATGAACGCGCGGGCACTCTTGCTGTCCTTGGTGATCATGGCCAGCGTGCCGGCGCCGAGCACCGGGGTGCCGAGGTCGGGCTTGGCAGCGTAAGGTGGGTAGTAGAAGAAGTCGGCGTCCTGGCCGATCTCGGTGCCTTCCGGAAAGAAGGTCGGGATGAACGACGCCTGGTGGTGCAAATAGCATTTCGGCGGCACCGAGAACAGGCCCTTCGGGCTATCGCGAAAATCGGTCGCCGCCACCGCCTTGGCGCCGCCATCGACCATCTTGTCGTCGGTCGCGATCTTGCCGAAAATGTCGATGGCGTTGACCACCGCGGGGTCGTTGAACGGAATCTCGTTCTTCACCCACTTATCGTAGGTCTCGGGCGTCTGGGTGCGCAGCATGATGTCCTCGACCCAGTCGGTCGCCGGCCAGCCGGTGGCGCCGCCCGACCCGAGCCCGATGCACCAAGGCGTGCCGCCGTCGGCGATGATCTGCTTTTCGAGCTCGGCGAGCTCTTCCTGCGTCTTCGGCACCTCGTAGTCGGCTTCCTCGAAATTGTCCGGCGAGTACCAGACCAGCGATTTCACGTCGGCCTTGTAGGGGAAGGCGAAGAAGCCCGGCTTGCCATCCTTGTCCTTGAAGGTACCGAGATCGACCCATGACTGGCCGGCGCCGTAATTGTCCTTGATCCAGCTGGCGGTGTCATCGCCGAGCGGCGTCAGCAGGCCCTTGGACGCCAGGTCCTGGATCAGGCCCGGCTGCGGCAGCACGGCGATGTTGGGCGGGCTGCCGGCCTGCGTGTCGATGACGATCTGCTGTTCGTAATTTTCCGACGAGGAGTATTTGACCTCGGCGCCGGTGGCTTCCGAGAAATAGTCGAGAACGGTGCGGATGAGGCCCTCGTCCTCGCCGCGCCATGGCCCGAAGATCGACAGCGTCTCGCCCTTGAGGTCGACCTTCTTGAGTTCTTCGTAGTTCGCCCAGTTGAAGCGGGGGTCTTCGCCCGGCTTGAACTTCAGTTCGGCTTGCGCCGGTGCGCCCAGGGCGAGCGCGACAGAAGTGGCGCCCAGCAGAAGCATTTTCCTCATCGGTATTCCCTCCCAGTGGTGACAAACATGGGACGGAACCTCCATTCCGTCCGCCGACGCCGCAAGACTGTGACTCACTCGGAAAGGAACCGCAACCTTTCGAACAGTCATCCAAAGCGCTTTGGGTTTCTCGATCACGCCATCGAATCGATCAGGAGTCAAGAGGGTGAAGGGTTAATCGATTTAATGCGCTGGCATTAAGGAGTAACAAAGTGCACTGCAGCACCATTTTGGGCACTGCAACAGCAAATTTTGCTTCAAACCGGTTAAAAAGGGTGCTTATGGTCTTGGCATTCGGCAGCACTACCCGCGGCGGGGGCGAGCGATCCATAGTTAAAGCGCTTTGAGGCTTGGAGGCCTCCGGTGAACCTCAAACAGCTTTCCCACATGCTGGCGCTTTCGCAGACGACGGTAAGCCGCGCGCTGAACGGCTACCCGGAAGTCAACGAGGAAACGCGCCGTCGGGTGATCGACGCCGCCAAGCGCCACGGCTACCGTCCTAACCCTAGCGCGCGTCGGCTGGCTACCGGCAAGACCGGGATGATCGGTTATGTCTTGCCGACCGGGGCGGCCGTCGACATCGACCCGCATTTTGTCGAATTCCTCTCCGGTCTCGGCGACTACGCCCGTTCGCACGAACTCGACCTGGTGCTGTCCCCGGCCGATGCCGACGACCAGGAGACGACCTATCGGCGTATCGTCGCCAACCGGCAGGTCGACGCCGTCTACATCTCCTCGCCGAGGCCGGCCGACCGGCGGGTGGCGCTGGTCAGCACGCTCGGCATTCCCTTCATCGTCCATGGCCGCAGCGAAGGGCTCGATTTCGACTACCCTTTCACCGACATCGACAATGAGGGCGCCTTCCACGAGGCGGCACGGCTGCTCGTCCAACTCGGTCACCGGCGGCTGGCGCTGATCAACGGCGATGGCCGCGAGACCTTCGCCATTCATCGTGAGCGTGGCGTACGCCGGGCGCTGGCGGCGAGCGGCCTGGTGCTTGACGAAGGCGATGTCTGTTCCCTCGCCATGACCGAGGAGAACGGCTACCGCGCCGCCAGACGCTTACTTGAGCAAAGCGATGCGCCGACCGCGATCGCCTGCTCCAGCCTGATCATGGCGCTCGGCGTCGTGCGCGCGGTGCGCGATCTCGGCCTGACCATCCCCGGTGATCTGTCGCTGATCGCCCATGACGACGTCTTCCCCTGGCTGAAGCCGGAGAATTTCTCGGTGCCGTTGTCGACGACGCGTTCGTCGATTCGTTTGGCCGGCGCGCGCGTTGCCGAGCGGCTGGCAGCGCGGATTTCCGGATTGGAAGAGGGCGCCTGCGGCGAAGTCTGGCCGGTCGACCTGGTGATAAGGGGATCGGTCGCGGGCGCACCGACGTGAGGGTCAAATCCCAATCGCTCTGAGCGACCGAGGTCGACTCTGAGTGGACGTTCGAGAGGCAGCTCACGGGAAATAGGATCGTCCTCCGGCTTGGACCCAATGTAATTCCAAGGCGCGATCTGGCGCCGAGGGGACGAAGAGAGGTTTCGTGAAAGCCTCAGGAATCTCAATTTCACAACGATCCGAGGCGTCGTCGTAGCCGAGCGTCCCTTGCGAAATCCGCACCGCAATATTCGTAACGCGTCGTGGCTCATTGGACCACCTATCCAGAGCCGCTATGCTGTCTGGCATGGCAAGCCATTGAAACTCTTGCATTTCGCGGATTAGACGTTGCGCCCGACGCGTTAGGTATGAGAGGTGTTCCATTTTCTGCACCAGACATACCTATCATCTCTCTAATTCTTAGCGCCAGGCGTAGAGCATTCTACGTGAACTTCTTTCTCGAGTGGCGGAATTTCTAAAACAACACCTGATTCTGAAATGCTGTTCAAATATTTTCTGAAGCAATTGTCAAATTCATATAAACCAAAATCGCCATCACCAATACAATTGTTAAACGTTTTATCATAATACTTATTCGCTTTCGCTGACGAAAGGCGCGAAGCCAATGGAAAAATATAAGACAATGGCGCAGCAATAGAATCGCGTTGGTATCCAGCGCCCAATTTCTCCAGTTCCCGGAACTGGTTACTCTTCTGAGCTAACGCTGCAAATATAAAAGCGATGTTGTCATTTTCATCTGAATTCGCCGGTTGCCACGGATGTTCCCCTATCTCAGCGAGAGCCGACAGTGAAATATACGAAAACAGGTCCGCTTCGTTCCGGTTTTCCCAAAGTAATTTCCAATAGCCGGTACAGTCACCTAAGCCATGTAGTTTGGCTAACTGCCTGTCGAGATCTTCCCAAGTATTACCTGATGCTGAATTGGTCGTCTGGCAAATAGAAGCAAGAATGGCCAACAGGGCGAGCCGGTAATTTTTTTTACACCCGTCATCTCTACTCCATTCCAGTGAAAAAGGTTCTGGTAAGAGAATAGCATCCCTTTTTCGAGCCGACGCCAGTCTTTATATCCAAGGCCGGACATGCGGCTTGCCGGACTTTGGCCGCATCTCGGCCATTGGCGGCAACCAGCTGAGTGAGGTTCGACCCTAATACGTGTGGCACAAAAGTGCGTAGCGGATTTGGGGAGTCGGCGCGCAAAAAGTAGAAGCCTCAAGCGTCATACCTATTCCTTCGCCGCCTCGGCCGCCTTGATGTCTAGCAGGCCATGGCCGAAATCATTGTCCCGCCCCTTGGGGCCGAGGTCCCTTGCCGTGGCGGCCAGTGCTTTCTCGACCCAGTCGGCGGAACGGTCGGGTGCGGCATGCAGCAGATTGGCGATCGCGCCGGTGACGATCGCTGCGGCAAACGAGGTGCCAGTGACGACATCCGAACCGGCGCCGCTCGGCGCCACCATCTCGACGCCGGGAGCGGAGAGGAACACGTAGGCGCCGCGATTGGCCTGCTGCATCAGCCCGTCCTTGGCATCGGTGGCGGTCGCCGCGATGACGCCGTCGAAGGCGGCCGGGTAGCCGTAGGGCGCCTTCGGCCCGTTGTTGCCGGCAGCGGCGACCAGCACGATGCCGAGCGCCCGGGCATTGCGGCAGGCGACGCCGAGCAGGTCGTTCTTCGGGCCGACGAAGCTCATATTGATGATGCGGACATCCTGCTCCGCCGCCCAGTCGAGCGCCGCAAGGATGACGTCCATGGTCGATTTGCCGCCCTCGAAGGCGCGGGCGTGGTAGATCCTGGCGCCTGGCGCCATGCCTTTGAGCGCGCCGACGCCGGCGATCAGGCCGTCGATCGAGGTGCCGTGATCGCGCGCCTCGATCGGCACATCGGGCATGGCGTCGAACTGATCGGCGATGACGCCGGAGAGTGCTGGATTGGTGTCGTCGATGGCGGTGTCGACGACGGCGATGCGCACGTTCTCGCCGCTCGCCTCTTTCACATCGAGCGCGATGCGCTCGAAGGCATAGTTGACGATGGTGGCTGCCTGCTGCAGCGAGTAGATATGGTTGGGCTCGCGCCGCAAAGTGCGGCCGTCGGCGGCAAGCTGCGCCAGCACGACGCCGACCGGGCGGCCATCAGGAATGCCGAAGCGCACCAGCGTGGAGCCGAGCAACTGAGACTGGCGCTGCGAGCGCACTTCGAGGCCAAAGGAGGCGGCGATCTGCTGGACGGCGCCGCCCTCCACCGTCACCAGCACCTCGTCCGGCACGAAATCACCGACGATGGCGCGCGGCGGCTCGGCCGCGACGAGATCGCTGGGCGAAACGATCGGACCGCCCGGCGCGGCGGTCTGTATCGCTGCCGCACCGGCAGGCGGGACCGGCGGCGGCAACGCACCGCTGGCCGGATCGCGGCGCGGATCGGGCGTCGGCAGCGGCGCCTGGCCGCCGACCGGATTGGGGAACAGGTCGACGATCAGCGCGGGTAGGAAGACCGCACCTGTCGCGGCGGGACCTGCGCCGGGCCTTTCGCCGCTGCCATCCTCTGTGTCGCCCCTGACGCAGTCGGCCGCCGCCGTCCCTCGGTTCAGGCAGTCGATTTCTGCCTGGGTGAGGTTCGGATCATTGGTCTGCGCCAAGGCAGGCGTGGCGGCGATTGTCATCGCCGCCCCAAGCAGCGCCGCAAATCGGATGACCGCCCTAGCCGCCATCGACCGGTTTCCTTCCCTCGACCACAGCCTCCGCGAAAGGCTGGGCGGCAATAAGCCCAAGCACTTTTTCATAGTCGGCGGCAGTCGTGGCCGGGATGCCAAGGCGGAAGACACCGTCGGCGGTCGGCCCGCCGGCAATCTTCAGCTGGTGTTCGCCAAGAAAAGCGACAATGTCGGCCATCTTCGCGTCCGGCTTGAACTTCACCAGCGCGAACGGCATTTTCGCCAGATCGCCTTGCTGGCCGGCAATTTCGAAATCGCTGTCCAAGCCGCCGGGCTGCTGAAACGACTGCACGACAACAAGCGCCAGCAGAGCCGCGGCCGCAGCCCAGGCGACGGCGGCGGGAACCGCCGTGAAGCGGCCCCACACCTGTGCCAGCCAGGACGACGACGCCGGCGCGCGCACCGGGCCGGCCTCGGCGTCGAGCGCCCGGGCGAAGCGGCTGAGCGCATCGGCCGGCGGACGGATCGCCTCATTGGATGCAGCGGTGCTGGAGAATTCGGCTTCGGCCTCGCCGAGTGCGGCAAGCGCTGCCGGGTCGGTCGCCAGCCATTCCTCGACGGCTTCGAGCTCCGCACCTTCAAGCGAGCCGTTCAGATAGAACGGCAGCAGCGTTTCCATTTCATCGCGACGCGACATCTTTTCAGCGGCGCTCATGGCCACCCCCTGTCGTAACCGGCGGCCTTGAGGGCCTCGCCGAGTTTCTTGCGGGCGTAGAACATCCTGGTCTTGACGGTGGCGACCGGGATGCCGAGCACCTCGCCGATCTCGGTCACCGACTGTCCGTGGTAATAGGCAAGGTCGATCACCGTTCGGTGTTCTTCCGGCAAGGCATCGACGAAGCGCCGCAAGGCGGCACCCTTGTCTTCCTTCATGGTGACGACTTCCGGCGTATCGGCGCCGTCGGCGATCTGGGCCGCGTCATCGTCGTCGATCCAGTCTTCCTTTTTCTTGCGCAGCGACGACAGCGCCTTGAAGCGGGCGATGCCGAGCAGCCATGTCGAGACTTCCGAGCGCCCCTCGAACCCGGGCGCCTGGCGCCAGAGTTCGAGAAACACCTCGTTGGCGATATCGTCGGCCATCATTTCCGATCCGGTCTGGCGCACCACGAAGCGGTAGACCCGCGCGTGGTGGCGCATGAACAGGAGCCGAACGGCGGCACGGTCGCCCTTCGCGACCCGGCCGACAAGCGCGCGATCGGTTTCCGTCGCTGCCGTCATGGCCGATCGAGCCGCCTGGCTCCTGCCTGCTCTGTCGCTGATCGGCCCAAAAAGGTTCACCGCTTTCCGCCCGGATTTTTGAAAGCTAACCGAAGAGCGGAGAGGTTGCCAGAGTGTACGTTCTCCCGGTTTTTAAGGGTCCTGTCTCAGTCAGGGGCGCCAAGCAAAAGGCGGCCGTCAGGCTCGCAGTGACGGCGGTCACAAGGCGGCTCATGTGCGTCGGGCAAGGTGCAGTCGTTCAGCCTCGGACGGAGCGCCATTGGACGACACCGCCGCGCAGGATTCCCGACAGTTTTGTAACTCACCGGTCCGCTGCCGGGCGACTAAGGTCCCGATCGCAACCACTAACCCAGCTGAAGAAGCGAATGTCATGACCAACTACTGCTTTGCGGCCGCGATTCTCGTGGATCGATCGCCGATGCCGGTGTTCGATGCGCTCAATCGTCCATGCGACTGGTGGGGCGCATGAAGCCTTGCGCGGTCGGAAGGAGCTTTCCATGAGACAGATTAGGCTGAAAGCGCCGGGAGGCTTGGAAAATCTCAAGCTGGTCGAGACGGATTGCCCGGAACCAGGGCCGGGTGAGTTGCTTGTCAGGATACGGGCGTGTTCGTTGAATTTCCACGACAGCATGGTGGCGCTGGGAAAGAAACCGTGCGCCGATGGCCGTATCCCGCTGTCCGATGGCGCTGGAGAAGTGGTTGCGGTCTCAGATGATGTCCAAGAATTCAAGGCCGGAGATGCCGTCGTCAGCACCTATTGGCCCCATTGGCTGGCCGGCGAACCGACGCCAGCCAGTAAGAGTGGCGAATTGGGAGATGATGTTGACGGCTATGCCAGCGAGTATGTGTGCATGCCCTGGCATGCCTTCACAAGGGCACCGGCAGACTTCACGCATATGGAGGCGGCAACGCTTACCTGTGCCGGGGTCACCGCCTGGAGAGCCCTGATGGTGTGCGGCCAGGTGACGCCCGGTGATACGGTGCTGGTCCTTGGCACGGGCAGTGTATCGCTATTCGCGCTGCAATTCGCAAAGATTGCGGGCGCCCGGGTTATCGCCACTTCTTCATCGGAGGAGAAGCTGGAAAGGCTCGAGCAGCTTGGAGCCGACATTGTCGTCAATTACAAGGCAGTGCCGGATTGGGGCCAGAAGGCAAGGGTTTTGACGGACGGACGCGGCGTCGATCATGTGATCGAGGTTGGCGGGCCGGGCACGTTGGCGCAGTCGATAACAGCTTGCAGGATGGGCGGCCACATCGCACTAATCGGTGTCTTGACTGGTTTTGCCGGACAAGTTTCGATCCCGGCCCTGTTTTCCAATCAGATTAGGGTCAGCGGAATCTCGATTGGCAGCAGGGCAGACCAAGAAGACATGATTCGTGCCATAGAGGCCAACCGTTTGAAGCCTGCTATCGACCGCGGTTTTCCGCTGCAGGAGATCGCCAATGCCTTCAAGCACTACGAGTCCCAAAAGCATTTTGGCAAGGTCTGTCTCGAACTTTGACTGCTGTATCTGGCCTCCATTTGGCGTTGCGCATTTCGGCCCCGGCTTCATGTTCTCCGTAAGCAAGCAGGCTAGGCACCCCATTCAGCCGAGAAACGACTTGGCCTTCATGGTGGCCGGCACCGGCACGCCGAGGCGTGCTAGTACCGTCGGCGCAAGCTGCAGCTGGTCGAGCAGCGTATGGGCCTCCGGACCCTTGCCCTGTCCGAAATAATACAGAGCAAAATCCTGCATCTCGTCGTCATGGCCGCCATGATGGCCGCGATCGGTCTGGCCGTGATCGGCGGTGACGATGACCTCGTAGCCGGCTTTCCGCCAGCGCGGCAGGAAGGCTGCGAGCATGCCGTCCATCGCATAGACGGCATGGTCCATCTCATGGCAGTCATGGCCGAAGCGGTGGCCCATCGAGTCCAGCGTGCAGGTGTGCAGGATGCCGTAGTCGATGCCGTGTCGCCTGGTCAGCATGGTCAGCGTCGCGAACAGGTCGACGTCGCTCGGCGTCATCTGGTTGCGGGCATTGTAGCCGGTCATGGTGTGGAACCGGCCATGCGCGATCGATCCGCCCGGCTCGTCGAACTCCATGTCCTCGACCAGATCGAACGGATAGGCGCGGAAGAATTCTGACCAGTAGGAATGGGTGACCGCACCTGTCTTACCGCCGGCCTTGCTGACCTCGGAGAAGATGTCCGGTTGCTCGACGCGGAACCGGTTCTCGTTGGTCAGGATACCATGCACCTGCGGCGGCACGCCGGTGTGGATCGAGGCATAGCAGCAGGCCGAGGTCGACGGCAGCACAGAACGCATCTTCCAGATGCGCGCTTCGCCCGATTGCACCCAGCCTTCGAGATTGCCCATCAGCCGGCGCCAGTTGCGATAAGGCACGCCGTCGAGGATGATCAGCAGAAGTTTTGTCTTCAGCGCCACCGGGGTGTCTAATTCCCCGCGCTGGCCATGCGCCGTCCCTTGATCGCCTTTTCCAGCCAGCCGATCTCCATTTCGGGGACTGAGGACAAGAGAAGGTCGGTATAGGCGTCGAACGGCGGCGCCAGCACCTGGCTTTTCGCGCCGTAGCGCACCACCTCGCCGCGATACATCACCGCGATCGAATCGGCGATCGACTTCACCGTGGCGAGGTCATGGGTGATGAACAGATAGGCGACGTTCTCCTCCTTCTGCAGCTCGAGCAGCAGCTTCAGGATGCCGTTGGCGACCAGCGGGTCGAGCGCCGAGGTCACCTCGTCGCAGATGATCAGCTTCGGCTTGGCGGCAAGCGAACGGGCGATGCAGACGCGCTGCTTCTGGCCACCGGAAAGCTCGGCCGGGTAGCGGTCGATGAAACCCTTGCCCATTTCGATCTTGTCGAGCAGCTCGGCGACGCGCTTGTCGCGCTCGCGGCCGCGCAGACCAAAATAGAATTCGAGCGGCCGGCCGATGATGGTGCCGACGGTCTGGCGCGGGTTCATCGCCACGTCGGCCATCTGGTAGATCATCTGCAACTGGCGCAGATCCTCTTTCGGCCGATCGGCGAGCCGGTTGGCGAGCGGCCGCCCGTCGAAGGTGACGGTGCCTTGTTCGGGCGGCAACAGGCCGGTGATGGCGCGCGCCAGCGTCGACTTGCCCGAGCCGGACTCGCCGACCACCGCCAGCGTTTGGCCCGGATAGATGTCAACCGAGACGTTCTTCAGCACCTTGATATGGCTGCGGCCATAGGCGGCGGTGATATTCTTGACCGACAGGAACGGCGTCGTGCCGGGCTTTTGCTCCTGGTGCTCGATCTCATGCACCGACACCAGCGCATTGGTGTATTCCTGACGCGGCTCCTTGATGATCTGGCGGGTGCCGCCCCATTCTACGAGCCGGCCGTGGCGCAGCACCATGATCTCGTCCGAGACCTGAGCGACGACGGCAAGGTCGTGAGTGATGTACAGCGCCGCGACATGCGTGTCGCGGATGGCGTCCTTGATCGCCGCCAGCACGTCGATCTGCGTCGTCACGTCGAGCGCCGTGGTCGGCTCGTCGAAGACGATCAGGTCGGGCTCGGAGCACAGCGCCATCGCTGTCATCACGCGCTGCAGCTGGCCGCCGGACACCTGGTGCGGAAAGCGCTCGCCGATGCTTTCGGGATTCGGCAGGCTGAGCTTCTTGAACAGCGCGACGGCGCGTTTTTCGGCCGCGGCCCGTGTCGCCGTGCCGTGCAGCAGCGTCGCCTCGACCACCTGATCCATCAGCCTGTGCGCCGGGTTGAAGGCCGCCGCCGCCGATTGCGCGACATAGCAGACCTCGCGGCCGCGCAATTTGCGAAAACCTTCCTTGCCGCCCTTGAGGATGTCGCGGCCGTTGAGGATGACTTCGCCGCCGGTGATGCGCACGCCGCCGCGGCCATAGCCCATCGATGCCAGGCCGATGGTCGACTTGCCGGCGCCGGACTCGCCGATCAGGCCGAGCACCTTGCCCTTCTCGAGTGTCAGCGAGACGTCGTGGACCAGCACGATGTTCTTCGGCGCTTCGCCCGGCGGGAACACGGTGGCCTCGATGCGCAGATTGCGGATATCGAGCAGCACGGACTTTGCTCGCTGGTCAGCCATTACCCGCGCCCTCCCTTCAGGCTCGTCGTGCGGTTGAGCACCCAGTCGGCGACAAGGTTGACGGAAATCGCCAGCATCGCGATCGCCGCCGCAGGGATGAGCGCCGCCGCGATGCCGAAGACGATGCCGTCCTTGTTTTCCTTGACCATGCCGCCCCAGTCGGCGCTAGGCGGCTGCACGCCGAGGCCGAGGAAGGACAGCGTCGACAGGAACAGTACGGCATAGATGAAGCGCAAGCCGAGTTCCGAAACCAGCGGCGACAACGCATTGGGCAGGATCTCGCGGAAGATGATCCACACGCTGCCTTCGCCGCGCAGCTTGGCCGCCTCGACGAAATCCATGACGTTGATGTCGACGGCGACCGCCCGCGACAGGCGGTAGACGCGGGTCGAGTCGAGAATGCCCATGACCAGGATCAGCGTCACCAGATTGGTCGGCAGCACCGAGAGCACGACGAGGCCCATGATCAGCGTCGGGATCGACATCAGGAGATCGACGAGGCGCGACATAAGCGTGTCGAACCAGCCGCCGAAAACCGCCGCCGAGAAGCCGAGGATGGCGCCGAGCGAGAAGGACAGCGCGGTGGCCAGCACCGCGATGAGCAGCGTGACGCGGGCGCCGTAGATCATGCGCGAAAGGAGGTCGCGGCCGAGATTGTCGGTGCCCAGCCAATGTGTCGCCGACATCGGTCCCCAGACATCGCCGACGATCTCGCCATTGCCATACGGAGCGATCCACGGCGCGAAGATCGCCGCAAGCACGAACAGCGCAGTCAGCACCAGGCCGATCAGCGCGGGGACCGGGATGCGTTTTATGTCGAGCATACCCGCTCCCCCTTATTTCGGGTGTCTGAGACGCGGATTGGCGACGATCGCCGCTATGTCCGCAATGATGTTGAGGCTGATATAAACGGCGGCGAAGATCAGGCCGACCGCCTGCACCACCGGCACGTCGCGCTTGGTGACATGGTCGACGAGATATTGGCCCATGCCCGGGTAGACGAAGATCACTTCGACCACGACGACGCCGACGATGAGATAAGCGAGGTTGAGCATGACGACGTTGATGATCGGTGCAATCGCATTGGGAAAGGCATGCCTGCGAATGACGGCGAATGCCGAAAGCCCCTTGAGCTCGGCGGTTTCCACATAAGCCGACTGCATCACGTTGAGGATCGCGGCGCGCGTCATGCGCATCATGTGGGCGAGCACCACCAGCGTCAGTGCTGCCGCCGGCAGCATGATCGCCTGCATGCGTTCGCCAAAAGGCATTCCGTCATAGACCGTCGAGATGCCGGGGAAGATCTGGTATTTCACCGCAAAGAAATAGACGAGCACGTAGCCGATAAAAAATTCGGGAAACGACGTCGAGGCGAGCGCCAGTCCGGAGATCAGTTTGTCGACCCAGCCATTGCGGTAGCGCACTGCAATCAGGCCGAGGATGATCGCCAGCGGCACCGCCACGACCGCCGCCCAGAAGGCGAGGAACAGCGTGTTCCATAGCCGTCCCTTGATCGACGTTGCAATATCCTGTCCGCTCGACATGGCGGTGCCGAGATCGCCGGTCACGACGCCGCCGAGCCAACGGAAATAGCGGACAAAGGCCGGATCGTTGAGGCCGAGCTGCTCGCGCAGATTGGCAAGCGACTCCGGTGTCGCCGACTGCCCGAGGATGGCTTGCGCGACGTCGCCGGGCAGGATCTGGGTGCCGGCGAAGATCAGGACCGATACGGCCAGCAGCAGGAGGATGCCCAGCGCAATGCGCTGGGTCACCAGTTTCAAGATGGGGGACGACATCTCCGCAAGGCCGGGCTCAAGCTTCGAGCCAGCACTTTGCCGGAGCGTAATAGTTCATCAACTCCTGATGCGGGTCGTCGACCCAGCCGGCGACCTTGGGTCCTGTCGCGTCGATGAACTGGTTGAACATGGGCAGGATCAAGCCGCCTTCGTCGCGAACGATCATCGCCATGTCGCGGTACATCGCCTTGCGCTTGGCCTCGTCAAGCTCGGCGCGCGCGGCAAGCACCATCTTGTCGAAGTCCGGGCGCAGGAAGCGGGTGTCGTTCCAGTCCGCAGACGAGATATAGGCGGTGGAATACATCTGGTCCTGGGTCGAGCGTCCGCCCCAATAAGATGTCGAGAAGGGCTGCTTGTTCCAGACTTCGTTCCAGTAGCCGTCGCCGGGCTCGCGCTTGACCTCGATGATGATGCCGGCCTTGGCGCAGCTCTGCTGATAGAGCTGGGCGGCGTCGACCGCACCCGGGAAGGCGACGTCCGAGGTCCTCAGCAGAACGGTACCGTCGTGACCCGACTTCTTGTAGTGAAAGTTGGCCTTGTCGGGATCGAATTTGCGTTGCTCGATGTCGTCGGAGAACAATGGATAGGAGTTGTTGATCGGAAAATCGTTGCCGAGCGAGCCGTAGCCTCTCAAGATTTTGTCGAGCATTTCCTCGCGGTCCATCGCCAGCTTCAGCGCCATGCGCAGATCGTTGTTGTCGAACGGCGCCGTGTTGCAATGCATGATGAAGACGTAGTGGCCGGGTCCCGAATGGTTGCGGATGGTGACGCCCGGCAGACGCTTGATCAGGTCGACGATCTTGGGCTCGACGCGGTTGATCATGTGGACCTGGCCGCCCTGCAGGGCGGCCGTGCGCGCCGTGGAATCGTTGATGACGATGATCTCGATCTGGTCGGCATGGCCCATCTTGTCGCCCTGCCAGTAGTTGGCGAAGCGCTCACCGCCATGGCGCACGCCCGGCTCGTTGGTGGTGATCTTGTAAGGCCCGGCGCCGATGCCGGCATCGGGCTTGTCCTTGCCGCCATTGGGCTGGACGATCAAATGGTAGTCGCTGAGCAGATAGGGAAGGTCGGCATTGGCTTCCTTCAAGGTCAGCACGACTTCCTTGCCGCTGGCGTTGATGCTCTCGATGCCCTTCATGTAGCCGAGCGCGCCCGACTTCGACTTCTCGTCGGAATGACGCTCGAGCGTGGCGGCCACGTCCTCGGCGGTCACTGTCTTGCCATTGTGGAACTCGATGCCGTCTCGGATCTTCAGCGTCCAGGTCTTGGCGTCGTCCGACGCACCGATCTCCTCGGCGATGCGGTATTCGATGCCGCCGTCAGGCGCCAGTTCGACGATCACTTCACCCCACATCTTGCCGAAGGCGGTCGGCGGCTGGGTCATGAACAGGGCCGGATCGAGACTGTTGGTGGACTCGCCGCCGACCAGGCCGGCCTTCAGCGTGCCACCCTTGACCGGACCCGCGGCGCGCGCCGCACTTGAAAGCAGTGAGTTGGCGAAGGTTGCGGTGATGCCGAGCGCTGCCGCCCGGCCGAGAAAATCACGACGGCTCAGTTTGCCGGATGCGACGCGCCGGCTTAGAAATTCCAGTTCGTTCGACATGTTGAGTTCCTCACTCTGTTGGTTCGACCTTGTGGCCGTTTTTTATGGTTTCTTCTGAGGAGAATAATGACCGCAACGGAAAGCTGTAAGCAAGGCCGAATGCGACATGCCGTGGCGTAAATCGTACGTCGCAATTGGACCAATCTCGATAAGCGCTCAAAGCAGCGCGCGCGGGATTTTCTCTTCGAAATTGCGCTCGAAAACCAGGATTTCGCCTTCATAGCCTTCGATTCTGGCGCTAACCATGAAGCTTTGCGCGTCGGACCGCATTTCGGCTGATGTTTCGGTGCGCACCGACCATCCATTTCGCGACAGCGTTTGGGTCCAATGCGTCTTGCCCGACGCCGACAACGGATCGTCGGGGTGGATCGTCCATGTCTCTCGCGCGATGCTGCCATTGGCGAGGCCATGCTCCAGATCGCGCACCTCGCCGAAATCGTCGACGATGGAGAGCGTAACAATTCCGGTCTTCTCGTCGCGATCGACATGACGCTCGGAATTGGCGGCGCGAATCGTTTCCGTTGACCAGGGTGCGGCTGCCTCCGGCGTGGGGAACGCGACTTCGTCGTCTTGCGCCAGCGGCCGCAGCGGCAGCTTCAGCCTTGCCGCCGACAGATCGAGCCGGACCGGTTCCGGCGATGGCCAAATCATCGGCCAGTAGGCGTTCGAAACGGCAATACGCAGACGGTGGCCTGAAGGTACGCGATAGGCACATTGGTCGAGCACGACCCGGGCTCTGACGGTTTTGCCCGGCACCAGCGCTTGCGGGAGTTCGTGCGAGTTGCGGTGCGTCAGGTTGAGCACGCCGTAGGAGATCAGCTCGGACGCTCCGTCGGGGTGCACATCGCACAGCCGGATGGCGATGTTCGCCTGGCGCCGGTCCGACGAGACCCGGACCGACACCTCCGGCGCACCGACAATGTCGATCGCCTCGGTCAGCACCGGCTGGTCGAAACACACCGACAGCGCATCGTCGGGGCGCTGGTCGCCGGGCAATTCCGGGCCGAAGGTGAAGGGAAAATATTCGCCACCGGCAAGGCCGCAGCTTTGCGGCGAAGCGACGATGGCCGGCTTGCTGCCTTCTGCAATCAGTTCGACCTCCTGTGTTTTGATATCAGGCGACGGCCACACCGGTTCGGCGACCCAGCGGCCCGGCCGTTCGGGATGACAGCGTGCGGGACGGACGCTGTCCATGACATAGGCGCGATAGGCCGGGTCGGCCTCGACGCCGGTGTCGATGTCTTTCAGCCAGCGGTCCCACCAGCGCAACGCCTCCTGCAGGAAGCCGATGCGCGGTTCGGGTGCCGCATAGTGCGGGTATTTATGGATCCACGGGCCGACAATCCCTTTGACCGGCGCCTCGATATTGGCGGCAAGATGGGAAATGGTGTTGCGATAGCCGTCATGCCAGCCGCCGATCGACAGCACGGCGGCTTGGATGGCCGAATAGTCCTCGCAAATCGAGCCGCGCTTCCAATAGGCGTCGCGGTGCTGATGCTTTAGCCACAACGGCGCCAGGAAGGGCTGGTTCGCCAGCCGGGTCAGCCACAGGTCGCGCCAGCGATTGTCGCCGGCGAGCAGCGGGTCCGGCGGCCGCGACGAATAGGACAGCATGGTCGAGGCCCAGCCGAAATTCTCGATCAGCAGGCAGCCGCCCTTGTAGTGGATGTCGTCGGCATAGCGGTCGACGGTCGAGCACAGGCTGATCACCGCCTTTAGCGCCGGCGGCCGCTTGGCTGCCGTCTGCAGGCAGTTGAACCCGCCCCACGAGATGCCCATCATGCCGACACTTCCGTTGCACCAGGGCTGGGCCGCTGCCCAGGCGATTACGTCGCAGGCGTCCTGCAATTCCTGCTCGGAATATTCGTCGTCCATCAGCCCTTCGGAATCGCCATTGCCGCGCATGTCGACGCGGATCGAGGCGTAGCCGTGACCGGCGAAATAGGGATGCGTCAGCTGGTCCCGATAGATCGTGCCGTCGCGCTTGCGGTAGGGCAGATGCTCGAGGATCGCCGGCACCGGATCGTCGACGGCATCGGCCGGCATCCATACCCGCGCCGACAGCCGGCAGCCATCCGGCATGACGATCCCCACGTCCGGAAATTCGACGACCTTTCGGGGAAATTCAGTGACGGTTTTCATGCGGCCACATGATGGAGCCGCTGCCGATGCGTCATGGGCCAGCCAAAGAAATCGGCTGGTCAATCCGCGTCAACTCAGCGGAATGTCGTTGTCGGCCTTGCTCACCTGATAGGCGCTGGACAATTCATCATAGTGTGCGGAGATTTTGCCGATCCGCGTTTCCAATCGCCGGCGCTCGGCCTCAGGCAGCGATCGCACCATTCTGCGGATCGAAAAGCTTTTCCAGTAGGCGTTCTCGGCGTTGTAGCCGCCGGGGTCGAGGGTGAAGATCTCTTTCAGAATCTTCAGATCGTGCGGGATGGCGAAGCTGTCGCGCGAATCCTCGTGCGAAAAAAGATAGTAGAAATTGTCGAAGCCGGTCCAGGTGATAGCCGACAGGCAGAGCGAGCAGGGTTCATGCGTGGCGAGAAAAATCGCGTCCTTGGTGTCGACGCGCTCTGCCTTCGGCATTTCGTAGAACCGCTTCAGGCAGTGCACTTCGCCATGCCAGAGCGGGTTCTCCGTCTCATTGTTGGTCTCTGCGAGCACCAGCGAGTGGTCTTCCTTCCGCAGGATCGCTGCGCCGAACAGCTTGTTGCCGTGGTCGACGCCTTCGGCCGTCTTCGGCACGATGTCATGCTCGATCACGTCGAGCAGGCGGTCGATCAGCGAGACGTTGGCCATCATGCGGTCCCGTCGGGGAGATGGATCTCGTAAGCGTGCGAGAAATGGCACTCTTCGAAGTTGGCGCCGTCGCCGCCTCGGTCGACGACGAGGAAATCCTGGGCCTCGCCGATCGGCGTCAGCACGCCGTGCCAGCGATTGCGCGGATAGTTGACGCCCTGCCCGGGCGCCGTGAGGAAGGCGTGCGGCTCGCCCGGACCTGTGTCGCCATCATGGCAGACGATGACCAGGAACGGCCGTGGCGACAGCGGAATGAAAGCCTGGCTGCCGAACGGGTGACGCTCGACCATGGTCAGCTTCAGCGGAAAATCATAGGGCGTGCCACGCACCATGGAGATCAGCACGCGCCCATTCGGCCCCTGCGCTTGCGCCGTGGCGAGGTCATGGTAGCGCTCGGCCTTGCCGCCATTGATCGGGTAGTGATTGTCGCCGCCCATATCGATGACGTCACCGAACGCGGCAAAATTTTCGCGGGTCAGCGGCCGCGCCACGATGCGGGTCATGACGCGCGCCTCCCGACGCCGGCGCCACCAAGCTTGGCGTGCCGGTTGACGTCCTTGTAGAGCAGATAGCGGAATTTTCCGGGGCCGCCGGCATAGCAGGCCTGCGGACAGAAGGCGCGCAGCCACATATAGTCGCCGGCCTCGACCTCGACCCAGTCCTGGTTGAGGCGGTAGACCGCCTTGCCCTCCAGCACGTAGAGACCGTGCTCCATGACATGCGTCTCGGCGAAGGGGATGACCGCACCCGGCTCAAGCGTGACGATGGTGACGTGCATGTCGTGGCGCATGTCTTCAGGGTCGACGAAGCGCGTCGTCGCCCAACGGCCCTCGGTGCCGGGCATCGGCGCCGGCGCAATGTCCTGTTCGTTGGCAAAGAAGACTTGCGGGGCATCAATGCCTTCGACGGCGTCGTAAGCCTTGCGGATCCAGTGGAAGCGGACAGCAGCGCCGCTCTCGTTGCGAACGCTCCATCCGCTGGCTGGCGGCAGGAAAGCAAAGCCGCCCGGCTGCAAGTCATGCTTCTCGCCAGCCAGCAAAACGCTCAACTCGCCCTCGACCACGAACAAGGCGCCCTCGGCGCCGGCATCCGGTTCCGGCCGGTCGCTGCCGCCGCCGGGCGCGACCTCGACGATGTATTGCGAAAACGTCTCAGCAAACCCGGACAGCGGGCGCGACAGCACCCAGACGCGGGTCTTGTCCCAGAACGGCAGGGCGCTGGTGACGATGTCCTGCATCACCCCCTTTGGAATGACGGCATAGGCCTCGGTGAAGACAGCGCGGCCGGTCAGCAGCTCGCTCTGGCCGGGGTGGCCGCCCTGCGGCGCGTAATAGGTTCGGTCGGCCATTTTCATCGTATCCATCAGTTCAAAGCCTGTTTTTGAAGCCAAAGCGTATTGTGGAGCCAGGGCCTATTGTGGAAACCAGGCCTATTGTGGGAGCATGTCCTTGAGGCGGAGCAGCGCGATGCGCTCGACCTGTTTGCAGGCGGTTTCAAATTCAACGGCGCGGCTGTTGCCGATGCGCGCTTCGAACTCCGCCACGATTTCTTCCTTGGTCTTGCCTTTCACTGCGATGATGAAGGGGAAGTCGAAACTGGCGACGTAGGCGGCATTGAGCTTGGAGAACAGCTCGCGCTCCGTGGCGGTCAGCGCGTCGAGCCCGGCGGAAGCCTGTTCCCTGGCCGATTCCGGCGTCAGCCGCTTGGCTTGCGCCAGTTTGCCGGCAAGGTCGGGATGGGCATTGAGCACGGAAAGCCGCTCGGTCTCACTGGCGCCGCGAAAGACGCGACATAGCGCGTTATGCAGCCCGCCGGCACTGTCATGCGCCGGGCCGAGCTCCAGCTCGTAGGCGCGCTCGGCGACCCACGGCGAATGCTCGAATACACCGCCGAATGCCTGGACGAAAGCCTCGAATTCCATCTTCGACGGGCGCAGCGCCTGCGGCCGGAACGGATGGTTCTCTTGCCAGTGCCTTGCGATGTCGATGCGTCGCGCCAGCCAGACCCTGTCGTGCGATTTGACGTAGTCGACGAAGCGTTTCAGCGCAGCGACCCGGCCCGGTCGGCCGACGAGGCGGCAATGCAGGCCGATGTTCATCATGCGCGGCCGTCCCGCCTTGCCCTCGGCATAGAGCGTGTCGAAACTATCCCTGAGATAGGCGAAGAACTGGTCGCCCGAGTTGAAGCCCTGCGGCGTGGCGAAACGCATGTCGTTGGCGTCGAGCGTATAGGGGATGATGAGCTGCGGCTTTGCCGACCCGCCCGGCCCACCATGCTCGAACCAGTAAGGCAGCTCGTCGTCATAGGTGTCCGACACATAGTCGAAGCCGCCCTGTTCCGCCGCAAGCCGCACGGTGTTGATCGACGTGCGGCCGGTGTACCAGCCGGTTGGCCGCGCCCCGGTCACCTCGTAGTGCAGCCGGATTGCCTCTTCCATGTCGCGGCGCTCGTCCTCCGGCGCATGGTCGCGGTAGTCGATCCATTTCAGCCCGTGCGAGGCGATCTCCCAGCCGGCCTCCTGCATCGCCACGACCTGGGCGGGCGAACGCGCCAGTGCTGTGGCGACGCCGTAGCAGGTGACCGGCACCTCAGCCTCAGTGAACAGGCGCAGCAATCGCCAGAAACCGGCGCGGGCGCCATATTCGTAGATCGATTCCATGTTCCAATGGCGCTGCCCGGGCCAGGGTGCAGCGCCGACGATCTCGGAGAGGAAGGCTTCCGAAGCCTTGTCGCCATGCAGGACGCAGTTCTCGCCGCCTTCCTCGTAGTTGACGACGAACTGCACCGCTACATGCGCCCCGCCAGGCCATTTCGGATCCGGCGGATTGGCGCCGTAGCCGCGCATGTCTCGTTCGTAACGCATTGTCGCTCCTGCCGGATAGTGTGATCAGGATAGTCGAAAGGGCCGCTTGGGCATTCCCCCGAAAATTTTTGAAAGTGTTTTTGCAGCACTTCACTCGACCGGGACTTATGCATCGCCTTTAATTGGCGCACAATTCGTCAAGCTCGTTTTGAGTGTACCGGAATGGGAGCAGCCAGTGGCGGAAACGTCGAAAGCCGAAGGCGGACGTCTGACGACCCATGTTCTCGACACCGCGACCGGCCGGCCGGCGGCCGGCCTGTCGATCGAGCTTTACCGCATCAACGACGACATGCGGACGCATCTGAAGACAGCGGTCACCAATGCCGACGGCCGCTGTGACGCGCCGCTGCTTGCCGATGCGGAGTTCCGCACCGGCGAATACGAGCTGGTCTTCGCGGCCGGCGACTATCTGCGCCGGCAGGGGTTGAGACTGCCGGAACCGGCCTTCCTCGACAGCGTGCCGATCCGCTTCGGCATGGCCGAGCCGGTGCACTATCATGTGCCGCTGCTTATATCGCCCTACGGCTATTCGACCTATCGGGGGAGCTGAGATAATGACGAGGCTCAAAACACGCAGCGAGATACGCTTCATCCTCAATGGCGAGAAGGTTGCGTTGACCAAGGTTGCGCCCGACGAGACCTTGCTCGACTGGCTGCGGCTCGAGCGCTCGCTGTGCGGCACCAAGGAAGGTTGCGCCGAGGGCGATTGCGGCGCGTGCACCGTTCTGGTCGGAAGGCTCTCTGCCGGCCGGCTGGTTTATGAAAGCGTCAATGCCTGCATCCGCTTCCTTGGCTCGCTTGATGGCACGCATGTCGTGACTGTCGAGCATTTGCGCGGCGACGGCGAAAAACTGCATCCGGTGCAGCAGGCGATGGTCGATTTCCACGGCTCGCAATGCGGCTTCTGCACGCCGGGCTTCGTCATGTCGCTTTATGCCCTATGGATGCGGTCGCCTGAGCCTTCGGATGCAGCCATCGAAAAGGCGCTGCAGGGCAATCTCTGCCGCTGCACCGGCTACGAGGCGATCATGCGGGCGGCACGTGCCATCTCCAGCTACGGCAAGGCCGCAAAGGATCCGCTGGCGGCGGAGCGCAAAGCCATCACGAGCAAGCTCGAAGCGATGAAAGACGGTTCGCGCATCGAGATCGGCGCCGGCAAGCAGCGCCTGGTCGTGCCGGCCGACGCCGACGATCTCGCCGCGGTGCTCGACAAGGAGCCGAGCGCCACCATCGTTGCCGGTTCGACCGATGTCGGCCTGTGGGTGACCAAGCACATGCGCGAGATATCGCCGGCGATCTTCATCGGCAATCTCGACGGGCTCTGCGCGGTTTCCGAGGATAAGGGCATCATCTCGATCGGCGCTGGTGTCACCTATACCGAAGCTTTCTCAATATTGGCGAAGCGCATACCCGCGCTCGGGCCGCTGTTCGATCGCATCGGCGGCGACCAGGTGCGCAATATGGGCACGATCGGCGGCAACATCGCCAACGGCTCGCCGATCGGCGACACGCCGCCGCCGCTGATCGCACTCGGCGCGCGGCTGACGCTGCGCCGCGGCAACAAGCGGCGGACGATCTCGCTTGAAGACTTCTTCATCGCCTATGGCAAGCAGGACCGGCAGCCGGGCGAATTCGTCGAGGCCGTGCATGTCCCAGTGCCGGGCAGGGATACCAAATTCGCCGTCTACAAGATCACCAAGCGCCGTGACGAGGACATCACCGCAGCACTTGGCGCATTCCTGCTGACCCTGGCCAAGGACGGCACGGTGGCGGAGATGCGAATTGCCTATGGTGGCATGGCGGCAACGCCGAAGCGGGCTTTTGGCGTGGAAAAGGCGCTGCTCGGCAAGCCCTGGACGAAGGCGACGGTCGAGACCGCCATGGCCGAGTACGCCAAAGACTTTACCCCGCTGACCGACATGCGGGCGAGCGCCGAATACCGGGCGCTGGCGGCGCGCAACCTGCTGTTGCGGTTCTTCGCCGAGACCAGCGGCACCAAGGGGCCGATCCAGGTTTCAAGATACGAGGCGGCTTGAGATGGCAACGTCGATTTTGAAGGCCGCGATTCTTCCCACCCCCCTCTGTCCTGCCGGACAGTCCGGCAGGACAGAGGGGGGTGCGAAGGAACACCGCCTCACCGAGGTTGTTCAATGACCACGCACGCTCCCAACCTCAAGGCGCAAAAAATCTCCGGTGGCGTTGCCACCGACCAGCGCCATGATTCCGCCCACAAGCATGTCCGTGGCACGGCCGTCTATATCGATGACATGCCGGAATCATCTGGCACGCTGCATGGCTGCCTCGGGCTTTCGACGGCCACGCACGCCACCATCACCAGCATGGACCTGTCGGCGGTGCGCGCAGCGCCCGGGGTCATCGACGTGCTGACGGCGAGCGACGTGCCGGGCGAAAACGATATTTCGCCGACCGGCCGCCACGACGAACCGGTGCTGGCCGCCGGCAAGGTGCAGTTTTTCGGCCAACCGATCTTTTGCGTCATCGCCGAAACCCGCGAGCAGGCGCGCCGCGCCACCAGGCTGGCCAAGGTCGAATACAAGGAATTGCCTTTCGTCACCGACATCGGCGTCCTCGATCCCAGCAAGGACAAGCTGGTCACGCCGCCACTGACCCTGAGGCGCGGCGATGCAGCGGCTGCGATCAACGCCGCGCCGCGCCGGCTGAAGGGAAAAATGCGCATCGGCGGCCAGGACCATTTTTATCTCGAAGGCCAGATCGCCATGGCCATTCCCGGCGAGGATCAGGACGTCACGATTTATTCCTCGACCCAGCATCCGAGCGAAATCCAGCACATGGTCAGCCATGCGCTCGGCGTTCCGAGCCATGCGGTGACGGTGGAGATCCGCCGGATGGGCGGCGCTTTCGGTGGCAAGGAAACGCAAGGCAACCAGTTTGCCGCGCTCGCGGCGATTGCTGCGAAAAAGCACCATCGCGCGGTGAAGATTCGGCCCGACCGCGACGACGACATGATCGCCACCGGCAAGCGCCACGACTTTCTGGTCGATTACGAGGTCGGCTTTGACGACGAGGGCAATATTCTCGGCGTCGATTTCATGTTCGCGGCGCGCTGCGGCTTCTCGGCGGACCTGTCAGGACCAGTGACCGATCGCGCGCTGTTCCACTGCGACAACACTTATTTCTGGCCGGCGGTCCATGCGCAATCGGCGCCGCTCTACACCAACACCGTGTCGAACACCGCCTTCCGCGGCTTCGGCGGGCCGCAAGGCATGGTCGGCGCCGAGCGCGTCATTGAGGAGGTCGCCTTTGCCGTCGGCAAGGATCCGCTCGAAATCCGCAAGAAGAATTTTTATGGCACCAGCGACCGCAATATCACGCCCTATCACCAGACGGTCGAAGACAACATCATCCACCGTATCGTCGCCGAGCTGGAGGCGAGTTGCGACTATGCGAGGCGCCGCCGCACGGTTCGTGCCTTCAACGCCAACAGCCGCTTCATCAAACGTGGATTGGCGCTGACGCCGGTCAAGTTCGGCATCTCGTTTACCGCCACCCACTACAATCAGGCCGGCGCGCTGGTGCATGTCTACACCGACGGTTCGGTGCATCTGAACCATGGCGGCACCGAAATGGGGCAGGGCCTCTACGTCAAGGTGGCGCAGGTGGTGGCGGAAGAATTCCAGATCGACCTCGACCAGGTAAAAATCACCGCGACGACGACCGGCAAGGTGCCGAACACCTCGGCGACCGCCGCCTCGTCCGGTTCCGACCTCAACGGTATGGCGGCGCAGAACGCGGCCCGGCAGATCAAGGAGCGGTTGACCAACTTCGCAGCCGAAAAATACCAGGTGCCGCGCGATCAGGTGCTGTTCCTGCCCAACCGGGTGCGCATCGGCAACCAGGAGATCGCTTTCGCCGATCTCGTCAGGCAGGCTTACATGGCGCGCATCCAGCTTTCGGCGGCGGGCTTCTACAAGACGCCGAAAATCCACTGGGATCGCGACAAGGGCGAGGGTCGTCCCTTCTATTATTTCGCCTATGGTGCCGCGTGCTCGGAAGTCTCGGTCGACACGCTGACCGGCGAATATGTCGTCGAGCGCACCGACATCCTGCACGAGACCGGACGCTCGCTGAACCGCGCCATCGACCTTGGCCAGGTCGAAGGCGGCTTCATCCAGGGCATGGGATGGCTGACGACGGAGGAGCTTTGGTGGGACGAAAAGGGCCGGCTGCGCACCCATGCGCCGTCGACCTACAAAATCCCCTTGGCCTCGGACCGGCCGAAGATCTTCAACGTGACGCTGGCCGATTGGCCGGAAGCGACTGAGCCGACGGTGCACCGCTCCAAGGCGGTCGGCGAGCCGCCGCTGCCGCTCGGCATCTCGGTGCTGCATGCGCTGTCGGATGCGGTGGCAAGCGTTGCCGACCACCGGATCTGCCCACGCCTCGACCCACCGGCGACGCCGGAGCGGGTGCTGATGGCGATCGAACGGCTGAAGGAGGAGGCCAAGGCTGGTGCTTGAACTCGGTCCCGGGGTTCGTACAAGGCGTGCAATCCGGGCCGAAAAACCCTATGTTTCCAGCTAGGGAAAGCAAAAACATGACCTCGAAAGTGCAAAGCCTGAAAGCATTTCTTGGCGGGGTCGGCCGGGTTGCCCTGGTCGAGGTGGCCGGGACCAAAGGCTCGACGCCCCGCGAGAAGGGCGCCTTCATGCTCGTCTCGGGCGCGGCGATTTTTGGCACGATCGGCGGCGGCCAGCTCGAATATATGGCGATCGACAAAGCGCGGCAGCTGCTGGGTCGAACGACAGCTCCAGTCTCCGGTTCTGGTGAATTTGCCGATGTCGGCGCCGCCCCTCATCCGCCTGCCGGCACCTTCTCCCCGTATAGTGACGGGGAGAAGGGAACTGGCCGCAACGCTGGCGACCCCCTCTCCCCGTCCTTACGGGGAGAGGGTAAGGGTGAGGGGCAGCGCGACCTCGGCAAAGCTGTCGCCACGCTCGACGTCCCGCTTGGGCCTGAGATCGGCCAGTGCTGCGGCGGCAGGGTCGAGGTGCTGATCCGGCTGGTCGACACGGCGTTGGCGCAAGAGCTGGTTGCTGCGGCGGAAGCCGAGCAGGCGCAGCTGCCGCATGTCTACATCTTCGGCGGCGGTCATGTCGGCCAGGCGGTGGCCTCGGCGGTGGCCTTGCTGCCGGTCCGTGTCGTCGTTGTCGAGACGCGGGCTGAGGCGTTGGAAGGCATACCGGAAGCGGTCGAAACAAGGCTGACGCCGATGCCCGAGGCATTGGTGCGCAAAGCTCCGGCTGGCGCCGCGTTCGTCGTCCTCACTCACGACCACGCACTGGATTTCCTGATCGTCGCCGAGGCGCTGAAACGCCGGGATGCAGCCTATGTCGGCATGATCGGCTCGAAGACCAAAAAGGCGACGTTCAGTAACTGGTTCCTGAAGTCGGCGGACGGCAGCGAGGCGGAATTCGCCCGCCTCGTCTCACCGATCGGCGGCGAGGCGGTCAAGGACAAGCGCCCGCAGGTGATCGCGGCCTTGGCGGCTGCCGAGATCATGACCGCGCTGGCCGCCCATGCTGGCGCACGAGCCGCGCCGCACCCCGTCTCTCGTGGCAAGGCAATGGCCGGCTGACGGCCAAAATTCGAGCAACGCTCATTTGCCGGCCAGAATATCCTTGATCAGCCGTTGGCAGCGCTCGGCCATAAAATCGAGCAGCAGCCGCACCTTCGGGTCCTGCAGCTTCTTGTGCGGGTAGACGGCGGCGAACTGGACCGGCGTCGGTGGCGTGTCGGGCAGGATCACCTTCAGCCGCCGGTCGCGGATGAACGGCTCGACCTCGAAGCGCGGCTTGTTGATGATGCCGCGGCCCGACAGCGCCCAGCCGGTCAGCACGTCGCCATCGTCGGTGTCATAGGGTCCGTGCACTTCGAATTTCCGCGGACCGTCGGCCGTTTGCAGCGTCCACACATATTCGCGCGCGCCGGCGTAGCGCAGCATCAGGCAGTCGTGCTTCTTGCCGATTAGTTCCTGCGGCTCGGTCGGCTCGCCGCGCGTCTCCAGATATTTCGGCGCCGCCACCAGCACCCGCTCGCACTCCATGATGCCGCGCATTCTCAGGCTGGAATCCTCGATGATGCCCAGTCTGAACGCGACGTCGATGCCTTCCTTCATGATGTCGACATTGTGGTCCGAAAGCCTCAGCCGCACCTCGATGTCAGGATATTTGTCGTGAAAATCGGGGATTCCCGACGCCACCAGCCGCCGGCCAAGCCCGAGCGGCGCTGTCACCTTGATAGTGCCGCGCGGCTGGCCGGACAAAGCGCTGACCGCGGCTTCCGCCTCGGTGATCGCTTCCAGCACCTGCTTGGCGCCGGAATAGAACACCGTGCCGTGCTCGGTCGGCATCAATTGCCGCGTCGTGCGGTTGAACAGCCTGACACCGAGATGCTTTTCGAGCTCCTTGATGCGGTTGGAGGCGACCGCCGGCGAAATGCGCATGTCGCGCCTCGCCGCCGACAGATTGCCGAGCTCGACGACGCGGACGAAGACGGCGATGTTGTCGAGATAGGCCATGCGGCTCCGGGACAAAAGTTCTAAAGCGTCCTTGCGCGTCCAAGGGACGCGCGGCGCTGTAGTATTTTCCATTTTTTTTTGAAAGTCATCGTGCAGCTCGGCCCTTTCCGTTTGCGCTCCAGTCCGTAAAGTCACCCGATCGGCAGGGACGGCTTTATCAATGATGGATTTCGCGATTTTCTGGGACTGGCTGAGTTTCGCCGTGCGCTGGCTGCATGTCGTCACCAGCATAGCCTGGATCGGCTCGTCCTTCTATTTCGTCGCCCTCGATCTCGGCTTGCGCCAGCGTCCGGGCATGCCTGCCGGCGCCTTCGGCGAGGAATGGCAGGTGCATGGCGGCGGCTTCTACCACATCCAGAAATATCTGGTGGCGCCGGCCGAAATGCCCGCGCACCTGACCTGGTTCAAATGGGAATCCTACGCCACCTGGCTGTCGGGCTTTGCCATGCTGTGCGTCGTCTACTATGCCGGGGCGGACCTCTTCCTGATCGATCCCAACGTGCTCGCCATGTCGGTGCCTACAGGCATCTTGCTGTCGCTGGCGACAATCGGCGTCGGCTGGGTCGTTTATGATCTCCTGTGCCGTTCGTCGCTTGGCAGGAGTGATACCGGCCTGATGCTGGTGCTCTATGGCGTGCTGGTGTTCATCGCCTGGGGTCTTACCCATCTGTTCACCGGCCGCGCTGCTTTCCTGCATCTTGGCGCCATCACCGCGACGATCATGTCGGCCAATGTCTTCATGGTCATCATCCCGAACCAGAAGATCGTCGTCGCCGACCTGATCGCCGGCAGGAAGCCAGATCCGAAATACGGCAAGATCGCCAAGCAGCGCTCGCTGCACAACAATTACCTGACGCTGCCCGTTCTGTTCCTGATGCTGTCGAACCACTACCCGCTGGCGTTTGCTACCCAGTTCAACTGGGTGATCGCCTCGTTGGTTTTCATCATCGGCGTGCTGATCCGGCACTATTTCAACACCATGCATGCGCGCAAGGGCAACCCCACCTGGACCTGGCTGGCGGCGGCCGTGCTGTTCGTCATCATCATCTGGCTGTCAACGGCGCCGAAAGCGCTGACCGGCGACGTCAAGGCGTCCTCGACGGCACAGGTCTATATCGCCTCGGCGCATTTTCCCGCAGTGCGCGATACGGTGCTTGGCCGTTGCTCGATGTGCCATGCGCAGGAGCCGTCCTACGAGGGCATCTATCACGCGCCGAAAGGCGTGGTGCTAGACACGGACGCCGGTATCGCCGGGCAAGCCCGCGAGATCTACCTGCAGGCCGGCCGCAGCCACGCGATGCCGCCCGCCAACGTCACCCATATCACCGACAAGGAGCGGGCGCTGCTGGTGGCATGGTTCGAGGAGGCGGGGAAATAGGCATGACCAGCACGCTCCTGCGCGGCCGCACGCTGTCCTTCCTGCGCTGGCCTGAGACCGTCGACGACCATTCCGCCTGGCGCTACGAGGACGATGGCGGCCTGCTGCTCCGCAACGGCAGGATCGTTGCCGCGGGCGCCTATGCCGACGTCGAGAAAAAGGCTGATGAGGGCGCAAAGAAGATCGACCATCGCCCGCATTTGCTGCTGCCTGGTTTCATCGACCCGCATGCGCATTTTCCGCAGATGCAGGTCATCGCCTCCTACGGCGCCGAATTGCTCGACTGGCTGAACGCCTATACTTTTCCCGAGGAGAAAAAATTCCAGAACGCCCAGCATGGCCGCCGCATCGCCAGGCTGTTTCTCGACGAAATGCTGCGTCACGGCACGACGACCGTCGCCGCCTATTGCTCGGTGCACAAGGAATCGGCCGAGGCGTTCTTCGCCGAGTCGCATCACCGGAACATGCTCAACATCGCCGGCAAGGTGATGATGGATCGCAACGCGCCGGAGGGTGTGCTCGACACGCCGCAATCGGCCTATGACGACAGCAAGGCGCTGATCGCCGAGTGGCACGGCAAGGGGCGCCAGCACTATGCCATCACGCCGCGCTTCGCCATCACCTCCTCACCCGAGCAATTGGAGATGGCGGGCGCGCTGTGCCGCGAACATCCAGATCTGCACATGCAGACGCATTTGTCGGAAAATCACGCCGAGATCGCCTTTACGCTGCAACTTTATCCAAAGGCCAGCGACTATACCGATGTCTACGAGCACTATGGGCTGCTCGGGCGCAAAAGCCTGTTCGGCCACTGCATCCATCTGTCGGAACGCGAGGCGGATGCGCTTTCGGATACGGGCTCGGTGGCCGTGTTCTGTCCGACCTCGAACCTGTTCCTCGGCTCGGGCCTGTTCGACTATCAGCGCTACCGCACGCGTGACAAAGCCCTCCGCATCGCGGTCGCAACCGATGTCGGCGGCGGCACTAACTATTCGATGCTGCGCACCATGGACGAGGGCTACAAGGTGATCGCGCTGAAAGGCGAGAAGCTCAATCCGTTCCAGTCGTTCTGGCAGCTCACCCGCGGCAATGCCGAGGCGCTGTCGGTCTTGGAAAAAGTCGGCACGCTCGACCAAGGCAGCGATGCCGATATCGTCGTTCTCGATGCGCGCGCCACGCCGGCGATGCGGCTGCGGATGGAGACGGCGGACACGCTGGCGGAGGAGTTGTTTCTGCTGCAGACGCTGGGCGATGATCGCGCCGTGCGCGAGGTCTACGTCGCCGGACGGGCGGCCAAGACGGATATGGCGGTTTAGCGATCCCACACGTCCCGCTTGACCCAGCGGCAGCCATCGGTCAAAGCGTGCCGCGACATTGACAGGGGAACGACATGGCCGTTGCGGACGATATCGCTCTGATCCAGAAACAGGAAGCCGAGCTTGTCTTCTCGGTCTTTGACGAAGCTGTCGCCTTCAAGATCGGCTCGGCGATCCGCGACCGGGCACTGTCCCAGGGCTTGCCGATCATCGTCGACATCAGGACCTTCGACCGGCCGCTGTTCTACGCGGCAATGCCGGGCTCGAACGCCTCCAATCCAGACTGGGCGCGACGCAAGATCAATGTGGTGCAGCGGTTCCTGAAAAGCACTTACCGCATGGTGCTGGAGCAGCAGCGCCCCGACCGCAGCTTCAAGCCAGGCGAGGGGCTCGACATATCAGACTATGTGCTGGCCGGTGGTGGCTTTCCGGTCACGGTCAAGGGCGCCGGTGTGATCGGCGTGATCGCGGTCTCGGGTCTGCCGGAACGCGAGGATCACGGCGTCGTCGTGGATGCACTCTGCAGCCACCTCGGCGTCGACGGGCGCGAACTGGCATTGCCGCCGGAAGCAAAGGCCTGACGTTGGCGCCGCCCCTCATCCGCCTGCCGGCACCTTCTCTCCGTATAGTGACGGGGAGAAAGGAAGAGCTCCAACGCTGGCGACCCCCTCTCCCCGTCTCTATACGGGGAGAGGGTAAGGGTGAGGGGCAGCGCAAGCGCCAGAGATGCTTGCAGAACCTCGGCGGCAGCTCAGTATGACCATTCTCGATCCCAAGACCTTCCTCGCCGCCATCTTCAATGCTGCCGTTGCCGTCGCTGATCCCCAGAGGACGATCAGGGATCATCTGCCGGCAATGCCGAAGGGGCGCACCATCGTCATTGGTGCAGGAAAAGGCTCGGCGCAGATGGCGGCGGCTTTCGAAAAAGTGTGGGACGGGCCGATCGAAGGGCTGGTCGTCACCCGTTACGGCTATGGCGCGACCTGCCAGCGCATCGAGATCATCGAGGCGGCGCATCCGGTGCCGGATGCCGCCGGGCTCGAAGCGTCGCGCCGGCTGCTCGAAAAGGTGCGGGGCCTGACCGCGGACGATCTGGTCGTGGCGCTCATCTCAGGCGGCGGCTCGGCGCTGCTGCCGGCGCCTGCCGAAAGTCTGACGCTGGCCGACGAGATCGCCGTCAACGAGGCGCTGCTCGCCTCCGGCGCGCCGATCGCCGCCATGAACACCATCCGCAAGCATGTTTCCACCATCAAGGGCGGCAGGCTGGCGGCAGCTGCCCATCCGGCCAAGGTGGTGTCGCTAGTTGTCTCCGACATTCCCGGCGACAATCCGGCGCTTGTGGCTTCCGGCCCGACCGTTCCCGATTCCGGCAACCGCCAAGAGGCGCTGGCATCGATCGCCGCCTATGGCATGAAGCTGCCGGCTGCCGTGATGGCGCATATCAATTCGCCGGCCGCCGATGCGCCGCGCGTCGACGATCCGCGTTTTTCGCGCAGCGAAGTGCATCTGATCGCCTCGGCCGGCGTCTCGCTGGAAGCGGCCGCAGCCGAAGCGAGGCGCCATGGCATCGAGGCGGTCATCCTCTCCGATTCCATCGAGGGCGAGGCGCGCGAAGTTGGGGGTGTTCATGCGGCAATCGCCCGTGAAGTCGCGACGCGCAACCGGCCTTTCCGAAAGCCGGTGTTGGTCTTGTCGGGTGGCGAGACGACGGTGACCTTGCGGGCAAAGGGCAAGGGTGGTCGTAACACCGAGTTTCTGCTTGCCTTCGCCATCGGCATCAGCGGTATCGGGGGCATCCATGCACTGGCCGCTGACACCGATGGCATCGACGGTTCGGAGGACAATGCCGGCGCCTTTGCTGACGGCTCGACGGTGTCGCGGATGCGGGCCGTGGGCGTCGATGCCAAGGCGATGCTTGCCGGCAACAATGCCTGGACGGCATTCAACGCCGTCGGCGATCTCTTCGTGCCCGGCCCGACCGGGACGAATGTCAATGATTTGAGGGCGATCCTGATCAGATAGGCTCAGGCGGCCATCAGCTTTTTCACCGCCTTCATGTCCTGCAGGAACCGCTCGCGTTCGGCCTGTTTGTCCGCCGGCTCGCGAATACGCAGGATGAAGGACGGGTGGATGGTGACAAACACAGGCAAGCCATCGGCCCGTTCCACGACCGCGCCGCGCATCTTCATGATCGGCACGACCTTGCCGAGCAGTGACTGCGCTGCCGTTGCGCCGAGCGCAACCGCCAGATTGGGCTTGATCAAATCGAGTTCCTTGTCGAGCCACCAGCGGCAGGCCTGCACCTCGCCGGCATTCGGCTTCGAGTGGATGCGCCGCTTGCCGCGCGGCTCGAACTTGAAATGCTTGACCGCATTGGTGACATAGACTTTCAGCCGGTCGACGCCGGCATCGTCGAGGATGGCGTCGAACACCTTTCCCGCCGGACCGACGAAAGGTTTACCGGCCAGATCCTCCTGGTCGCCTGGCTGTTCACCGACGAAAACCACCTTGGCCCTGTCAGGCCCTTCGCCGAACACGGTCTGCGTTGCGTTGCGCCACAGCGGGCAGCGGCGACAGGCCTTCGCCACTTCGCTGAGTTCGGGAATGGTGCTTGCGCCATCGTCCTCCGCCGTCTCAGGCAATTCAGGCTTGGGCCAGCGTCTTGCCTGCACCTTGGCGTGGTGTGGAGAATTTGTCTGCATCCTGGCGATCATGGCTGATGCGGCCTTGCCCGCTGCTGCGATCAGATGCGGAATGAGCGAAGCCCTGGAAAGGTTCCTTCAAATAGCCGAGACCCGGCTTTCGCCGGGCGAATGACCGGCGATGCGATCGCCTCACACCTCGTGCAGATAGAGATGATAATCCAGTTCGCTGACCGTGCGCGCCACCCGCAGATATTCGGATTGCTTGATCGCCACGAAGGTCCGGTGCAGGTCTTCCCCCAGCGCCCCTTTGAGGAATGACGAGCCCCTTGCCGCCTCGATCGCGGCGCGCCAGTCCACCGGCATGGTGGTGCGCGTGATTGCTGATTCGTAGCCATTGCCGGTGGTTTCGGGGCCTGGATCGAGGCCTTCGTCGAGACCTTTGACGATGCCGGCCAGCACGGTTGCCGCCACCAGATAAGGGTTGGCGTCGACGCCCGACGGCCGGTGCTCGATGCGCCGGTTTTTCGCATCGCCTGCCGGCACGCGCAATGCCACCGAGCGGTTGTTGACACCCCAGGTCGGCGCCACCGGCGCATAGGATTGCGAAACGAAACGCCGCCATGAATTGGCGTGCGGTGCAAACACCAGCATCGATTCGGCCATGGTCTGGATGAGGCCGCCCAGTCCGCGCAGCAGCGGCAAGGACCAGGTCTCGCCGCTGGCTTCGGCAAAGACGTTGTTGCCGGCCTTGTCCTGCAGCGAGACATGGAAATGCATGCCGGAGCCGGCGTATTTCTCGATCGGCTTGGCCATGAAGCAGGCAGTGACGCCGTGGCGGCGCGCCTGCCCCCGCACCAGCCGCTTCAGCATGACGAGGTCGTCGGCCGCCCGCATCACGTCCTTGCGATAGTTCAGCGTCAGTTCGTATTGGCCGGGCGCATATTCGGAAATGACCGTCTCGGCCGGGACGCCTTGCACCCTGGCCGCGGCATAGATGTCGGAAAACAGCGGCTCCATGCCGTGCAGATGGTCGACGGAATAGACCTCCGTCTTGGCCGAGCGGCGGCCGTCGAGCACCGCGTGCGCCGGCTGCACCTTGCCGTCGGCGTCGCGCTCGTTGGCGAGCAGGAAGAATTCGAGCTCGAAGGCGCCGGCCGGATGCAGGCCCTTGGCCGCCAGTATCTCCACCTGACGGGCCAGTGCCAGGCGCGGGTCGGAGGACATCGGCTGACCATCGAGATGGTACATCGCCATCAGCACCTGGCCGCGCGGTGGCTGTGTGCCGAACAGCGGCACCAGCGTGCCGGGGATAGGCCATGCCCGCAGGTCGCCGTCGCCCGTCGCCCAGATCAGTCCGGTCTCGTGCACGTCCTCTCCGGTGATGTCGAGGCCGAGGATCGAGATCGGCATATGCCTGCCGCCCTGGAAGATGCTCATCAACTCGTGCCGGCGCACGATCTTGCCACGCCCGACGCCATTGGCGTCGGTCAGCACGATGTCGAACGCTTGGATCTCGGGATGGGCGTCGAGAAAAGTTTGCGCCTCGGCGGGCGTCGAGCCCGAAGGGGAGGCGATGATGGCGTTCAAAGTTTGCTTGTGCGCTTCTCTCATGTGCAAGCTTGTCTCATGCCGCGAGCCTTGCCGCAACCGCGCCGAAGGCGGCGATCAGGCGGTTGACCTGGGCAGCGCTGGTCGCCGGCGAGATCAGCATCATGTTGTGGAACGGCGCGATCAGCACGCCGCGATTAACCAGCGCGACATGGATCGCCGCTTCGAGCGCCGGTGCGTGCGCTGTTTCCGCCTCGCCGCCATTCCTCAGCGGGCCGGGTGCGCAGATGAACTCGACGCGGGCGCCGACTCGGGCAACATGCCAAGGCAGGCGGTAACGGTCGATGACGGCGGTCAGCCCGGCGTCGAGCCGCCGCGCCAGATGGTCCATATGGCTATAGTTCTCGTCGGTCATCACCTCTTCGAGCGTGGCGCGCATCGCTGCGAACTGCAGCGGATTGGCCGAGAGCGTCGTGCCCATGCCGGAATAGCCTGGTTCCTTGGTCCTGACATAGTCGGCATAGCGGGTGGCGACGCCGTCGCTCATGCCCCAGACGCTGGCCGGCACGCCGCCGGCGATCGGCTTGCCGAGCACGAACAGGTCCGGCTCCAAGCCGTGTTTCCCGGTGTAGCCGCCGGGACCGGTCGAGATCGTGTGCGTCTCGTCGATCAGCAGCAGGGTGCCGGCGGCGCGGGTGAGACGCCGCAGCGCCTTGTGGAAGCCGCGATCGGGCAGCACCATGCAGGAATTGGTCAGCACCGGCTCGGTGACGACACAGGCGATTTTCTGGTCCCGGAGTGCAGTCTCAAGCGCCGGCACATCGTTGAACTCGACGACTTCGGTCGCTCGGGTCAGGTCGCGGAATTCGCCGGCCAGTCCTGGCCGGTTGGCCGGTCTGCCGTCGACCAGCCGCACCATCGTCTCGTCGACCGAGCCGTGATAGCAGCCGTTGAAGACCAGGGTCTTTTCCCGGCCGGTGATGGCGCGGGCGACGCGCAACGCGAAGCGGTTGGCATCGGTCGCCGTTGTCGCGATCTGCCAGAACGGCAGGCCGAAGCGCTGTTGCAGCAGCGGGCCGATGGCGAGTGCATCTTCCGAAGGCAGCATGTAAGTCAGGCCACGTCCGGCCTGCCTACGGATGGCGTGGGCGACCGGTGGCGGCGAATGACCGAACATCGAGCCGGTGTCGCCAAGACAGAAATCGTCGAGCCGGTTGCCGTCGATGTCAGTGATAGTGGCGCCTCTGGCGCTGTCGACCAGTATCGGAAACGGCGTCGGCCAGTCGTTCATCCAGTGCATCGGCACGCCGCCGAAGAAGCCCGGCAGGCCGTTGCCGACCTTGGCTGCCGATTTCGGCCTTGCCTTGCGGAAGGCCTCGGCCTCGGTCTCGCGCAGATCGGCAATCCGAGCAGTGCTGATGCCACCGATCGCCGTCTTTGAATGGTCGATTGGATGCATGAATGACCTCGAATAGGGCAGTAGGGCAGTAGGGCAGTAGGGGAATAGGTGCCTTACTGCCCTACTCCCCTACTCCCCTATGCCGAAATATCAATGACGCCGCAGTCGCCGGCGGCGCTGCCGAAGGCGACGCGGCGTTCTTGCCTGTCCCACATCATCGAGGTAATGGCGCCCTTGCCCGGTCGGCGCAGAAGCACCTCTTTGGCGTCGGCGAAACGCACCGCCATCACCATGCCGTCGTCATAGCCGACGGCGACGACATCCTGGCTTGGATGGCAGGCGACCGAGGTCACCATGGAGTTGCCGCGCGTGCCGAGTTCCAGCGGCGCCTTGCCCATCGGCCCATCCTTGCCCGAAAACGGCCAGACGATCGCCGCCGGTGCGCCGGAACTGGCCAGCCATTTTCCCTTGGGCGCCCACGACAGGCTTTTGACTTTGCCGGGATAGCCGCTCATCCGCATGTGCTTGCCATCGGCGAGCTTCCAGCCATGCAGCGCGTTCTCCTGCATGGTGGTGACGAGGAAGGCGCCATCCGGCGAGAAGGTGATGCCGGTATGGGCGCCGGCCCATTCCAGCTCGACCGGCTTGCCGTTCGCCGCCGGGAAATGCAGTGTCGCGCCATTGTAGCGGGCGACGCCGAAGCGCATGCCCTTGGGCGAGAACGCCAGCCCCTCGACTGAACGCGGATGCAAGAATTCCTTGGTCTTGCCGTCGGCGAAACGCACGAAGGCGGTCTTGCCCGATGCATAGGCGACAGCGCCTTGTGGTCCGGCGGCGACGCTGGTGATCCATTTCTTCCCGGCGCTTGCCAATTCTGCCGCATTGCCACCGGCGGTAACGGAAAAAATCTTGCCGTCCTCGCCGCCAGTGATCAGCCGGTCGTTGGCCGCATCGTGGAAGGCCGCGAGCAGCCCGTTATTGGCCTGCGCCGTCTTGTGGCCATGGTCCAGCCGATGGATCGTGCCGTCGGCCAGTGCGAAATGCGGTACGTCGCCAAGGAAAACGGCGGCGATGCAATGTCCCTGGAGATCAAGCGGGGCGACTGTCGGCATGGGAGATTCCATTCGAGATTGGTTTGGTCGCCGTGCCGCTGCGGAGGAATCGTTAGCGCGGCTAGGTGCGACGCGACCTTCTCCCACGACAAGGGGAGAAGGAAAGAACGTGCAGCGCTAGCGTTATAAGGTCTGAAAATCAAGCGGCCTGGCAGGCATCAAAACTCTTCTTCAGCCGCTCGGCGTCGAGTTCGCGGCCGATGAAGACCAGCCGGCTCTCGTGCTTCTCGCCGTCCTTCCAGGCGCGCTGGTGATCGCCCTCGATGATCATGTGGACGCCCTGAATGACGTAGCGCTCGTCATCGCCTTGAAGCGCGATGATCCCTTTCAGACGCAGGATGTTCGGGCCTTCCATCTGGGTTATCTTCTCGATCCAGGGGAAGAATTTTTTCGGGTCCATCTCGCCGCCCCGCAGTGACACCGACTGCACCGTCACGTCATGTATATCGGACGGGTGCGCGTGATCATGGTGGTCATGCCCGTCATGGTGACGATGCCCGTCATGATCGTGATGGTCATGATCGTGATGATCATGGTCATGATGGTCGTGGTCGTCACGCGCCTCGAGGAAATGCGGGTCGTTCTCCAGCGCTCGGGAAAGGTCGAATGCGCCGCGGTCGAGCACCTCGGACAGCGCCACACCGGCGCGCGTGGCGCGATGGATCCGGGCCGCCGGGTTGATCGCGCGGATCGTCGCCTCGACCTTGCTCAGTTCCTCCGGCGTGACGAGATCGGTCTTGTTGAGCACGACGACATCGGCAAAGGCGATCTGGTCCTCGGCTTCGCGGGAATCCTTCAGCCGCAACGGCAGGTGCTTGGCGTCGACCAGCGCCACCACCGCGTCGAGCCTGGTCTTGGAGCGCACGTCGTCGTCCATGAAGAAGGTCTGCGCCACCGGCACCGGATCGGCGAGGCCGGTCGTCTCGATCACGATGGCGTCGAAGCGGCCTGGCCGGCGCATCAAGCCCTCGACGACGCGGATCAGGTCGCCGCGCACAGTGCAGCAGACGCAACCATTGTTCATCTCGTAGATTTCCTCGTCGGATTCCACGATCAGCTCGTTGTCGATGCCGATCTCGCCGAACTCATTGACGATGACGGCGTAGCGTTTGCCGTGGTTTTCCGAAAGGATGCGGTTGAGCAGTGTCGTCTTGCCGGCGCCAAGGTAGCCGGTGAGAACGGTTACGGGGATTTGTGTCGTCTGTGCATCGCTCATGTTGGGCCTCGAAAAGGATTGTTGGCCCCATATAGGATGCACGCCGTGCTTTTGCACGTGGCAACCGATGGGCCAATCAGGTCGACAACATTGCCGGACTTTCCCGACATTGCCGGGTTTTCATTGGCGTGGGCTGGTCTCGCTGCCTAGATAAGACCAAGGCAGCTTGCTCGAAAGAAAACCAAAAGAGGCGCCGGATGTCCGATAAACCGTCCTCCTTGCCATTGAGCCGGCGCCAGGCGCTTGGCCTCATTGCCGTTAGCGCGGGCGGCGGTGTCTTTCTGCCGGGCATCGCGCTGGCGCAGCAGGCCTCGCTTTATGCCGGGCTTGCCCTGTTCGATAGCGGCGCCGGCGTTTGCGCGATCACACCGGAAGCGACCGAGGGCCCGTTCTATTTCGACCCGAAGCTCGAACGCGCCGATATCACCGAAGGCAAAGCGGGCATTGCCCTCAATCTGCGGCTGCAGGTCGTCGACGCAGGCTGCCGGCCGCTTGCCGGCGCGCGGGTCGATATCTGGCATTGCGACGCCCAAGGCCATTATTCAGGCTATCCGGGACAAGGCGACGGCCAGGATGTCGACACCTCAGGCCAGAGTTTTCTGCGCGGGTGGCAAAAGACCGATGACAGCGGCATCGTTTCGTTCGCCACCATCTATCCCGGCTGGTATCGCGGCCGCACCACCCATATCCACTTCAAGGTCTTCCCCAACGACAATTCGATGATGACCGGCCAGCTGTTTTTCCCCGACGGCCTGAGCGAACAGATATTCACCACTGTCGCGCCCTACACCGACCGGTCTGGCATGCGGGATACGTCGAACGCCAGGGACGGTATCGCGCGGCGTGCCGGACCGCATTCGCAGGCGGCGCTGCGTGAGGTGGCGGACGCCTACCAGGCCTTGATGATCATCGCGGTGAGGGCTGATTGAGTCCCGCATCGTGTGTGCGGCGCTCCTGCCGAACTGGTCCACCTGCGCTGAAAAGTCGTTTGTCATCTAACTGAAATAATCATCTGGCATTAGCCACGGCGGACACCGCATTGCTTGCCGGCAAAGCTGTTTTGCAAAGCCGGATCTTTTTGATCGTCCATTGCCAACCGGGCGGCTGCCTCTATGCTGTCCACACCGGTTCGGCCGAAGAGGGATAGCCATGGCCAAGGCGGATAAGACTGCGACAATGAGCCGGCTGCATGCGGCGGCGCGGCTGGCGCGTACGGCACTCGCCGCGCGGCTCTTGGCGCACGGCTTCTATGCCGGCCAGGACCAGATCATGCTGGCGCTCGACCGTGAGGACGGGCAGACGCCCGGCAATCTTGCCGGTCGCCTTGGTGTTCGCCCGCCGACCATCACCAAGACCATCAACCGGCTGCAGGCGCAGGGCTTTCTGGAAAAACGCGCTTCTTCCGCCGATGCCCGCCAGGCCCATATCTTTCTGACCGACACTGGCCGCGAAATCATTCATGCCATCGAGAAATCGGTGAAGAAGACCGAGAAGCAGGCGCTGAAGGGGCTCGATAAAAAGGACCAGAAGGCGCTGTTCAAGCTGCTCGCCCGCGTTGAGGCGAACCTCTCGAACGGAGAAATGGTTCTCGTCGATGATGAGATCGAAGTCGACGAATGATCCGCGGCTGACGCCATCAGGCAGCGGCTGCTGACGATGCATGGACCAATGCCGACCAGCGGCCCGGCGTAACACCGAACGCCTTCTTGAAGTGCCTGCTGAAATGACTTTGGTCGTTGAAACCGGCCGCTATTGCGATCTCAGCCAATGACTCGCTCGCCTCTATCATGCGGCGTGCTCGTTGCAGCCGGCGCATCAACAGAAAGCGGTGCGGACTGGTGGAGAAAGCGGCACGGAAATGCCGCGATAGGGCGTAGCGATCGAGCCCGGTGATCGCCTCCAGCTCGTCGGAGCGGACGGTACGGAAAGCATTTTCTTCCAGATAGTCGCGTGCCAGGCTGACAGCCCGCCACGCTGTCCTTGGGATCGGTTTCGCCGGCAGGCCTGAATGCCGTGCCAGGCTTTGCATCAATTGCGCAACGAAGTCGGCGACAAACAGATCATCCAGCTTCTGGTCCAACGGCCCGAGCGCCGAAAGCAGCCGCCTGCGGAAAACAGGGTCCGTCACCACGGCATTCCTGACGAAAGGCAGCGACGCGCCTGTCTGATCGAGGCAGTCCAGCGCGATGGACGGCTCCAGATAAAGCATCCTGTAACGCAAACCGTCTTCAGTGCCGGCGCCGCCATCGTGCAATTCGTCGGGATGGAGCACGATAATCTGGCCGGGCAGGCTGCGATGCGTCGCGCCGCGATACCGGAAGGTCTGTACGCCATGCAGCGTCACGCCGATGGCGTAGGTATCGTGACGATGGAGATCGAAGGCGCTGCCGTGGAACCGGGCCTCGATACGCTCCATTCCGACGCAATCGGGCGCCGGGATGACGCAGTTCTCAACCGCGTCAACGCACAAACGTCCAAGACCCTGAAAGGCCTCGCCATCTAGACCGTGTGACATCGCTTCATTCACCAACCTCGAATGGCAAATGTCTCATGTTCGACACGAAATTTGCAATCGTGCTGCAGGACGACCTTCCCGTCTGGCAAAAGCTCAACGCCACCGCGTTCCTGACCAGCGGCATCGTCGCGCAGTATAGCGACATCATAGGCGAACCCTATCGCGACCGCGCCGGCAATATCTACAATCCGCTCTCGATCCAGCCAATCATCGTGCTTTCGGCCGATCGCTCGACGCTCAGTGCGATCCACCGGCGGGCGCTGGAGCGCGGTGTGACGACCTCGCTCTACGTCGAGGAAATGTTTTCGACCGGCCACGACGCGGCGAACCGCGCCATCTTTGCCGAATTCGCACCCGACGACGCCAAGGCCGTCGGCATCGCGCTGCGCGCCGAAAAGAAGCTTGTCGACAAGATCACCAAGGGTGCCCGCATGCATCCCTGATGCATAGCGACACTGGTTCAACCTGTTGATGCTCGGTGTCCTCGGCGCTGCCGTCATCGTCGCCAGCGGCTTTGTATCGTTCATCGCGAGCACCGGGTTCGCGTGCGCAACCGCGCTGCCCTCGACGTCGAGGTGGAGGCGCTGGCAAAAAAACTTTGATTTGTTTCGGAAGGGTGGCATAAGGCCGCGTTTAAACTGTTTAGACCATGATTCCGAAAACGGGCATCCGGTTTTCGCTGGAGATCATGGATCAGCTCTAGATCGTCGGGGGAGCGCAAGGCGCTGGCACAGAAGATCAAGCTTTCGACGATCGCGGATGCACTCGGTGTGTCCACGGCCACGGTCTCGCTGGCCCTGCGCGACAGCCCGCTGGTAGCTGGAATCACCCGCGACCGCATCAAGGAACATGCCCGCGCCATCGGCTATATCTACAATCGCCGCGCCGCCAGCCTGCGCACCTCGCGTTCGGGCATCGTCGGCGTCGTCGTCCACGACATCATGAATCCCTTCTTCGCCGAGATCCTGCGCTCGATCGAAAGCGAGCTCGACCGCAGCCGGCAGACCTTCATCCTGTCGAACCATTACGACCAGCTCGAAAAACAGCGCACCTTTATAGACACGCTTTTGCAGCTTGGCGCCGACGGCGTCATCATGTCGCCGGCCATCGGCACGCCGCCCGAAGACATCTTCATGGCCGAGGAAAACGGCCTGCCGGCGGTGCTGATCGCACGCACCGTCGAAGGCGCTGACGTGCCGGTGTTTCGCGGCGACGATGCCTATGGCACCGCGCTAGCCACCAACCATCTGATCTCGCTTGGCCATAAACGCATCGCCATGATCGGCGGCACCGACCAGACCTCGACCGGCCGCGACCGCTACCAGGGCTATCTCAACGCCATGGAGGCGGCAGGGCTGGAGGTCGGGCCGTCCTGGCGCATCCCCGGCCCGCGCACCAAACAGGCTGGCTTCGAGGCCGCCGGGCAGTTCCTGGCGCTGAAGGACAAGCCGACCGCGGCCTGCTGCTGGAACGACCTCGTCGCCATCGGCCTGATGAACGGCATTGCACGCGCCGGGCTGGTACCGGGCATTGACATATCCGTGACCGGCTATGACGATCTCGAGGAAGCGGCGATCGCGACGCCGGCGCT
This sequence comes from Mesorhizobium sp. WSM4848, assembly GCF_055811375.1. Classification (NCBI taxonomy): domain Bacteria; kingdom Pseudomonadati; phylum Pseudomonadota; class Alphaproteobacteria; order Hyphomicrobiales; family Phyllobacteriaceae; genus Mesorhizobium; species Mesorhizobium sp. WSM4848. The sequence goes on from NZ_JBVVPX010000010.1 coordinate 166,629, forward strand.
GACCACCGTGTGGAATGGCCAGCGTGAAGTCGGCCGCCGCGCCGCCAGCGCGCTGCTCGACAAGCTCAATGGGCAAATGGTGCGGCCGTCACAGGAACTGATCAAGCCGGAGCTGCATGTGCGCCAGTCGACCGGCAAACCAGTGGAACGTGCATGACAAAAGCCGAACAGCAGCAAGCAGTCGCCATTCTGGTGCCGGGCCAATTCAACGACCACGCGGTCGGCCGCATCGACCGGACGTTCAGCCGCGTCTGGATTGAACGGCCTGATGCATCGCTGGTCACTGACGAGATGCGCCGGACGGTGCGCGGCATTGCCGCCTTTGGCGGGATCAACGCAGCCCTCATCGACGCGCTGCCGAATCTCGAGATCATCGCCAATTTCGGCGTCGGCTATGATTCGGTCGATGCCCGTCACGCAGCGCAGCGCGGCGTCATGGTCACCAACACGCCGGATGTGCTGACCGAGGAGGTCGCCGATACGGCGATCGGGCTTTTGATCAACACCGTCCGAGAGTTGCCGCGCGCCGAGACCTGGCTGCGCGACGGCAGTTGGGCACGCAACGGCAACTATCGCTTGAGCCGGCTGACCTTGCGCGGCCGTCGTGTCGGTATTTTCGGCATGGGCCGCATCGGCCTTGCCGTTGCACGCCGGCTGGAGGCCTTCGGGCTGCCGATCGCCTATCACAACCGGCGCCAGGTCGAAGGCCTCTCCTACGAATACCACGGCACGCTGAAAGGCCTCGCCGAGGCGGTCGATACGCTGATCTCGGTGGCGCCCGGCGGCGCCTCGACGGAAAAGGCGGTCAACGCCGAGATCCTGTCGGCGCTCGGCCCGAATGGCGTCTTCGTCAACATCGGTCGCGGCAGCACGGTGGACGAGGCAGCTCTTGCCGCGGCGCTTGCCGGCGGCACCATCGCCGCTGCCGGCCTCGACGTCTTCGCCGACGAGCCGAACGTGCCGCCGGCGCTGCTCGCCGCTCCCAACACCTCACTTTTGCCGCATGTCGGCTCGGCTTCGGAACATACCCGCCGCGCCATGGCCGATCTGTGCGTCGACAATCTGATTTCCTGGTTTTCGCAAGGGAGGGCGCTGACGCCGGTGCCGGAAACGGAAACGGAAAAAGTCAAGGCGCGCAGCTGAGCGGCACGCTTTCCTGTTTGTTAACGATTAACGACGGCTTAACGCTTTGACATCATTCTTTATCTATCGCCAAACACGTGGAGAACGCAGATGAAAGCACTTGCTGCATTGATAGCGGGGGCCGCGCTGTTCGGCAGCGTTCAGCTGTTTTACAGCGGCGGAGGCGAAGGCCGCCCAGCCGATGAGTCAGCGCAGTCACCCGGCGACTACCGGCTGGTGGCCAATGGCGACGAAGCGTCCTGTGCGGTCAAGCGCGGCACTGAGGTTGCGGATGGCCTGTCGCTGTTGACGGTCACTGAGAATTGCCACCGGGTCTTGCCCGGCATCGAGCGCGCGAAATTCTGGCTTGAGCAGGATGACGGCACAGTCACCTTCAGCGCGAACGGCATCGACCCGATCGTCACTTTCGGCGTCGCCGACGGCGACGGTTATGAATCCTACGCACCAGCCCTGCCGCTGCTGTCGCTGGCGGCCAGCAGCGATTGACGTTGACGTCCGACGGCTGAACTATTCCGCGGCGGCCCGCGCGCCGGATTTCGCCGCGGCGTGCACGCGCGCCGCGTCGCCGAAGGCGCGGAATATCCTTGCTGAGACGCTGTCCGACTTGACCCAGTATTCGGGATGCCACTGGACGCCGACGGCGAAAGCGCGGGCGTCGCGCACCGAAACCGCCTCGACCGTGCCGTCGGTCGCGACCGCCTCTATCTGCAGCTTCGGGCCGAGCCGGTCGATGGCCTGGCGATGCACCGAATTGACCATGATGTCGCCTGCCCCGAACACGCCGGCGAGGCAGCTTGCGGGCTTGATCGAAATGGTCTGGCGGATGGCGAAGCGTTCGTCCTGATTGTCGCTCGCCGGTGCGCGATGGTCCAGCGATCCCTCGCGCTCCTGGATTTCTGTGGCCAGCGTGCCGCCCATCGCCACATTCATCTCCTGGATGCCGCGGCAGATGGCGAGCAGCGGCACGCCGCGCTCAACTGCCTTGCGGATCAGCGGCAGCGTCGTGGCGTCGCGGGCCGGATCGTAGGGGCCGTTGGCCTCGCTGGCATCGCCGCCATAGAGCGAGGGATGCACATTGGACTTCGAGCCGGTGATCATGACGCCGTCGACCGATGACAGGAGTTCATCGAAATCGAGCCGGTCGCCGAAGGACGGCACCAGCACCGGGAACACGCCGGCGGCCGAAAGCGCCGCCTCCAGATATTGCTGCGGAGCGGCATGCCAGGTGTAGTTGTCGAACTGGCGGACGTCGGTCGATATGGCGACGAGCGGCTGCTGCATTTTTGACCCGAGTCCATTCAGTGCAAGGATTGTTCTGCCTTTAAAATAGGCGATCCGACGGCGCTTTGCCATGACAAGTTCGGCATGTCGCATGGGCCACGGAAGGGGCGTTAGACTTAAGTTGCGGGAGGTGCGTTCGCGCCGCGTTTTTCGCGAAAACGCCGCCGGCAAAACCGGCTCGCATGGCTGGACTCGACTCCTTGCCCGTGTATTGTCTGCCGCGAAGCCGATCCGGGGCACAGAGCATCTCCCGAACATCGGTCTGTTGATCCAATAGGGAGGACTTCATGGATCGTCGATCATTCATCCGCAAGGCCGGTGTGACCGGTGTCGGCGCTGCGGCGGCTACGGCGGCGCTTGCCGCGCCGGCTATCGCCCAAACCAATCCGAAAGTGACATGGCGCCTGGCGTCGTCCTTCCCGAAATCGCTCGATACGATCTATGGTGGCGCCGAGGTGTTTTCCAAGATGCTTTCGGAGGCGACCGACGGCAACTTCCAGGTCCAGGTCTTCGCCGCCGGTGAACTCGTGCCCGGCCTGCAGGCCGCGGACGCCACCACCGCCGGCACCGTCGAGGCCTGCCATACGGTAGCATATTATTATTGGGGCAAGGACCCGACATGGGCACTGGGTGCCGCGGTTCCGTTCTCGCTCAACGCGCGCGGCATCAATGCCTGGCATTACCACGGCGGCGGCATCGACCTGTTCAACGAGTTTCTGGCCACGCAGGGCCTTTTTGGCCTGCCGGGCGGCAATACCGGCGTACAGATGGGCGGCTGGTTCCGCAAGGAGATCAACACCGTCGCCGACCTTTCGGGCCTAAAGATGCGCATCGGTGGGTTTGCCGGCAAAGTGGTGGAAAGGCTCGGCGTCGTACCGCAGCAGATTGCCGGCGGCGATATCTATCCAGCGCTGGAGAAAGGCACCATCGACGCCGCCGAATGGGTCGGCCCTTATGACGATGAGAAGCTCGGCTTCTACAAGGTCGCGCCCAATTATTATTATCCCGGTTGGTGGGAAGGCGGGCCGACCGTCCATCTGATGTTCAACAAGGCGAAATACGAGGAGCTTTCGCCGGCCTACAAGGCGCTGGTGCACACTGCCGCGCAGGCCGCCGACGCCAACATGCTGCAGAAATACGACTTTCTGAATCCGGCGGCCGTGAGGCGGCTGGTGTCCGCTGGCGCCAAATTGCGTCCGTTCAGCCCGGAAATCTTGGCAGCCTGCTCCGAAAAGGCAAACGAGGTCTATGCCGAGATGGAAGCCTCGAACGCGCCGTTCAAGAAGATATGGGACTCGATCAAGGCGTTCCGCAAGGAGCACTATCTCTGGGCGCAGGTGGCCGAGTACAATTACGATACCTTCATGATGGTCCAGCAGCGCACCGGCAAACTCTGACAACAGTTTCGGGGGGGGGGGGGGGGGGGGGGGGGGGGGGGGGGGCGGGGGGGGGGGGGGGGGGGGGGGGGGGGGGGCCGCCCCGGCCCCGGGGGGGCCCCCGCGCCCGGGGGGGGGGGGGGC
>NZ_JBVVPX010000011.1:0-166353 GCF_055811375.1 Mesorhizobium sp. WSM4848
ACCAATACATTCAACGACCTACCAAACCAGAAAATCTTCAATTTCGTCTTATCCACAGCCGAATCGGCGAAGACGGGTTAGATTAATGTCACGGAATGGATCCCAGGGTCTGCGCTCCGCTTCGCGTCGCTCCGCCCAGGGATGACGAAGTCAGTTATCGACGCGGCCGAAAGCGGGTACGTCGCCGATAACCACGCGTTTGTCCTTGCCGCAGGCAAAGGTCCTCGCCCTCTCGTCGGCAAGCTTGCGGGCCTGGTCGTTGGCGCCTGGGTTGCCGGTGGCCAGCACCAGGCCGACGGTGCAACCCTCATAGGTCTCCGGCTGGGCGATCTTGGCGACGATCAGCACGTCGGTCGGGTTGTTCTCTGCCTCGGGATTGCTGATCGAGCGCCGATGGATGACCGCAAACGGGATGGCGCGATCGCCGTTCGTCTCGATGCGCCACTCGAGTTTGGATGCCGCCGAGTTGAAGGCGACAAAACTTTCCCAGACCGCGGTCATGTCGCTGGGCGGAAAACCATAAAACAGCGATTCCCGCGCATCGTCGTAGGCGATCAGCACCGGGTAGCCGCGATAGCCCGAGCAAACAAGACTGGCCCAGTCGCCGTCGCCTTCTTCCGCCTGCGCGTAGGTCACGCAGTCCTTCTTCCAGTCGAGATCGGTGTAGGCGCTGGAAATGTCGCCGGCCCGGGCAGGCTGGCAGAGGCCGGCGAGGGCAAGCGGGATCAGCAAAAGAGCACGCATCGCGAACAACTCCGTTTCGGGGCTGCCGCACGGTATCGCCAAACGCTATTTCTTCAAGCTCGCTTCGATCAGCAGGTCGGCGTTGCGGGCAACAGACTTCGCTGGTCCGCCGGCACCGAACAGCTGGCCGCTGATGTAGGCGCCCTCGATCAGGAGCAGCAGCCCGTCGCCCAGCGTATCGGCGTCGCCGGCACCCATTGCCGCCGCCATGGCGCGCAGGCGTCGTCGCAATTCCTGCTTGTTGGCCTCGCTCACGACGCGGGCCGGGTGGCCGTGCTCGGGATATTCGACGGCCGCATTGGTCATGCCGCAGCCGCGATAGTCTGGCTTTTGCGTGCGCTTGCCGATGCGGGTCAGGAAGGCGGCGATCTGCGCGCGCGGATCGCCGGGATGGGCAGCCACCGCCTCGTCGAAGCGGGCCCAGAACTCGAGGTCGTATTGCCGGAGATAGGAGGCGGCCAATTCGTCCTTGGACGGAAAGCTGCGATAGAGGCTGGGCTTGGTGACGCCGGCGCGCCGCACGATCTCATCGACGCCGATCGCCCTGATGCCTTGCCGGTAGAACAGGTCGCGGGCAACGCGAAGGATTTTTTCGCCCGCGCGCGGCGGTTCGTCCGCTTTGATCGTTGGTTCAATGCTTCTCATCTAGGATAAGCCGTTACCTGCTTGACATGTTACCGATCGGTACGTATACCTCGGGCGCAATTGCAACGTACCGGTCAGTAACATGATAGCTCAGTCCCGTCCGTTTGGCCAGCGCTATGCTTTCGTCGTGGTCGCCGTCATTTTCCTCTGCCTGCTGATCGCGGCGGGCCTGCGGTCGGCGCCGGCTGTCATGATGCTGCCGCTGGAGGAGAGTTTCGGCTGGCGGCGCGATGTCGTCTCGCTCGCCGCGGCCATCGGCATCTTCCTCTACGGTTTGACCGGGCCGTTTGCCGCGGCCCTGATGGAACGGATCGGGCTGCGCCGCACGCTGCTGGCGTCGCTGGTGCTGATGTCGGGCTCGACGGCGATCAGCCTGTCGATGACTGAGCCCTGGCACCTGCTTCTCACCTGGGGCGTATTCTCCGGCGTCGGTTCCGGTGCGGTCGCCACGGTGCTTGGCGCCACCATCGTCAATCGCTGGTTCAAGACCAATCGCGGCCTGGTGATGGGGCTGATGTCGGCCTCCGCCGCCACCGGCCTGCTGGTGTTCCTGCCGCTGCTCGCCGCGCTCGCCCAGTCGGGCGGCTGGAAGCCTGTCGCCATCGCCATTGCGGTCGCCACCGCCTGTCTGGTGCCGCTGGTCTGGCTGCTGGTGCCGGAGCGTCCGTCCTCGATCGGCATGGTGCGCTACGGCGCTGAGGCCGACGACGTGCCGCCGGTTCCGCCGGCCTCGCAGGGCAATTTTCTCATGCACACGCTCAGCACGCTGCGTCGTGCCGCCGGCACCCGCGTGTTCTGGTATCTGTTCGCCACTTTCTTCATCTGCGGTTTTACCACCAACGGACTGGTCGGCACGCACCTGATCGCGTTTTGTGGCGACATGGGCATCGGCCAGGTGCAAGCCGCCGGCCTGCTGTCGCTGATGGGCATCTTCGACCTGATCGGCACGACGCTGTCGGGCTGGCTCACCGACCGTTTCGACCCGCGCAAGCTGCTCGGCGTCTATTACGCGATCCGCGGCCTCTCGCTGATCTATCTGCCTTATTCCGGCTTTTCGTCGACCAGTCTGATCATCTTCGCCGTGCTTTACGGATTGGACTGGATCGCCACCGTGCCGCCGACGCTCAGGCTGTCGAACGAGGCGTTCGGCGACCGCAGCGGGCCGATCGTCTTCGGCTGGATCGTCGCCGGCCATCAGGTGGGTGCGGCGGCGGCCGCTTTCTTCGGCGGCACCATGCGTGAATTGCAGGGCAATTACGAAACTGCCTTCCTCATCGCCGGCATGACGGCAATAGCCGCAGCTTGCATCTCGCTGCTGATCAACACCAGCCGTCCGGCCTTCGAGCGGGAACCGCAGGCGGCTTGAGCTGTGACGGCTGAGCGCTAATCTCCCCTCTTGAGGGGGAGATGGCCGCGAAGCGGCCAGAGGGGGTCGCCTCGCGTGAAGCGTCAACGCCTTCCGCTACGAGAAGTGACGCCGGCGCTCGACGCGAGACGACCCCCTCTGTCGCCTTCGGCGACATCTCCCCCTCAAGGGGGGAGATCACCTGTTCACTGTAGTAAAACCTTCATGGTTTCGAGATGTGCCTGAAACATTGACCCTGGACCTTGGCGGCGACGTTCAAAGCCATCCAGGAGACAGCCATGAACAAGATTTCACGCCGTGCTTTTGTCACGTCGGCGAGCGCCGCCGGCCTCGTCGGCGTATCGGGCCTCGCGCTTCCCTATTATTCCCGCGCCAATCAGCGGCCCGCCTTCACCCATGGCATCCAGTCGGGCGATGTCGACGCAACCAGCGGCGTGGTGTGGACCCGCACAGACCGCCCTTCGCGTGTCATGTTCGAAGTCTCGTCGACGGAAAATTTCGCCAACCCTTTGCGCCTTGCGCCGCTCGATACGTCGCCGGCCAGCGATTACACGGTAAAGCGGCTGCTCACCGACCTCGCCTCCGACCAGGACATCTTCTACCGCATGATCGCGACCGATCTCGCCGACATCAACGCCGTCTCCGAGCCGATCGTCGGCCGCTTCCGCACGGCGCCGGCCTCGAAGCGCGACATTCGGTTCGCCTGGTCGGGCGATACCGCCGGCCAGGGCTGGGGCATCGACGACACCGGCATGAAGACCTATGCCACGATCGGCAAGCATACGCCCGATTTCTTCCTGCATTCCGGCGATACCATCTATGCTGACGGGGCGATGAAGGACGAGGTCGACCTTCCCGGCGGCGGCAAGTGGAAGAACAAGGTCCTCATCGACGAAAAGCGCAAGGTTGCCGAGACGCTGGACGAGTACCGCGGCCAGTGGAAGTACAATTTGATGGACAGACATGTGCTGGGGCTCAACGCCATCTGCCCGACCTTCTACCAGTGGGACGACCACGAGGTGGTCAACAACTGGTCGGATTCGAAGGACCTGGGCGCCGACGACCGCTACTCGGAAAAAAACATCCATGTGCTGGCGGCCCGCGCAGCCCGCGCCTTCCACGAGATGACGACGATCCGCTACGAGCCGTCGGAACCGGGCCGCGTCTATCGCAAGATCGCCTACGGGCCGCTGCTCGAAGTGTTCTTCCTCGACATGCGTTCCTATCGCGGCGCCAATGGCCCCGGCATGCAGGATTCGGTGACGCCGCAATCGCGCATCCTCGGCGAACAGCAGATGAAATGGCTGAAGCGCGAACTGGCAAACTCCAACGCGACCTGGAAAATCATCGCCGCCGACATGCCGCTCGGTCTCGTCGTCTGGAACGACGCCACCAAAAAGGCCGGCGCCGAGGCCGTCAGCAATGGCGACAATGGCCCGGCCAAGGGCCGTGAGCTGGAAATTGCCGACCTGCTTCGCTACATAAAGAATGCCGGCATCACCAACACCGTCTGGCTGACCGCCGACGTCCACTACACGGCGGCGCATTACTACAATCCTGACAAGGCGCAGTTCCAGGACTTCAATCCGTTCTGGGAATTTGTTTCTGGTCCGCTCCACGCCGGCACGTATGGACCCAATGATTTCGACATGACCTTCGGCCCGGAGCTGAAATTCATCAAGGCGCCAACCGCCGAGCAGGGGCAGAACCTGCCACCCTCGGCCGGCCTGCAGTTCTTCGGCCTCGTCGACATCGACGGCGCCACTGAACAGCTGACGGTGCGGCTGATGGATCGCGACGACAATGAACTCTACAAGGTCACGCTCGATCCGGTGCATTCGGCGTGAGGGGACTGTTTACCCTCCCCACAGGGGGATGGTAAGGAGCGGTCGTCAGTCAGGATAGCAAACGGTCGGAATATTGGGCCAAACAGCGTTGTCGCAATCGGCGACCTTCTGCCTTTGCTTGAAGGCGGCGCTGACTGGCCCGGTCACCACCGGGTCGACGCCATCCGGCGCATCGGCAAACAACTGCTCCGCCGAACGCGTATCGGAAGGCAGGGCAGGGGGCGCTTCCTTGAGGGTCGCGGCCGACTGTGCCGCGCCCGCCGCAAGGAGAACGGCCAGGGCCGCCCATGCGAAGATTGGCCGGTATCTGGTGCCCGTATTGCTCATGAAATTTGAACTGTCCCGACCGCGAAAGGTTCCGCTTTGGTTAATAATTCCATTTCACACCAAGACGCTTAAGATTTGGTGACCATGTATTTGGTGGCGCGCCTCCTCTTTCGCAATTGCGAAAAACCCTGTATGAGCCGCCCAACCGAAAGAGGCAGCGCCTTTTGGCCTGCTGCCTGCACGCTCCCGAGACCACAACATGAAAATTCGTAATATCGCGATCATCGCGCACGTCGACCATGGAAAAACCACCCTCGTCGACCAGCTCCTGAAGCAGTCCGGCTCGTTTCGCGACAACCAGCGCGTCGCCGAACGCGCCATGGATTCGAACGACCTCGAAAAGGAACGCGGCATCACCATCCTGGCCAAGGCGACCTCGGTCGACTGGAAGGACACACGCATCAACATCGTCGACACTCCCGGCCACGCCGATTTCGGCGGTGAAGTCGAGCGCATCCTGTCGATGGTGGATTCGGCCATCGTGCTGGTCGACGCAGCCGAAGGGCCGATGCCACAGACAAAATTCGTCGTCGGCAAGGCGCTCAAGGTCGGATTGAAGCCGATCGTCGTCATCAACAAGATCGACCGGCCGGACGCCCGCCACGTCGAGGTGGTCAACGAAGTGTTCGACCTGTTTGCAGCGCTCGACGCCACCGACGAGCAGCTCGACTTCCCGATCCTTTACGGTTCGGGCCGCGACGGCTGGGTCTCGGAAAACCCCGAAGGTCCGAAGGACCAGGGTTTGGCGCCGCTGTTCGACCTCGTCATCAAGCACGTGCCGGCGCCGACCGTCCACCCCGGCCCGTTCCGCATGATCGGCACCATCCTGGAAGCCAATCCGTTCCTTGGTCGCATCATCACCGGCCGCATCGAATCCGGCACGCTGAAATCCAACCAGGCGGTCAAGGTGCTGCATCATGACGGCACCCAGGTCGAAACCGGCCGCATCTCCAAGATCCTGGCTTTCCGCGGGCTCGAGCGCCAGCCGATCGATGAAGCGCAGGCGGGCGACATCGTCGCCATTGCCGGCCTGTCGAAGGGCACCGTCGCCGACACGTTCTGCGACCCGTCGGTGACCGAGCCGCTGCATGCGCAGCCGATCGATCCGCCGACCGTGACGATGTCCTTCCTCGTCAACGATAGCCCGCTGGCCGGCACCGAGGGCGACAAGGTGACCAGCCGCGTCATCCGCGACCGCCTGTTGCGCGAGGCCGAAGGCAATGTCGCGCTGAAAATCGAAGAATCGCCGGACAAGGATTCGTTTTTTGTCTCCGGCCGCGGCGAATTGCAGCTTGCCGTGCTGATCGAGACGATGCGCCGCGAAGGGTTCGAGATCGCCGTGTCGCGGCCGCGCGTCGTCATGCAGAACGGCGAGAACGGCGAGTTGCTCGAGCCGGTCGAGGAAGTCGTCATCGACGTCGACGAGGAGCATGCCGGCGTCGTCGTACAGAAGATGTCGGAGCGCAAGGCCGAGATGGTCGAGTTGCGCCCGTCAGGCGGCAACCGCCAGCGCATCGTCTTCCACGCGCCGACGCGCGGCCTGATCGGCTACCAGTCGGAACTGCTGACCGACACGCGCGGCACAGCAGTGATGAACCGGCTGTTCCATGCCTACGAACCCTATAAGGGCGAGCTGCCGGGCCGCACCAATGGCGTGCTGATCTCCAACGAACAGGGTGAATCGGTGGCTTATGCCATGTGGAACCTGGAAGATCGCGGTCCGATGGTCATCGATCCGGGCGTCAAGGTCTATCAGGGCATGATCATCGGCATCCATTCACGCGACAACGACCTCGAAGTGAACGTGCTGAAAGGCAAGAAGCTGACCAACATCCGCGCCGCCGGCAAGGATGAGGCGGTGAAGCTGACGCCGCCGATCCGCATGACGCTGGAACGCGCGCTGGCCTGGATCCAGGACGACGAGCTGGTCGAAGTGACGCCGAAAACCATCCGTCTGCGCAAACTCTATCTCCACCCGAACGAGCGCAAGCGTTTTGAGAAGTCGGCCAAGGTGGTCGGCGCGGCGTAAGCGCGATGTCGATTTTGCCTCATTGAAGGAGGTCGGCGCTGCCCCTCATCCGCCTGCCGGCACCTTCTCCCCGTGAACGGGGAGAAGACCGCTGACCGCACCCTCGGCGTTCATTTTTTGCAACGCTGGTAATTGGCGGAACCGTCGATGACGGCGCCCTTCTCCCCATTCACGGGGAGAAGATGGCGGCAGCCAGATGAGGGGCAGCGCCGGCGCCTCTTCAGAGGGCAAAGTTCTCTGCAAGCTGCAGGGATGCCAAATTGCCGCCGATCGGATATCCTTAGCTTTCTGACGCTCGAAGGCACTCACATGCACCTCACCTCTCTCCTCATTTTCGCCGCCGCCCTTTTTGTCGCCGCGGGCTCGCCCGGCCCTTCGATTGCCGCTCTGGTGGCGCGGGTCATCGCGAAGGGCTTTCGCGACGTGTTCCCGTTCCTGCTCGCCATGTGGATCGGCGAGGCCATCTGGCTGTCGCTGGCGGTGTTCGGGCTGGCGATGGTCGCGCAGACCTTCCATCTCGCCTTCGTCGTGCTGAAATGGCTCGGCGTCGCTTATCTCGCCTACCTCGCCTGGAAGATGTGGACGGCCCCGGTCGAGGCGCGCGGGGGCGAGATGCCGCGCGAGGAGTCGGCCGTCAAACTGTTCTTTGCCGGCATGGCGGTGACGCTCGGCAATCCCAAGATCATGATGTTCTACATGGCGCTGCTGCCGACCATCATCGATCTCGCCTCAGTGACGGTCGTCGGCTGGATCGAGCTGACGCTGACCATGGCCGTGGTTCTGGTCGCCATCGATCTGGCCTGGGTGCTGGCGGCAGCGCAGGCGCGAAAACTCTTGAAGAGCAAGCGGGCGATGAAGATCGCCAACCGCGTCAGTGCCACCACCATGGCCGGTGCCGCGGCGGCGATCGCGGCTCGATCCTGAGCCGGTGCGTCAACCCATTTCGATGATCGGCGCGATCTCGACGCTGAAACCCGGGTCCTTCAGGATAGGACAATCCTTGGCCTTGTCGACGGCATCGTCGATATCGTCTGCTTCAACGATTGTGTAACCGGCGGTCGGATTGCTGCCGCCATTGTTCTCGACCCTACCGCCGGGCAGCACGGTCTTCGACATGCCGACCGGATTGCCGCCGTCGACCACCGCCGAGCCAAGCTTGCCGTACCAGCCGTTCCAGGCATCCATCGCTGCTTGCCGTTCGGCCTCGTCGGTCGGCATCTTGCCGGAGCCGTGATAGACATAGAGAAATTTCGCCATGTTCTCCTCCGTTGATCTTCTGTTGATCGGCGGGCGTCGAACCGACATGCGGTCACGCCGCAGCGGTAATCATCGGACCAAACCGGCAAAGACGCAACGAGAATGCGAATCACTAATGTGAGGTCCGGTTGGCTAAGCGCAGGCCAAAAGCACGTTGGGAACGAGGCCGAGCTTCTCCTCGCATTTGGCGAAATAGGCTTTCGTCGCTTCGCTCAGTTCCGCAGGCGCGAGGTCAAGTGCGATGATTTTGTCTTTCATGGCGGATTTTCTCCTCATTTTCGGTGACCCACCGGCGAATCCCGACATTTCGTCGCAAGCGGTCAAACCTTTGTCGCCAAATATCGGCCATCTGCTACCATAGTTGCAAAACATATGACGGGAGGGACTAGCGACATGGCCGGCCTGAAATCTGCAAGCCAGTTGAAAAAGATAAGCCCGGCCAAGGGCAGCGAGAAGCCCGGCAGGCTTGCCGACTATCTGCTGGCCCGAGCGCCGGCCGAAGATGTCGCCGCCTATGAGATCACTGCCCTCGAACGCGCCGCCGATCTCGCCGGACGCGCCGTCGCCCGGCACAAGAAGGGCGATTGCCTCGTCGCTATAGACGTCGATTCCGGTGTCGTCCGCCAGGGCAGGCCGATGACGGTGATCACTGTCGTCAATGACAACATGCCGTTCCTGTTCGATTCCGTCCTCGGCGAGATCACCGAGAGCGCCGGCGAACCGCTGCTGGTCACCCACCCGGTCATCGTCGTCAGGCACGGTAAGAGCGGCGTCGACGAAATCCTCGGCGATGGCGGCTTTGCCAAGGCCGATCACAGTCATGAGCGGCTGAGCGTCATCCACGTCCATATCGCCCGTCTTTCGGCCGATCAGGCCGACGCATTGGCCGAGCGGCTGAAAAAAATATTAGGCCAGGTGCGCGCCGCTGTCACCGACTGGAAGCCGATGCTGGCCCGCCTCGACCAGGCGATCTCCGAGTTCCGCTACGCTCCGGTGCCGCTCGACAAGGCCCACGTCGCCGAGGCTATCGCCTTCCTCGAATGGCTGCGCGACGACAACTTCACCTTCCTTGGCATGCGCGAGTTCAAATACACCGGCGGCGAGAAGAGCGGCACCCTGGAGCGCACCGAAAAGCCCGGCCTCGGCATCCTCTCCGACCCGGACGTGCTGGTGCTGCGGCGCGGCACCGAAGCGGTGTCGACGACGCCGGAAATCCGCGCCTTCCTGCACGGGCCGGAACCGCTGATCGTCACCAAGGCCAACGCCAAATCGACCGTCCATCGCCGCATCTATCTCGATTACATCGGCGTCAAGACCTACACCGCCAAGGGCGTTCTTGCCGGCGAGTTGCGCATCGTCGGCCTGTTCACCTCGACCGCCTACACGCGCTCGGTGATGAAGATCCCTTATCTCAGGTCGAAAGCCGAAACGATCATCGCCAAATCCGGTTTCAACCCTGAAGATCACTCCGGCAAGGCACTGATCAACGTGCTGGAGAGCTATCCGCGCGACGAGTTGTTCCAGGTTCCGGTGCCGATCCTGCGCAAGCACGCCGAAGCCATTTTGGGGCTGATCGAGCGGCCGCGCGTCAGAGCGCTGGTGCGCGCCGATCAGTTCGACCGCTTCGTCTCGATCCTCATCTTCGTGCCGCGCGACCGCTACGACAGCGTCGTGCGCGAGAAGATCGGCACCTATCTGAAGACGGTGTTCCAAGGCCGGCTGTCGGCCTACTACCCCGCCTTTCCGGAAGGCGGACTGGCGCGCGTCCATTTCATCATCGGCCGTTCCGGCGGCAAGACGCCGAAGGTCGACCAGACGACGATCGAGGCAGCGATCCGCGCCATCGTGCGGACCTGGGACGATATTCTGCGCGAGACCGCCGAAGAGAGCGGCGCCGACGCGGCGCTCACGGCGATCGCCTCGCGCTTCTCGGGAGGTTATCGCGACAGCTTCTCGCCGGCGGAGGCGTTGGCCGATGCCGGTCGCATCGCCAGGATCAGTGCGGCCAATCCGATCGCCATCGACTACTATCGCCATGCCAACCAGGAACCGCATCAGGCGGCGCTGAAGATCTATCACCATGGCAGCCCGGTGGCGCTGTCGCGACGGGTGCCGGTGCTGGAGAATATCGGTTTCCGCGTTATCAGCGAGCGCACCTTCGAGGTCGGCGATGAGGCTTCCGGCATGATCAATAGTGATCAGCCGGGCATGGTCTTCATCCACGACATGGAGCTCGAAAACAGCTACGGCAAGCCAATCGACCTTGGCGACCGCGGCGCGCTGTTCGAGGACGCGTTCCTTTCCGTCTGGCGCGGCGACATCGACAATGACGGCTACAACGGCCTTGCCCAGACCGCCGGCCTGTGGTCGGGCGAAGTCACCATCCTGCGCGCCTATGGCCGCTATCTGCAGCAGGCCGGGATCCCGCAGAGCCAGGATTTCATAGCCGCCGCGCTCAATCGCTATCCGGAGATCGCGCGTGGCCTGCATGAACTGTTCGTCGCCCGCCTCGGACCGACGGCGGAGACGGAAGGGGCGGTCGCGGCCAGGCACCTCAAGGCCAAGATCAGGGATGCGCTGGAAGAGGTTCCCAACATTGACGACGACACCATTATCCGTCGCTACCTCAACCTGATCGAAGCCTCGCTGCGCACCAATCATTTCGTTCCCGATCTGAAGGAGAAGGGCCAGTCGCTGGCGATCAAGCTCGACTCGCAAGCGGTCGACGGCCTGCCGGCGCCGCGGCCGTGGCGGGAGATCTTCGTCTACGGTTCCGAGGTCGAGGGCGTGCATCTGCGCTTCGGCCCGGTCGCTCGCGGCGGCCTGCGCTGGTCGGACCGCGCCCAGGACTACCGCACCGAGGTGCTCGGCCTGGTCAAGGCGCAGCAGGTCAAGAACGCGGTGATCGTGCCGGTTGGCGCCAAGGGCGGTTTCTATCCGAAGAAGCTGCCGATGGGTGCCGGTCGCGACGCCATCTTCGAAGCCGGCGCGTCCGCCTACAAGAATTACGTCTCCAGCCTGTTGTCGATTACCGACAATATCGGCCTCGACGGCGTCATTCCGCCAGCTGGGGTCATGCGGCGCGACCAGGACGACCCCTATTTCGTCGTCGCCGCCGACAAGGGCACGGCGACCTTCTCCGACACAGCCAACGCCATCAGCGAGAAGCATGGCTTCTGGCTCGACGACGCCTTCGCCAGCGGCGGCTCGGCCGGCTACGATCACAAGAAGATGGGCATCACCGCCAAGGGCGCCTGGGAAGCGGTCAAGCGGCATTTCCGCGAGATGAACCGCGACATCCAGACCACGCCCTTCACCGTTGTCGGCGTCGGCGACATGTCGGGCGACGTGTTCGGCAACGGCATGCTATTGTCCGAGCAGACCCGGCTGATCGCCGCTTTCGACCATCGCGACATCTTCATCGATCCCGCTCCCGACATGGCAGCTTCGATGGCCGAGCGCCGGCGCATGTTCGCCCTCGCCCGCTCGAGCTGGCAGGACTACGACAAAACGAAACTGTCCGAAGGCGGCATCATCGTCTCGCGCAGCCAGAAATCGATCACGCTGCCGCCAGCCGCGGCCGCGGCGATCGGCCTCGGCAAGACGACCGCCTCGCCGGTCGAGATCATGAGCGCCATCCTCAAGGCACCGGTCGACCTTTTGTGGTTCGGCGGCATCGGCACCTATCTCAGGGCATCGACGGAAACCAACCAGGACGCCGGCGATCGCGCCAACGATGCTATTCGGGTGACGGCGCTCGAAGTGCGCGCCAAAGTCATCGGCGAGGGCGCCAATCTCGGCGCGACGCAGCGGGCCCGTATCGAGTTCGGGCTGAATGGCGGGCGCTGCAATTCCGACGCCATCGACAATTCGGGCGGCGTCAACTGCTCCGACGTCGAGGTCAACATCAAGATCGCGCTGGCTTCCGCGATGCGCAAGGGGGCGTTGACCCGCCCAGCCCGCAACAAGCTTCTCGCCGAAATGACCGACGAGGTGAGCGCGCTGGTGCTGTCCAACAATTACGAGCAGACGCTGGCGTTGTCCCTTGCCCGCAAACGCGGCCTTGCCGACATCGCCCATCAGAGCCGTTTCATGGCAGCGCTCGAGGCGCGCGGCCTGCTCGACCGCAATGTCGAAGCTCTGCCGTCGCCGGCAGCCCTTGCCGAGCGCGAGGCGCGTGGCGAGCCGCTGACCAGGGCCGAGCTCGGCGTGCTTTTGGCCTATGCCAAGATCGTGCTGTTTTCCGATATCGTCGCCAGCGACGTACCGGACGATCCACATTTCGACCGTGACCTGATGGGCTATTTTCCGGACCGTATGGCGAAGAAATACGCGGCCGAAATCCATGGCCATCGCCTGCGCCGTGAAATCATCGCCCGTGTCGTCGCCAACGATCTGGTCAATCGCGGCGGCCCATCCTTCGTCAACAGGCTGCAGGAAGCAACCGGCCGCAGCGCGGCCGACGTGGTTCGGACCTTCGCGGTGGTGCGCGACGGCTTTGGCTTGCCGGCGCTCTATCGCCAGATCGACGCGCTCGACAACCAGGTCGACGGACAGGTGCAACTCGACCTCTATCAGGCGGTTAGCCGCCTTACTTACGTCGCCAGCGGCTGGTATCTCAAGAACGATACCAGCACCGCTCCGCTCGGCCAACGGATCGCCGAATTGCAGAACGCCCGCAAGGCACTGGAGCCGAAGCTCACTTCGCTGCTGCCGGCCTTCTCGCGCGAGCGGATCGAGGAGCGGCGGCATGGTCTGGCCAAGGGCGGCGCGCCCGAACGGCTGGCAGAACATCTGGCGCTGACCGATGTGGCCGCCGTCGTGCCTGACATCGCGCTGACGGCCCGAACGGCGAGTGCCGACATCATCGCCGCCGCGAAGGCGTTTTTTGCGGTCAGCGATGCCTTCCGCATTCCGCGCGTCGAGGATGCGGCGCGCTCGATCGCGCCGTCCGACTACTACGATCAATTGGCTCTTTCCCGCGCCACCGATACGATCGGCGCAGCCAGGCGCGGCATCGCCGTGGCGGCGCTCACTGGCCATGCCGAGGCGACGGACCCGGTGGCGGCATGGCTGCAGGCCGGCGGCGAGAGAGTCGGGCGCATCCGCGAGCGGCTGCAGGCGCTGACCGAGGGCGGCGACATCACCGTGTCGCGGCTGTCGGTGGCGTCGGGGCTGATCAGCGACCTGACGGCGCCGTGAGAAGTCTCCTACATCGCTCGGGATTGCCGGCAGGAACTGCGCTATAGAGCGGAGCGGCGCCCCCGCGGGCGCCATTCGTGGGAGGGCATATGGCCGAGGTAGCAGTGCAGCGAGCGCCGGAACGCGGCATCTGGGGGTGGATGCTGTTCGACTGGGCGGCGCAGCCGTTCTTCACCGTCATCACCACCTTCATCTTCGGCCCTTACTTCGCTTCGCGCATGGTTCTGGATCCGGCTGCCATGCAAGCTGCCCAGGCAGCCGGTCCAGCCGCAGTTGAAGCTTACATTGAATCCCAGCACCTACTTGGCCAGACGGTCTGGGGTTGGAGCATCGCCGCGGCGGGACTAGTCATTGCCGTTTTGTCGCCCATACTCGGCTCGATCGCAGATCAGACTGGGCCGCGAAAGCCGTGGATCGCGTGCTTTGCTGCGATCAAGATCACCAGTCTCTGCCTGCTATGGCTCGCTGCGCCGGGCTCAAATCTGTTCCTAATCGCGGCTTTGTTTTCGCTGGCCTCGGTTGCGGCGGAATTCTCGACAGTCTTCAACGATTCGATGATGCCGCGCCTGGTGCCGAAGAGCGAGATTGGAAGGATCTCGAACATCGCTTGGGGTCTCGGCTATCTCGGCGGCACAATCGCGCTGATCTTCGTCGTTGCCGTCATGGCCGGCTCGCCGGAAACAGGCAAGACGATCGTCGGTCTCGACCCGATATTCGGTCTCGACCCGATACTCGGCGAGGACGCTCGGGCGACCGGGCCGCTGTCGGCTGGCTGGTACTTGCTGTTCATCCTGCCAATGTTCTTCTTCACCCCGGATGCCGTCAAGGGCATTCCGATCGGGCCAGCGGTGCGCGAAGGGCTGTCGGAGTTGAAGTCGACACTGGCCGAAGTACGCCAGCGCAGCGGCATCTTCCGCTTTCTGGTCGCCCGCATGATCTACCAAGACGGCGTCAATGCGCTGCTTGCGCTCGGAGGGCTTTTCGCGGCAGGGATGTTCGCTTGGTCGACCACCGAGATCGGCCTGTTCGGCGTCATCCTCATCGTGGTCGCCATCGTCGGTTGCTGGATCGCCGCCCGCCTCGACACGGCGCTTGGCTCCAAGGCCGTGGTGATGATTTCGCTGGTGATGCTGCTTGTCGCAACTATCGGCATCCTCTCCACCGGACCGGGCTTCACGCTGCTCGGGATGCTACAGTTCTCCAACGCCGATTCGGGCGGCCTGTTCGGCACGGCGGCGGAAAAGGCCTATATTCTCTATGGGTTGCTGATCGGCCTCGCCTTCGGGCCAGTACAAGCCTCGTCCCGCTCCTACATGGCGCGCAGCGTCACCGCGGCCGAATCGGGCCGCTATTTCGGCATCTACGCACTGGCCGGACGGGCAACCAGCTTCCTCGCGCCGTTTCTGGTGTCGACCATAGGCTGGGTAAGCGGTTCGCAACGGCTTGGGATGGCTGTAATCGTGCTGTTCCTCGGCGTCGGTCTGGCGATCCTGGTCCGCACGCCGTATCCGGCAGACAACCCGCCGGCATAGGGCTGCTCTTCCCTTCTCCCCTTGTGGGAGAAGGTGTCTCGGCGCGTAGCGCCGAGACGGATGAGGGGTGCTGGAAGAAACTCAACGTCAAAACATCAAGGATTTGAAGCGCTTACATCTTTGCCGTAGTGATCCGGCCAACACCCTCATCCGACCGAGCTTCGCTCGGCCACCTTCTCCCACAAGGGGAGAAGGCAAGGAGTGCTCAATGCCTGAAATGCCTGACGCCGGTAAACACCATGGCGATGTCGTGGGCGTCGGCGGCGGCGATGACATCGTCGTCGCGCATCGAGCCGCCCGGCTGGATGACGGCGGTAGCGCCGGCTTCGATCGCAGACAAAAGCCCGTCGGCGAACGGAAAAAAGGCATCCGAGGCGACGACAGAATTTTTGGTCAGCGGCTCGGCCAGGCCGGCTGCCTCGGCCGCGTCGAGCGCCTTGCGCGCGGCGATGCGCGAGGAGTCGACGCGGCTCATCTGGCCGGCGCCGATGCCGACGGTGGCACCGTCTCTGACATAGACGATGGCGTTCGACTTGACGTGCTTTGCGACGCGGAAAGCGAATTTGAGATCGGCCATTTCGGCCGGCGTCGGCGCGCGTCTGGTCACCACTTTCAGGTCGAGGTCGTCGACCACCGCATTGTCGCGGCCCTGGACGAGCAACCCGCCGGAAACGGATTTCATGGTGGAGCCGGCCGCGCGCGGATCGGGCAAGCCGCCGGTGACCAGCAAGCGCAGATTCTTCTTGGCGGCGACGATGCGGATTGCTTCGTCCGAGGCGCCCGGCGCGATGATGACCTCGGTGAAGGTTTTGACGATCTCTTCGGCTGCCTCGGCCTCGAGGGTGCGGTTCATCGCGACGACGCCGCCAAAGGCCGAGACCGGATCGCAGGCAAGCGCCTTGGCATAGGCCGCCTTCAGCGAAGCGCCCTCAGCGACGCCGCACGGGTTGGCGTGCTTGATGATGGCGACGGTGGCGGAGCGGGCCGGATCGAACTCGCCGACCAGTTCGAAGGCGGCGTCGGTGTCGTTGATGTTGTTGTAGGAAAGCTGCTTGCCCTGAAGCTGGCGCGCCGTCGCGACGCCCGGCCGCTTGTCGCCGTCGACGTAAAAGCCGGCACTTTGGTGCGGGTTCTCGCCGTAGCGCATCACCTGGTCGAGCCTGCCGCCGAAGGCGCGCCAGGTGGGATGCTCGATCTCCAGCGCTTCGGCGAACCAACCGGAAATCGCCGCATCATAGGTCGCGGTGCGGGCGAAGGCCTTGGTCGCCAGCTTCTTGCGGAAATCCAGCGAGAGCGAGCCGAAATTCATCTCCAGTGCGTTGAGCACCGAGGCATAGTCCTCGGGATCGGTGACGATGGCGACATAGGCGTGGTTTTTGGCCGAGGCGCGGATCATCGCCGGGCCGCCTATGTCGATGTTCTCGACGATCGAGGCGTAAGCGGCGCCGGAGCGGCGGACATCCTCGAAAGGGTAGAGATTGGAGACGACGAGATCGATCGGCTCGATGCCATGATCGCGCATCGCCGCGGCGTGTTCGGGATCGTCACGCACGCCAAGCAACGCGCCGTGCACGGACGGATGCAGCGTCTTGACGCGGCCGTCCATGATCTCTGGAAAGCCGGTAAGGTCGGAGACGTCGCGCACGGCCATGCCTGCCTCGGCGATCGCCTTTGCCGTGCCGCCGGTGGAGACCAGATCGACGCCGGCCGCGGCCAGCGCTCTGGCGAAATCGATGAGCCCGGTCTTGTCGAAGACGGAAAGCAGCGCGCGACGGACGGGAACGAGGTCGGGCGCGGGAATGTTCTTGGCGGCGACGGCCATGGGCTGGCGGCCTTTCACGGCTGGTTGGGAAAGTGTCCGCGCGCCGTAGCACATGAGGCCCGGAAATCAAACTGCAGGGCTATCGCAGTGTTAGCTTTTTGCCGAATGACCGGCGATGGCCGTCCGCGTCAGTTGCCAATGGACTTCGGAAACCTCCGATGCCTTGAAGGCCAGCACGATCTGCCGGCTGCGGCGCGGGCCGCCAAGACCGGCGAAATAGATGGATTCTTCGACCTCGGGCGCCACCTCGGTGCAGGTGAACACCCATGTGTCGGCTTCATCGGCGGTCAGCACCAAGCGGTCGTGCTCGTCCTGGAGCAGTCCTATGTCGGGGTGGATGTGGAAGCGCACGGTGACGAAATCGCGGCCGTTGTTGCGGATCGCAGCATTGCCCGGCCGCAGAAGGCGATCCCTGCCGGCGAGCACATTGCCGTTCGTCGTCAATTTCAGTTTGCGCTCATGCAGCAAGCCGAAGCGCGCGACATAGCCGTCGTGGCGAGCCACAAAACCCTGGCTGCCTTGCTGGTCGGTGCGCTTGCAAGGCACATGCTGCGGGCCGCCGATCAGCGGCGTGCCGAGCAGGTCGTTGACACGCAGCGAGTGGCTGAAACGCGCCGACGAGGTGTCGTTGATGGTGGCTGTCGAATGAGCGGCCGTGGCGCGGGCAAGCGGCCGGAATTCGGCGGCGCCATAGGTGTCGACGCCGGCGTTGACGATATAATGGCGGCGGCCGGAAGACAGCTCGAAGGAAAGGCATCCGGCGTGCGCCGCGTTGGAAACAGCGATCGGCGGTGGCGGGCCGGTATCGGCGATCACGGTGACGCCGCCCATGGAGAGGCGCTCGTAGCCCGAATGCGGTGCGTGCAGCAACGGCGCGCCGGCGGTGTCGTCGTGGCGCAGAATGGTGGCGATGCGGTTGTGGATGGTCGCGCCCATGCCGTTGAAGCGGGCGAGGCTGCCGTCCTGGTGGCGAAAGAAACGCAGCGCCGGCAGCATGCGATCGATGCCGCCCATCAGCGCCGCCGGCGGCGTTTCGGCCTGATTGGCATAGGTCTGGCGCAGCGGCAGGAGGTCGGCGAGGATTTCAAGCACGGCCATCGGATTGCGGGAAATATGGCCGCCATCCGGCAGAATCTGACGGTCGAGCTCCTCGGCGAGGTTGCGGGTCGCGCCGCGCAGCGCCGATGCCGGCGCCGGTAGCGACAGAGCGGCAAAGGCAAGCGCGATGCGGGCGCGCAGCCTGTCCTTGCCGTCCGGCATCTCGCGTGCCATCGCCCTGAGATAGCGGATCTGCATGGCCAGCGATTTCAGGAAGGCCCGGTAGAAGGGAAATTCAGCACCCTGCAGCATCACCGAGGAATGCTGCAGCCAGGCGATGACGCGCTTGGCCGTCGTGCCGGGCTCCCAGGCGACACCGGAAATATTGCTGCCATGGATGGTTATCCAGTCAGAGACCAGCGCGCGGGCATTGGCGGCGGCAAGCTCGGTGCCGGCGGCGCGCATATGGCGGAGCCAGCGAAAGCCGTGCAGTGCCTTTTGCCAGCCGGGATTGGCCACGGCGATCTGGAAGGGCGACTTGCCGCCGGTCTCGACCAGATGTCCCGACAGCGGGTAGCGGCCATAATAAATCTCGAGCGCGATCTGCCGGTCGGCCAGGCGCAGGTCCGGCGGAGCGATCAGCACGCGTTCCGGTGTGCGGCCGGAGTAGCGCCAGCGATGGATCGGCCCGGCACGCAGGCGCCGGCGCGTCTTGCGCCAGAACTCCTTCGCGACAAGCGTCCATAGACGCGTCGTGCTGCCGGCAGCGATCGCCAAAAGCCCTCCTCACAGCGCCCAATCCGAAGACAAGCTTATATGATTCAAGAACTTATGCGAAGGCGAATTCCACAGAGGCGTTGAAATTCAGCCTGTTTTCCGCAGGATTCTTGCTAAAACAGTCTTCAAATTTTCAGCGTTGGCCGGCTCTGCGCATGCGGGCGGCGAAGAAGCCATCCAGACCGGACCGTTCCGGTGAGCCGAGCTCCAGATCTGCGGGCGTGGTGCGCAGAGTGCCCTGCGGCGTCATGAACGGATCAATGCCGGCGATCTCGCCCGGGCGGATCGGATCGTCGACGATATCAGCCGTCTCGGCGAGGAAGGCGCGGTGAAGCGCCTCGCCTTCGAGCGGGTCGAGCGAGCAGTTGGAAAAGACGATGCGGCCGCCAGGCGTGACCAGGGTGACGGCGCGGGCGAGCAGCCTTCGCTGCAGATCGGCGAGTTTTTCGATGTCGGCCGCCGTCTTCGTCCAGGGCACGTCGGGATGCCGCCGGACCGTGCCGGTCGAGGAGCAGGGCGCGTCGAGGAGGACGGCGTCGAACAGTTGTTCCGGCTCGTATTTGAGCAGATCGGCCTGGACAATTTCTGCGGACAAAGCGAGCCGTTCGAGATTCTGCGAGAGCCGCGCCAACCGATTCTTCGAGGAATCGATCGCGGTGACCGTGGCGCCGCCGAGAATAAGCTGAGCGGTCTTGCCGCCAGGGGCGGCGCAGAGATCGGCGACGCGCAAACCCCTGACGTCGCCGAAAAGCCGGGCCGGAAGGCTGGCGGCGGCATCCTGGACCCACCAGGCGCCGTCTGCAAAGCCGGGCAGTTCGGTGACCGAGGCGCTGAGTTTCTCGACGCGCACAGTGCCGGTCGGCAGCACGATCCCGCCGAGCCGCTCGGCCCATAGCGCAGGATCGGACTTGACCGTGAAGTCGACCGGCGCCTCGTGCCTGTGGGCGGCGAGAATTTGCTTGGCTTTCTCAGTGCCATAGGCGGCTTTCAGCCGGTCGGAAAACCATTTCGGCGCATCGTCGGTGGCGGCAAGCGCTGCAGCCAGCTCGGCCTGCTTGGACCGCGCCAGCGTGCGCAGCACGCCATTGACTAGACCGGAGAAGCGCACCGTGCGCGGATCGGACTTGGCGTGGGTCACGGCAAGGTCGACGGCGGCGCTGTCGGGAATATCGAGGAACAGGATCTGCGCCGCTGCTACATGCAGAATATGCGAAAGCGCGGTGGCGTTGGGCGGCAGCGGCTTTTCCAGGCGGCGGGCCAGCAACCCGGATATGGTCATGCGGAAGCGCAGCGCAGTGACCAGTATGGCGCGCACCAGCGCCCGGTCGCGCAGGCCGAGCGCCTTGTATTGCGGATGGCCGTTCTCGTGGTCGGTCAGCCCGTCAAGCGGCGTTTTGGCATCGATGACGGCGGCGAGCAGCCGGGCAGCCGCCTTGCGCGTGGCGAGGCCGGCAACGGGCTCGCCGGGGCTCGCTGCATTGTCTCCATGATCGCCTGAAATTCGGTGTCGGCGTTTCGCTTCGCTCACGACCACGGACCCTTGGGTCCGGTCGGATTGCGGCCCCAGGGATTGGATTTCGGCGTGGCCGGCGGCTGCTCAGGCTGCTCGGCTGCTCTCTCCCACGGGCCTGATGGCCCGTCCGCCTGCCGCGGCATAGGCTGCCGCGCGTTGGCGGATGCGCCACCGGCCATGTCCTGCGCCATCGCCTGCAGGGCGGCGATGCGGTTGTCGGTGTTCGGGTGGGTGGAAAACAGGCTGTCCATGCGCTCGCCGGAAAGTGGATTGATGATGAAGAGGTGGGCGGTCGCCGGGTTCCGCTCGGCATCCGGGTTGCGGATGCGTTCGGCACCGCGAGCGATCTTGTCAAGCGCCGAGGCAAGCCAAAGCGGCTGTCCACAGATCTCGGCGCCGCGCCGGTCGGCCTCGTACTCGCGGGTACGGCTGATCGCCATCTGCACGATCATCGCGGCGAACGGCGCCACGATCATCGCCACCAGCACGCCGATAATGCCAAGGGAATTGTTGTTGTCGCGGTTGCCGCCGAAAAAGAAGGCGAAATTGCCGAGCATCGAGATCGCGCCGGCAAGCGTGGCGACGATCGTCATGGTCAAGGTGTCGCGGTGCTGCACATGGGCGAGCTCGTGCGCCATGACAGCCGCGACCTCCTCATGCGACAGTTGCTGCAACAGTCCGGTGGTGGCGGCGACCGCGGCATTCTGCGGGTTGCGGCCGGTGGCGAAAGCGTTGGGCTGCGGGTTGTCGATCAGATAGGTTTTCGGCATCGGCAGGCCGGCCTGTCTGGCGAGGCTCTGCACGATGGCGTAATATTCCGGGGCATTCCTTTCGTCGACCTCTACGGCGCGGTTCATCGACAGCACCATCTTGTCGGCGTTCCAATAGCTGAACAGGTTCATGGCGGCGGCAATCAGAAAGGCGATCACCATGCCGCCCGATCCGCCGATCAGATAGCCGACGCCCATGAACAGCGCGGTCATCGCGGCCAAAAGCATGGCGGTGCGAAGTGTGTTCATCGTCTGCTCCATTTCTGCCGGCGCTGCGTAAAAGGGGTCGATCCCTGTCGGCTCATCGCTATATGATGGGAAACGTGTGGCCCTGTTTCAATCCGCCGGGAATATCGCATGATCGACGAAACCGATAAAACGGGCGAAATCAGGAATGCAAACGCCGGCGCCGGTCACGACGTGCCGCAAAGGACGCTGCCACCGGCAGCCCGCCGTGCTTTGGCGGAAGCCGAAGCACGGCACGAACACTATCGCCGGCTGGAAGCCGCGATGCCCCGGGAAATCGGCGGCCGTGGCGGCAGGGAACCCGGCCGCTATGGCGATTGGGAAGTGAAGGGCCTGACCAGCGATTTCTAAGGGCACCCTAAGCCGCAGCCCGCTCCGCTGCGAGGACAATCCAGCCGCGGTCGTCGACGGTGACGCCGATCCCGTCATAACCGGCGATCGCAGCATGCGGCGTTTGCAACGGATGCTGGTGCGTGACGCTGATGACCACGACGGTGGCTCCTGCGGCCTCGGCCGCCGCTATGCCGGCGGGCGCATCTTCGAAAACGAGGCAGTCGCGCGCGTCGACGCCCAGGCGCTCGGCCGCCAGCCGGAAGCAATCCGGCGCCGGCTTGCCGCGGGAAACGTCCTCGGCCGCGACAAGGGTGGCGGGAAGCGGGATGCCGGCGGCCGCGATGCGCAGCAGAGCCAGCTCGCGCGGCGCCGAAGTGACGATTGCCCAGCGCTCGGGTGGCAGCGACGCCAGAAACGCCGCGGCGCCGGCGATCGGAAGGATGCCGTCGATATCGGCCACCTCGGCCTGCAGAAGCGCATCGGCTTCACGCATCGGGTCGACGCCTGGAAGCGCCAGCCGAGCGATGGTCTCGATCGCCCGCACACCGTGGATCGTTGGCAGGAATGCGGCAACGTCGAGATCTTGCCGGCGTGCCCAATCTGCCCAGACCCTTTCTGCCGCTGCAATCGAATTGACCACCGTGCCGTCCATGTCGAACAGCAAGGCTGCGAATTTTCTGCCTGCGAACATCTGCTATCCCAAGTTGTTTCGGAAGGAACCAAAGCTTGTCGATCGACCGTAACGTCGCATCGGCGGCATGGGAAGGCGCGAGATCGCCTTTTTCGACAGACCAGGGAACCACGACCGGCCATCTCGCGTTAACAAAACCGTCTTCCACGACACCCAGAAGAGGGGAACCGCGATGCTGATTCGGCTCGGCTACGAAATCGCCATCGACTGTGCTGAATCCACCCCGGTGATTTCGCTGCTCGAGATCCACAAGCAGCGCCAGGCCGACATCAAACGGCAGACGCGCGTGCTGACCTCGCCTTCCGTGCCAACCAGGCTCTATCACGATCTTTATGGCAACGCTTGCCGCCGCTTCACCGCGCCTGGCGGAGGCTTTCGCATTCTTTACGACGCCGTCGTCGAGGACAGCGGCGAGACCGACGAGGTCAACACGCTGGCCAGGGAAGTGCCGGTGACGGAGTTGCCCGATGATGTGCTCTGTTATCTGCTCGGCAGTCGCTATTGCGAAACCGATCATCTCAGCGATCTGGCCTGGCAGCTTTTCGGGCCTGTTCCATCCGGCTGGGCCCGGGTGCAGGCGATTGTCGACTATGTCCACAACCGTTTGTCGTTCGGCTACGGCTATGCGCGTCCGACGCGCACGGCGGCGCAGGCGCATGATGAGCGCGTCGGCGTCTGCCGCGACTTCGCTCATCTGGCGATCACGCTCTGCCGTTGCATGAACATCCCAGCCCGCTACGTGAACGGTTATCTCGGCGACATCGGCGTACCGGTCGATCCGGCACCGATGGATTTTTCGGCATGGCTGGAAGTGTTCCTCGACGGCAAGTGGTACACGTTCGACCCGCGCCACAACATGCCGAGGATCGGCCGCGTCGTCATCGCGCGCGGCCGCGACGCGACCGACGTGCCGCTGCTGCACAGTTTCGGGCCGCACCGGCTCAGCATGTTCAAGGTCTGGACCTACGAGCAGGAAAGCAATCTGTTCAACCCGCCCCATCGCGGCGTCGACAGGACCGCCAGCGCGCAGATGCTGGCATAGGAGCGCAAGCGCGAACGGCGCGTCCGGCTGTTACGGTCAACGGATATGATGCGCCTGATCCGCTTCGGCACAGAACCTCTGTGCCGAAGCGGGATAGGCTCTTGTGCGTCACGGCAGACGTCGGGATCATGGTAAGCGCTTCGTAAACGAAACTGCCGCAGCGGCCTGTCGTTTACCGGATGTTTACCTTGCCGCAATTCGAAACCAAGCAAAACAATGGCTTGACGATGAGCTGCCGGCTTTTGCTGCGATGACGACGCCGTCCGGCCGGAATCCTGCAATGCGGCCTTCACACGGCTCGAGTCGTGGCGAATGGAGGCGAAAGCATGCGGCGTTTTGGGGGTCTTGTTCACGCGATCGGCGGG
The DNA here is from genome assembly GCF_055811375.1 of Mesorhizobium sp. WSM4848. Classification (NCBI taxonomy): domain Bacteria; kingdom Pseudomonadati; phylum Pseudomonadota; class Alphaproteobacteria; order Hyphomicrobiales; family Phyllobacteriaceae; genus Mesorhizobium; species Mesorhizobium sp. WSM4848. The sequence continues at coordinate 23,547 of NZ_JBVVPX010000011.1, forward strand.
TTTGCCGGAGATCGCAGCGGAAATTTGGCGGTTCTGTTCGGCATGGTCGCGTCGGTGCTGGCGCTTGGCGTCGGCTTTGCCGTCAATGTTTCCCAGCTCTACAACGCCAAGTCGAGCTTGCAGGGCGTCGTCGATGCGGCGGTGACCTCGACGGCACGCGACCTGACCACCGGCGTCATCACGGAGGCCGACGCCAACACGTCGGTGAAGGCGTTTCTCGATGCCAACAGCCGAGCGGGCATCCTGCAGACGGATCGGATCGTCCTCGACAAATTGACCGTCGACAAAATCGCCAAGACGGTTCAGGCGGAGATCCATGTCGATCTTGGCCTCTATTTTCCAATCTTCGGCATGGGCGACATGAAGCGCATTGCCGCATCGACGACGGCAATCTATTCGGACAAGACGATCGAAGTGGCGATGATGCTCGACGTCACAGGTTCAATGGCCGGCCAGAAAATAATCGACCTGAGGACGGCCGCAGCGAACGCGGTCGACAGCTTCCTGGGCGGTCAGGACCCCGCCAACCCCCGAGTGCGAGTCTCCATCGTGCCCTACGCCAATTCGGTGAATGCCGGCGCGCTTGCCGGCAGCAGCGTCTACGTCGAAGCCTCGACCAGCCAGCGCAAGCAGGCGCCCGGCAATGGCGCTATACAGTATGTCTCCGGCTTAACGCGTCCGGACAATTGCGCCACCGAGCGCAAGGGCACCTATCAATATTCGGATGTGGGTCCCGACATCAGCATGGTCAATCGCGATTACCTGTTGTCGTTCTTCGCCTGGCCGACCGGCACGGCTGCCTGCCCGGTCGCCGCGTTGAAGCCGCTGACGGCGGACGCCGCGGCGCTCAAGAACGTCATCAAGAGCTTTGTCGCATCGGGCGGCACCGCGGGCCATATCGGCGTGCAGTGGATCTGGTACATGCTTTCGGAAAACTGGGGCAGTGTGATGAACGCGTCGCAGCGGCCAGCCAAGGCAGATCCGAAAAAGGTCGCCAAAATCGCGATCCTGATGACCGACGGCGAGTTCAACCTGTCCTATTTCGATGCCAGCACTGTTGGTGAGGTCTACAATGATGCCGGCAAGGAACCGACCCGCACGGCAGCCAAGACGCTCTGCACCGCCATGCGCGACAAGGGCATCGAAATCTTCACCATCGGTTTCGATCTCAACGAGGAGAATGCCCAGGCGACACTGCAGAATTGCGCGAGCCCGGATACCGCCAAGATCAAGCACTTCTATCAGGCCGCCAACGGGGCGGAACTCAACCAGGCTTTCCAGGACATAGCGCGCAACATCGAAATCCTGGCATTGACCAAATAGAGGGCATTGAGCAGACAGCATCCGGACAAGGAAAAGGCCGCCGCTTCTTTCGAAGCCGGCGGCCTTCCGTGTTTCCGTCCATGGCGCGGCTCATGGCAGCGACGTGACTTAAAATGCTGGAGCGTCCTTTGCGCGTCCAAAGGACGCGCCGCGCTCCAGGCGTCGCCAGCCGCGCATCTCGCGCCTTAACGGGAAGACTGCTTCCCGAAAGTGCAATCCGCTGAGGCCACGTTCTGGAAAACGAAATCACTCGACATCGGATCACCTCCTTTCGATTTGTTGAACACGCCCTCATGATGGGGTGTCGATCTGCAAATGGCAAGCCGCCATCGCGAATGCGGTGCGCGTTTGCCGCTAACTGCTTGCGGCTATCCGATCGGACAGGCAATGTCGCTGTCGGACCCGCCAGGGGATGAACAGGAGGGACGGGGATGGAGGCAGCCGACAGAGCCGCACGGATCATTCGAACGGTTATCGAGACGTTGAAGCCGGGTTTCGCGGTCAAGCTGTGGAACGGCGAGCGGATCGGCCCCGCCACCGGCCCCGTGGTCACCATCAACGACCAGGACATCGTCTGGCAGGTGATGCGCCGGCCCAACCTCTCGACGCTGATCGAAATGTGGATTTCCAAGACCATCGACGTGGAAGACGGGTCGCTGTTCGATTTCTACGCTCTGCCTGCGCAGGGCAAGCTCAGGACGAAGCTCAAGTCGTTGCCCAAGCTCGCGGTCCTGCGCGACCTGCCGGCCGTGCTGTTTTCGCGAAAGCAGATGACGGCGCGGACCAACCTTTCCGGGCGCAACCCCTTCGTCAGCGGGTCGAACAGGCAAGCAATCCAGCACCACTACGACATTTCGAACGCCTTCTACCGGCTCTTCCTCGACGAACGCATGGTCTATAGCTGCGGCTATTTCACCGACTTCGCCAATGGCATCGACCAGGCGCAGAAAGACAAACTCGACCATATCTGCCGCAAGCTCCGGCTGAAGCCCGGCGAAAAGCTGCTCGACATCGGCTGCGGCTGGGGAGCCATGCTCATCCATGCCGCGAAAAATTACGGCGTCGTCGGCCATGGCGTCTCGCTGTCGGAAGCCCAGACCCAGCTCGCCCGCGAGCGCATCCGTGCGGAGGGACTGGAGGATCGCATCACCATCGAGATAAAGTCCTATGCCGAGCTGTCCGGCTCCTTCGACAAGATCTCGTCGATCGGCATGTTCGAGCATCTCGGGCTGGCCAACCACGCCGCCTATTTCTCGACCATTCGTCGCCTGCTCAAGCCGGGCGGCATCTATCTGCACCACGCCATCACCCGGCGCGACAAGGGCAGCATCAAGAAGACCTTGCGCAAAGGCCCGGAATTCAAGGCGCTGATCAAATACATCTTTCCCGGCGGTGAGCTCGACACGATCGGCATGACGCTCGGCAATCTCGAAGCGCACGGCTTTCTCGTCTACGATGTCGAGAATTTGCGTGAGCACTACGCCCGCACCTGCCGTCTGTGGGCCGAGCGCCTCCACGCACGCTTCGACGAGGCGATCGCCGAGGTCGGTGAAGCCAAGGCGCGCCTCTGGCTGCTTTATCTCACCGGCTGTTCGATCACTTTCGAACGCGCCTCGGCGCAGATATTCCAGACCGTCGTCACCAAGCGCGCGCGAGGCCCGAGCGGCCTGCCGCCGACGCGGGCGGACCTTTATCGGGGATAAGGTTGCGGCCGATCCTGGAAGACGGATTGGAGGGCGTCGCCACCCACGCCTTCGTCATGCTCGGGTCTGCGCGGCATCGCTTCGCTCCTTGCTTCGCCCAGGATGACGAAGACACGAAGGCCTTTGCCAAACCTCTTGGACGAGGAGCTACAGGAACCGCATGGTTGCACCGATCTCAACTCGCGCTGGCCGGTCAACCGTGCAATAGACGCCGAAATTGTGCGCGTTGTGGCGGACCAGATTGCGCAGGATCGCCGCATCGTGGTCGAAGCCGTCCTGGGCGATGATGGTGAAGCCGCAGCGCCGGCATGGTTCGGAAATGGTCAGCAGCAGATCGCCGATCGCCAGCTTGCGTCCGATCCATTCCGTCTCCGGGAATGATCCCTCGATCGCCGCCACGTCGACGACGATGTTGGGGCGGAAGCGGCGCGGGTCGGCGACGCCTTCCGGATGCAACGCCTTCAGGCGCGCCAGCGAAGCGGTGGTCAAGAGGTGGATGGGCGCCTTGCGGTAACGCTCGGCGGTCAGAAGGCCGGCGTAGTCCGGCGCATCTTTCTGGCGAAACGGCCGGATCGAGGCCGCGAAGCCGAGAAAGGCGGAAACGGCCCCGTCACATTCGACTCCGGGCGCTGGCAGCCAATCACCCTGCGGTGTAGCAATCTCGAGTTGGCGGGCTTGCGACAACCGGGCCCGAATGAGCGGCACCTTGTGCCATTTCGCCTCGCGGTCAGGCCGCGCGATCTCACCGTCAGAGGCGTCGACAAGGCCGAACAGGCGGTCGCCGTCGATGGTTTCAGGGCCGACGGAGATCACATCCCGGCGTTCGCCGGCGAGCGAACTCGCCGGATAGCGCCAGAGCTCGCTGACAGTGCCGATCTGCGTCAAAGCCTGCATCAGGCCCGCTTGTTCTGCCGGTTGGCGATGAGGTCGTCGACGACCGCCGGGTCGGCCAGCGTCGAGGTATCGCCGAGTGCGGCAAAATCGTCCTCGGCGATCTTGCGCAGAATGCGACGCATAATCTTGCCAGAGCGAGTTTTCGGCAGGCCCGGAGCGAATTGGATCTTGTCGGGCGTGGCGATGGCGCCGATGTCCTTGCGGACGTGGGCGACAAGTTCCTTGCGCAACGCCTCGTTCGGCTTTTCGCCAGCCATCAATGTGACGTAGCAGTAGATGCCCTGGCCCTTGATGTCGTGCGGATAGCCGACGACTGCGGCTTCGGAGACTTTCTCGTGCGAGACCAGCGCGGATTCGACCTCGGCCGTGCCCATGCGGTGGCCGGAGACGTTGATGACGTCGTCGACGCGACCGGTGATCCAGTAATAGCCGTCGGCGTCGCGGCGGCAGCCGTCGCCGGTAAAATACTTGCCCTTATAAGTGGAAAAATAGGTCTGCACGAAGCGCTCGTGATCGCCATAGACAGTGCGCATCTGGCCCGGCCACGAATCGGCGATGCAGAGGTTGCCGCTGGCAACGCCTTCCAGCACCTTGCCGTCGCCGTCGACCAGTTGCGGCTTGACGCCGAAGAACGGCTGCGTCGCGGAACCCGCCTTGAGCGGGGTGGCGCCGGGCAGCGGCGTGATCAGGATGCCGCCGGTCTCGGTCTGCCACCACGTGTCGACGATCGGCACCTTGCCGTTGCCGACGACGTTGAAATACCACTCCCAGGCTTCCGGATTGATCGGCTCGCCGACCGTACCGAGCACGCGCAGCGATTTGCGCGAGGTTTTGGTGACATGGGCGTCGCCGGCGCCCATCAGGGCGCGCAAAGCCGTCGGCGCGGTGTAGAAAATGTTGACCTTGTGCTTGTCGATGACCTCCCAGAAGCGGGATTGCGAGGGATAGTTCGGCACGCCTTCGAACATCAGCGTGGTGGCGCCGTTGGCGAGCGGCCCGTAGACGATATAGCTGTGGCCGGTGACCCAGCCGACATCGGCGGTGCACCAGTAGATATCGCCGTCATGGTAGTCGAAGACATATTGGTGGGTCATCGAGACATAGACGAGATAGCCGGCCGTGGTGTGCAGCACGCCCTTCGGCTTGCCGGTCGAGCCTGATGTGTAGAGGATGAACAAAGGGTCCTCGGCCTTCATCTTCTCCGGCTTGCACTCCGCCTTCACCGAAGCGATCTCGTCGTGGTACCAGACGTCGCGCCCCGGAGCCCAGCCAACCTTGCCGCCGGTGCGGCGCACGACGACGACCTTGTTGACCATCACGAAATTCTTCGCGGCGATGTCGATCGCCTTGTCGGTGTTGTCTTTCAACGGAATCGGCTTGCCGCCGCGCAGGCCTTCATCGGTGGTGATGACGAAAGTCGATTCGCAGTCGACGATGCGGCCGGCCAATGCATCCGGCGAGAAGCCGCCAAAGACCACCGAATGGATGGCGCCGATGCGTGTGCAGGCAAGCATCGCGTAGGCCGTTTCAGGGATCATCGGCATGTAGATGGTAACGCGGTCGCCCTTCTTGACGCCGTGCTTCTTCATCACATTGGCAAGCCGGCAGACATGCTCGTAAAGCTCGCTATAGGTGATCTTCCTGTCGTCGTAGGGATTGTCGCCTTCCCAGATGATGGCAATCTGATCGCCGCGCTTCTTCAGATGCCGGTCGATGCAGTTCCAGGAAACATTGGTCTCGCCGTCCTCGAACCATTTGATCGAGACCTTGCCGTTGAAGGAGGTGTTCTTGACCTTGCTGTAGGGCTTGAACCAGTCGATGCGCTTGCCGTGCTTGCCCCAGAACTTGTCCGGGTTCTTCACGCTGTCGGCGTACCATTTCAAATAAGTGTCATTATCGATCAGCGCATTCTTCTTCCACGCCGGCTGGACGCGATGGACATGAATCTCGGACATTTTTCCATTCCCTCCCAAGACCAACTGCCAGCTTGCTCGCCGAGCAGCATCGTGGCGCAGCGGCCGCGAATTCGCGCGCATTATTAACAGTTCTGCGGTGACGGCAACATTAGACGTTGGATTCGCGCGGCGGGATGCCGCAGACGTCGTTCTCGCCGCTATCAGCACTCGACTACGATCGCTGCTAACCACATGTTTTTGCGTCGTAGACGATTAAGCAAATTGCGCGCACAATTTCAAACTGGGAGGAAAGGAGAATCAACCAGGGGACCGCGATGCGTGACCATTCCGAGATGGACCTGATGCTCAAGGGCTACGGCTTGACCACGGCCAAGATTCTTTATCACTTTCCCGATCACCCGCATCTGCTGCAGAGTTTTATCTGGCAGGACTACGATATCGCCCCGAAATTTCCGGTGCTGATCCGGTTCATCGAGTTCTGGCAGGCCAAGCTCGATGGTCCACTGCATTCGGTGAGCTATACCCACCAGAAGCTGATCGCGCCCAATGAGTGGCGGAAGCTCGACGGCGAGTTCGTGCTGCATTAGGCAACGGCGCAGGACGTTAGCTGGCAGTGTCTGCTGAGGGCGGCGCTTTACGGCGCCCCCCTCTGTCGGGGAGATGTCCGGCAGGACAGAGGGGGGCGCTGTCCCGCGGCCTGTCGGCCCGCGCGCAATTAAACCGCGGGCGGGCTGAGCCGGGCAAAACCCTCCTGCCGGCGATAGGGGAAATACGGATAGGCTGCGGTCACTGCGCTTGCCGCGTCGAGCTTCTTGATCTGGTCTGATGTCAATGACCAACCGACTGCACCGAGGTTCTGGCGCAGCTGTTCCTCGGTGCGCGCGCCGATGATGACAGAGGCGACGGTCGGCCGCTGCAGCAACCAGTTGATGGCGATCTGCGGCACGGTCTTGCCGGTTTCCCTGGCCACGGCTTCGAGCGCATCGACAACCCTGTAGAGCAACTCGTCTTCGACCGGCGGCCCGAAGCTTGCGGTGTCGTGCAGCCGGCTTTTTTCCGGCAGTGGCTCGCCGCGGCGGATCTTGCCGGTCAGGCGGCCCCAGCCGAGCGGGCTCCACACCAGCGCGCCAACGCCCTGGTCGAGGCCGAGCGGCATCAACTCCCATTCATAGTCGCGCCCGACCAGCGAGTAATAGACCTGATGGGCGACGTAGCGCGGGTAGCCGTGCTTGTCCGCCAGGCCAAGCGATTTCATCACTTGCCAGCCGGAAAAGTTGGAGACGCCGACATAGCGCAGCTTGCCGGCGCGCACGAGACTGTCCAGCGTCAACAGCACCTCCTCGATCGGCGTTGCGGCGTCGAAAGCATGCAGCTGCAGCAGGTCGATGTAATCGGTGCCGAGCCGCTTGAGCGCGTCCTCGACCGAATTGATGAGGCGCGAACGGGAGGAGCCGGCATCATTGGGTCCGTCGCCCATCGGCAGCGAGGTCTTGGTCGAAATCAGCACGGCATCGCGGCGGCCCTTGATCGCCGCGCCGAGCACTTCCTCGGAGGCGCCGTTCGAATAGACGTCGGCGGTGTCGAACAGGTTGACGCCGGCCTCCAGGCAGATGTCGACCAGCCGCCGCGCTTCTGTCGCATCGCTGTTGCCCCATGCGCCGAACAGCGGCCCCGAACCGCCGAAGGTTCCAGCGCCGAACGAGAGCGCCGGGACCTTCAGGCCCGAGGCGCCAAGACGTCGATAATCCATCTTTTTCTCCTGTGATGTCCAAGGGGTTCGTCGGGTTGCTACGAGCGGGCAGATGCCGGTTCTCCAAGCGTCGGGCGATCGAGGCGCAGCGCCAACGCCGCAACGGCGAGCGCCGAGAGCGGCAGCAGGGCGGCGACCCAGGTGACGGCGCCAAGGCACGGGGCCATGGGCGATGACCATGCCGCCGAGCCAGGCGCCGGCGGCGTTGCCGAGGTTGAAGGCGGCGATGTTGAAGGACGAGGCGAGGCTCTGGCCGGCGCCTTCAGCCTTTTCCAGCACCCACATCTGCAGCGGCGCTACAGTGGCGAAGGCGGCGGTGCCGAGCAGGCCGACATAGATCACGGCCATCGCCTGGTTGTGCAGGGCGAAGGTCATCGTGCCGAGCACCAGCGCCAGCACAACGAGACTGCCGAGGACAGAAGGCACCAGCCAGCGGTCGGCGAACTTGCCGCCGGCGAGATTGCCGGCGATGAGGCCGCCGCCGAAAACAAGCAGGATCGGCGACACCGCTGCTTCCGAAAAACCGGTGATCTCGGTCAGCAAGGGGGCGATATAGGTGAAGACGGCGAAGACGCCGGCATAGCCAAGCACGGTGGTGGCGAAGCCAAGCAGAACCGGCGCGCGGCCGAGCACGACGAGATCGCTGCGCAGGTCGCTCTTTTCCAGCGCTGCCGGGCTGCGCGGCACCAGCAGGAGAATGATGGCGAAGGCGACGATGCCGACCAGGGTTACCGCCCAGAAGGTCGCACGCCAGCCGAAGGCCTGGCCGAGCCAGGTGCCGAAGGGCACGCCGAGGATGTTGGCGATGGTCAGGCCGGTGAACATCAGGGCGATCGCGGAGGCCTTCCTGTTGGGAGCCACCAGCCCGGTCGCAACCACCGAACCAACGCCGAAGAAGGTGCCGTGGGCGAAGGCGGCGAGCACGCGGGCAGCCATCAGCGTCCAGTAGTCGGGGGCCAGCGCGCAGGCGAGGTTGCCCAGCGTGAAGATCGCCATCAGCGCCAGAAGCACGGTCTTGCGCGGCCAGCGGCCGGTGACGATCGTCAGCAGCGGCGCGCCGATGACGACGCCCAGCGCATAGCCGGAGATCAGCTGGCCGGCGGCCGAGATCGAGACGCCGAGATTGGTGCTGACGTCGAGCAGCAGGCCCATGATGACGAATTCGGTGACACCGATGCCGAACGCACCGGCGGCGAGAGCATAAAGAGCAAGAGGCATCGCGGTTCCCACTTCGATGACAGCAGTTTTGACGACGGGACGCCGTGTCGTCCCACGCCCCGACCCGGAAGATCGTGTTGCCATGTGCTGTGAACCAGCCTTGCGTCGGGCACATTGTCTGTGAAATAGATTCACGAATGGCGAGGCCTGACATCAACCGCTCCGGCGAGATCGAAGTGTTTGTCCGTGTCGTCGAAGCGGGCAGTTTTTCGGCTGCGGCGCGAATGCTGCGGATGACGCCATCGGCGGTGAGCAAGCTGATTGCGCGGCTTGAGGCGCGGCTTGGCGCGCGGCTGATCAGCCGTTCGACGCGCAAGCTGCAACTGACACCGGAGGGCGCGGCCTTCTTCGACAGCGGCGTGCGCATCCTGGCCGACATCGCGGCAGCCGAGCGCGAGGCGGCGGCCGGTGCTGCGCCGCGCGGCCGGCTAAGGGTCAACAGCTACGTGCCGTTCGGGCAGCACCGGCTGATCCCGCTCTTGCCGCGCTTTCTCGAACGCTATCCGGAAATCGCCATCGATCTGGTTTTGACCGACAATGTCATCGACCTGATGGAGGAGCGCGCCGATGTCGCCATCCGCGCCGGGCCGCTCGGCGAATCACGTTTGGTGGCGCGCAAGCTCGGGCAGAGCCGGCTGGTCGTCGTCGCCTCGCCATCGTACATCAGGACGCATGGCGCGCTCCAAATGCCGGCCGATCTCGATCACCACAACCGGATGGGCTTCTGCTTCGTGCGCCACGTCGACGGCTGGCCCTTCGTCGGTGCGGCCGGAGAGGCCTTCATCGTCCCGATCACCGGAAACGCGCTGGTCAGCGACGGCGAGGCGATGCGGCTGATGGCGCTTTCGGGCACTGGCATCGCCCGGCTGGCGCGCTGGCATGTCGAGCCCGACATCGCCGCCGGCCGGCTGGTCCCGCTTCTGGAGGACTTCAACCCCGGCGACGAGGAGCTTACCCACGCTGTTTACGTCGGCCAGGGCAAACATTTGCCGGCGCGAGTGCGGGCCTTTCTCGACTTTCTCGTCGAGACGGTCCGGCTGAGCTAAGCCTAAGGAAGATCGGAGCCAAAAAAAATCGAGAGCCCGCCGGCTCCCGAAATCGAAGATGAGATTGAATTAGTTTTTCGGCGCAAAGGGGGCCGGGCGCCGGCCAGCCGCCTGGCGCTCGATCATCCAGCCCGGATATTCGGATGGCAGCGCGCTGACTTCGTCGAGACGGGCAAGATCGTCGCTGTCGAGCTTCAACTCGGTGGCGGCAAGGTTCTGTTCGAGCTGCTCCATGCGGCTGGCGCCGATGATCACGCTCATCACGAAGGGTTTTGCCAACACATAGCCCAGCGCTACCGTGGCGACGCTGACGCCGTGCTTGCCGGCGATCTCGCGCATGGCGGCGACCACCGCCCAGGCACGGTCTTCATTGACCGGCGGGAAATTGAAGCTGGCGCGGCGGCCCTCGCCATTGCCGGGCGCGCCGGGTCCGTACTTGCCGGAAAGCAGCCCGCCAGCCATCGGCGACCAGACCATCAGCCCAAGCTTCTCCTCGTTGAGCAACGGCACGATCTCGCGCTCCAGATCGCGGCCGGCGATCGAATAGTAGGACTGGACCGTCTCGAAACGGGCAAAGCCCTTGCGTTCGGCGATGCCCAATGCCTTGGCGATGCGCCAGGCCGCCCAGTTCGAGACGCCGACATAGCGGACCTTGCCGCTGGCAACCAGATCGTCGAGCGCCCTGAGTGTCTCGTCGATCGGTGTCACCGCGTCGGTGCCGTGCAACTGATAGAGATCGATATGGTCCAGTTGCAGCCGTTCGAGACTGCCCTCGACCGAATCCATGATGTGGCCGCGCGACGAGCCGCGCTGGTTCGGGCCGTCGCCCATGGCGCTATGGACCTTGGTGGCGATGATCACGTCCTGCCGCTTGATGCCGAGATTCCGCAGCGACTGGCCGAGAAGCCGTTCCGATGCGCCGATGGAATAGACATCGGCCGTGTCGAAGAAATTGATGCCGGCGGCGAGCGAGCGCTGGACGGTCCTGTCGACGCCATCCTGGTCGAGGCTGGCGATCAGGCCCCATTGGTTGTTTTGGTCGGCGGCGCCGAAGGTCATGGTGCCGAGGCAGAGTTCGGAGACGAACATCCCCGTGTTTCCAAGTTGATTGTAACGCATGGTGCGGCTCCGGAAAGTTTTGGAATGACCCGGTCGATATAGGAACGATACGTTTCGTTTCTACTAGTTGGCGTAACGGCCTGGTGATTCTGGACCAAGTTCCGCGACGCGACGATCCGGCGTACTGGGGAACAGGTCAGATTGTCCAAGGATTGAGGACCGTCACCCCGGTATCGTCGAAATCGGCGACGTTGCGCGTAACCAGAATGAGGTCGTGGACAAAAGCTGTGGCGGCGATGAGCGTGTCGGCGCTGCCCAGTGTGCGGCCAGCCGAGATGCGACCCCACGACAGCGCGACGTCTTCAGTAACCGCAAGGATGCGGTCGGCATTGTCGCGCCGAAGCTCTCGCAGCCACAGGTCGAGGCGCGTTGCCCGTGCGGGATCGATCCTGCGCAGCTTGACGATGCCGCGTTCGATCTCGCCGAGCGTGATGACACTGAGATTGACCGATGCCGGATCCACTGAAGCCAGCCACGCGGTAGGCTTGGGCAAGCGTCGCTCCACATCCGAAACGATGTTCGTGTCGAGCAGGTACATCAGAGGTCGATGTCGCGGATCATCGTATCCGAGCGACGGTTGACCTCCTCGGCGAAATCATCATCCCAGACCGGACCGGTCAGGAGATATTCTGCCAGTGACTTCTTTTTTCCCGACAAGCGGTCATAGTCTTCGGCAGAAAGCACCACTGCCGCGCGCTCGCCACGCAGGGTCACCGTCTGCGGTCCCTCGCTTCGCGCGCGCTGAACCACTTTGGAAAAGTTGTTTTTCGCATCCTGAAGATGCCAGTCCATGGGGGTTGCTCCTAGCTAGCTTGGCTAGGTATAGGCCTGACGCGCCCGACTCTCAAGGCTGATTGCTAAACTACCGCTAAACGAAATGTCCGCTAACGGCTGCCGAAGATTGCCGATCCCACCCTGACACTTGTCGCGCCGAAGGCGATCGCGGTTTCGTAGTCGCCGGACATGCCCATCGAGAGCTTTTCGAGCCCGGCCGCAAGCGCAAGCTTCTCAACCAGCGCGAAGTGCGGACCGGGATTCTCGTCGGCCGGCGGGATGCACATCAGGCCTTCGATTGCGAGGCCATGGACCTCGCGGCAGCGCGTAACAAAGGGTACGGCTTCGCGCGGCTCGATGCCGGCCTTTTGCGGTTCCGAGCCGGTGTTGACCTCAACGTAGAGTTTTGGCGACCGGCCTTGTCTGGCGATTTCCTTGGCGAGTTCGGCTGCGATCTTCTCGCGATCGACCGTCTCGATGACATCGAACAGCGCGACAGCTTCCTTCGCCTTGTTCGATTGCAGCGGCCCGATCAGATGCAACTCGATGTCGGGGAAAGCTTGCTTCAGCGCCGGCCATTTGGCTTGTGCTTCCTGGACGCGGTTCTCGCCGAAGACGCGCTGCCCGGCCTCGATGACCGGGCGGATATCGCTGGCGCTAAAAGTCTTCGAGACCGCGACCAGCGTCACCGCGCCGGCTTGCCGCCCTGCCTCGCGCTCGGCGGCGGCGATCTTCGCCTCGACCGAGAAAAACTGTTCGACGGCGCTCGCCATGTCTATATCCTGACTCTGGTTTTTGTCCTGGCCGGAGCGTCGCAGTTGACGGGTCCGGCAATCCATGGTGAACACCGCGACGACATTTCCTGAGCCGCCGGGCATGTCCGGCTGGTCGCGCATGCTTTTTAAGTGAAAAACACCCGATGGCAACCGAACGATACAATCCGCGTGCATCAGAGCCCAAATGGCAGATGGCCTGGGACGCCAGGAAGCTGTTCGAGGCTGACAACGACGACCCGCGCCCGAAATACTACGTGCTCGAGATGTTCCCCTATCCGTCGGGGCGCATCCATATCGGCCATACCCGCAACTACACGATGGGCGACGTGGTGGCGCGCTACAAGCGGGCCAAGGGTTTCAACGTGCTGCACCCGATGGGCTGGGACGCCTTCGGCATGCCGGCCGAGAACGCGGCGATGCAGAACAAGGTCCATCCCAAGGACTGGACCCATCAGAACATCGCCGCCATGCGCGAGCAGCTCAAGGTCATGGGCCTGTCGCTCGACTGGGCACGCGAATTCGCCACCTGCGATGTCGACTATTACCACCGCCAGCAGATGCTGTTCCTCGATTTCGTCGAGAAGGGGCTGGTGACGCGCAAATCCTCCAAAGTCAACTGGGATCCGGAGGACATGACGGTGCTTGCCAACGAGCAGGTCATCGACGGACGCGGCTGGCGCTCGGGCGCGCTGGTCGAACAGCGCGAGCTGACGCAGTGGTTCTTCAAGATCACCGACTATGCGCAGGATCTGCTGGACTCGCTCGAAGGCCTCGACGAGTGGCCGGAAAAAGTGAAGCTGATGCAGGCGAACTGGATCGGCCGCTCGGAAGGCCTGCTGATCCGCTGGCCGCTGGCCGCTCCAGTCGATGGCGAAGATGAGCTGGAGGTCTACACGACGCGGCCCGACACCATCTTCGGCGCCTCCTTCATGGCGGTCGCCGCCGACCATCCGCTGGCCAAAAAGGCCGCCGAGCACAATCCAGCGCTGGCAAAGTTCATCGACGAAGTCCATCACATGGGCACGTCGGTGGCCGCGCTGGAGACGGCCGAGAAGAAGGGCTTCGATACCGGCACCCGTGTCGTCCATCCATTCGATGCGAACTGGACGCTGCCTGTCTATGTCGCCAATTTCGTGCTGATGGAGTACGGCACCGGCGCCATCTTCGGCTGCCCGTCCGGTGACCAGCGCGACCTCGACTTCGCTAACAGATATGGCCTGCCGGTCATTCCGGTGGTGATGCCGGAAGGCGAGAGTCAGGGAAACTTCCAGATCATCGACGAGGCCTATGTCGGCGATGGCGTGATGATCAATTCGCGCTTCCTCGACGGCATGAAGCCTGATCAGGCGTTCGATGAGGTGGCGAAGCTGCTGGAACAAAAGACCATCGGCAATCGGCCGATGGCCGGGCGCAAGGTCAACTTCCGCCTGCGCGACTGGGGCATTTCGCGCCAGCGCTACTGGGGCTGTCCGATCCCGATGATCCACTGCGAGGATTGCGGCGTGGTGCCGGTGCCGAAGGCGGACCTGCCGGTCAGGCTGCCGGACGACATCGAGTTCGACCGGCCGGGCAATCCGCTCGATCGCCATCCGACATGGCGGCATGTCAAATGCCCGCAATGCGGCAAGGATGCACGCCGCGAAACCGATACGATGGACACGTTCGTCGATTCGTCGTGGTATTTCGCGCGCTTCACCGCGCCCTGGGCGAACGACCCAACCGACCCCAAGGCGGCTACCGAATGGCTGCCGGTCGACCAGTATATTGGCGGCGTCGAGCACGCCATTTTGCACCTGCTCTATTCGCGCTTCTTCACCCGCGCCATGCGCGAGACCGGCCATGTCGATCTCGCCGAGCCGTTCAGGGGCCTGTTCACGCAAGGCATGGTAGTGCACGAGACCTATCGGGTCGGCAGTGGCTCGAACGGCCGCTGGCTTGCGCCCAGCGAGGTTCGGCTGGAGGACGTCGACGGCAAGCGCCGCGCCCTCGAAATCGCGACCGGCGAAGAGGCGGTGATCGGCCCGCTCGAAAAAATGTCGAAGTCGAAGAAGAACACGGTGAGCCCGGAAGAGATCACCGACGGCTACGGCGCCGATACCGCGCGCTGGTTCATGCTGTCGGACTCGCCACCCGAGCGTGACGTCGAATGGACCGACGAGGGTGCTGCCGGCGCGCACCGCTTCATCCAGCGCATCTGGCGCCTGGTATCGACGGCTGCCGAATCGCTCGCCGGAATCCAGCCGGCAGCGGCGAAGCAGGGCGAGGCAGGGACTGTTTCCAAGGCCGCGCACAAGGCGTTGAAATCGGTCGGCGAGGATATCGAAAAGCTCGCCTTCAACCGCGCCATCGCCCGCATCTACGAACTCGCCAATGCGCTTACCACGCCGCTCAACGAGGCGGCCGAAGGCAAGGCCGATCCGGCGCTCAAGGCCGCCTGCCGGCAAGCCGTCGATATCCTCGTGCATCTGATTGCGCCAGTGATGCCGCATCTGGCCGAGGAATGCTGGCAGACGCTCGGCGGCACCGATCTGGTCGCCGAACGGCCCTGGCCAGTCTATGAGCCGTCACTTGTCGTCGACAGCGAGATCGTGCTGCCGGTCCAGGTCAACGGCAAGAAGCGCGGCGATTTGACAATTGCCCGCGACGCGGACCAAGGTGCCGTCGAAAAGGCGGTTCTGGCTCTCGACTTCGTGCAGAAAGCGCTCGAAGGCAAAGCGCCGCGCAAGGTGATCATCGTCCCGCAGAGGATCGTCAATGTCGTTGCCTGATCCGAGGAAGACAGAAGTGACGCATTTACTGCGCCGTGCCGCGCTCTATGGCCTGGTCGCTTCGGTTGCGCTGGTTTCGGCCTGCACGGTACGCCCGCTCTATTCGAGCGCGCCGCTGTCGGCCGGTTCGCAAGTTGGCGCTGCCGCCGAACTTGGGTCCATCTCGGTCAAGGCGGTCAACACGCGCTACGCCCAGCAGGTCCGCAACAATCTGATTTTCGCGCTCGGCCAGGGTGCGGGCGAGCCGGCGTCGCCCGCCTATTCGCTCGATCTCGGCGTTACCGAACTTGTTGAATCCGCTGCAACCGTGCAGGTCTCGACCGATGACGACGAGCCAACCGCGGGCACGGTGACGCTCACCGCGAACTATGTGCTGACTGACGCCAAGACCGGCGCGACGATCGCGACCGGCAGGCGCTCGATAGCGTCGTCCTTCGACCGGCCCCGTCAGGAATTTGCCTCCTACCGGGCGCAAATCGACGCCGAGAACCGCGCGGCGCGCGAACTGGCGGACCTGCTGCGCCTGTCGATCGCCCAGGATCTGGTCAAGCACAGCAAGGCGGTGGCGGGTTAGAGCCTTTCCGCCTACCGCCGAGGCCTGACCGCTGGCGTAAAAAAAGGCCGATTGCTCGGCCTTTTTTACGGGAACATGGCGTCTTGATTTCAGCCGATTTTCTGGCCGGTCTTGGCCCAGTCGGCGAGGAACTGCTCCAGGCCCTTGTCGGTCAGCGGGTGCTTGACCAGCGCCTTCAGCGTCGCCGGCGGCGCGGTGATGACGTCGGCGCCGATCAGTGCGGCCTGCTTGACGTGGTTCACCGTGCGCACCGAGGCGGTCAGGATCTCGGTCTGGAAATCATAATTGTCGTAGATGGTGCGGATGTCCGAGATCAGTTCCATGCCATCCCAGCCGCTGTCGTCGATGCGGCCGACGAAGGGCGAGATGAAGGAGGCGCCGGCCTTGGCGGCGAGCAGCGCCTGGGTGGCCGAGAAGCACAGCGTGACATTGACCATGCGGCCGTCCGAGCGGATGTCCTTGCAGGCCCTCAGGCCGTCGAGCGTCAGCGGCACCTTGATGCAGACATTATCGGCGATCCTGGCCAAGATCTTGGCCTCGGCCATCATGTCCTTGTATTCGGTGGCGACGACTTCGGCCGAGACCGGGCCCTTGACGATCTCGCAGATCTCTCTGGTGACGTCGGCGATCTTGCCGCCGGATTTGAGGATCAGCGAAGGATTGGTGGTAACGCCGTCGAGCAGCCCTAGATCGTTCAGTTCACGGATTTCCTTGACATCGGCGGTGTCGACAAAAAATTTCATGACGGTCTCCTGAAGATTTTTTCATGTGCATGTCATGCACCTCTGGGGTCGGACTTTGATCTAGACGAAAGTCGGGGCAAGGTCACGCCTCATGATCGAAGATTCGCCCTTTGTCGCGGCCGCACCGGTGCTGGTGCCGATGCCCGCCGAGCGGCCCTACACCTATGCCGTGCCCGCCGGCATGCGCGTGGTGCCGGGCTCGATCGTGCGCGTGCCGCTCGGACCGCGCCAGGTTGCCGGCATCGTCTGGGACGGCGTTGTCGAGAAGGTCGATGCCAAAAAACTGCGCCCCATCGAGCAGGTCTTCGACTGCCCGCCCATCGACCGCGCTATGCGCCGCTTCGTCGACTGGATCGCGCAATACACGCTGTCGCCGCCCGGCATGGTGACGCGCATGCTGCTGCGGGCGCCGGAAGCCTTCGACCCGGAACCGTGGATCGAAGGGTTGCAACGCACCTTCGCCAAACCCGACCGGATGACGGGTGCGAGAATGCGCGTCCTGGAAACAGCCGAAGGCGGGCTCGCCTGGACGCGGTCCGGACTGGCGCATGCGGCTGGCGTGTCGTCGACCGTCATCGACGGGCTGAAGGCGCAAGGCGTGTTCGAGACGGTCATGATCCCACCGCGACCGGTGGTCGCAGCACCCGATCCGGATTACGCCCAGCCCTCGCTGATGCCGGACCAGAGCGATGCGGCCGAGATGCTGCGCACCAATGTCGCGGCCGGCGCATTCGGCGTCACGCTGCTCGACGGCGTGACCGGATCCGGCAAGACGGAGGTTTATTTCGAAGCGGTGGCGGCGGCGCTCGACCGTGGCAAGCAGGTGCTGATCCTGCTGCCGGAGATCGCGCTGACCCACGCCTTCCTCGAGCGCTTTCAGGAGCGGTTCGGCGCCAAGCCGGCGGAATGGCACTCGGACCTGCCGCCAAGGATGCGCGAACGTGTCTGGCGACAGGTGGCGGAAGGTGGCGTGCGCGTCGTTGCCGGCGCGCGTTCGGCGCTGTTTCTGCCGTTCAGGGAACTCGGGCTGATCGTCGTCGACGAGGAGCATGACCCAGCTTACAAGCAGGAGGACCGCGTCTTCTACAATGCGCGCGACATGGCGGTGGTGCGCGGCCATATCGGCGGCTTTCCGGTCGTGCTCGCCTCGGCGACACCGTCGGTCGAAAGTCGGGTCAATGCGAGCCAAGGCCGCTACAGCAGGGCGGTGCTTTCGGCGCGCTTTGCCGAGGCGGCGCTTCCCGACTTGAAGACGATCGACATGCGCCGCGCCCCGCCGACACGCGGCGGCTTCCTGTCGCCGGTGCTGCTTGGCCACATGCGCCAGACATTGGAGAAAAAGGAACAGTCGCTGCTGTTCCTCAATCGGCGCGGCTATGCTCCGCTGACGCTGTGCCGGGTCTGCGGCCATCGCTTTGGCTGCCCGGTCTGCTCGGCCTGGCTGGTCGAGCACCGCTTTCGCGGCCAGCTCGTCTGCCACCATTGCGGGCACAATGAGCGGCGGCCCGAGGCCTGCCCGGAATGCGGCACGCTCGATCATCTGGTCGCCTGCGGGCCGGGCGTCGAGCGCATCGCCGAAGAGGTCGTCGCGCATTTCCCCGACGCCCGAACCATCGTCCTGTCGTCCGACCTGATGGGCGGCGTGCGGCGGCTGAGGCTGGAGCTTGAAGCCATCGCCAAGGGCGAGGCCGACATCGTCATCGGCACGCAACTCGTCGCCAAGGGTCACAATTTCCCTGACATGACGCTGGTCGGCGTGGTCGACGCCGACCTCGGCCTTGCCAATGGCGATCCGCGCGCCGCCGAGCGCACCTTCCAGCTGCTCAGCCAGGTGACCGGCCGCGCCGGCCGCACCGGCAAGAAGAGCCTTGGCCTGCTGCAGACCTTCCAGCCTGACCACCCGGTGATGCGGGCGATCGTCTCCGGCGACGCCGAGGCTTTTTACGAGCGCGAGATCGCCGAGCGCGAGCGGGCGGGGCTGCCGCCTTTCGGCCGGCTCGCCGGCGTCATCATCAGTGCGGCGACACGAGCGGAAGCGGAGGGCCATGCGCGGGGTTTGCGGCGCGCCGCACCTCAGGCCAGCGACCTGTTCGTGCTCGGTCCGGCCGAGGCGCCGCTGTCACTGATCGGCGGCCGCCATCGCTTTCGCCTGCTGATCCAGGCCGAGCGGCGCGCCGACATGCAGGGGTTCATTCGCGCCATGCTGGCCGACGGACCGAAGCTACGGGGCTCGGTGCGCGTGCAGGTCGACATCGACCCGCAGAGCTTTTTGTGAGGCCGACCGTGCAATTTGGACCGGAGCTGTGAAGAGATGAAAACCCTTGGCCTCATCGGCGGCATGAGTTGGGAATCAACGGCGATCTACTACCGCCTGCTCAACGAGATCGTGCGCGAGCGGCTGGGTGGGCTGCATTCGGCGAAACTGCTGCTGTGGTCGTTCGACTTTGCCGAGATCGCCGAACGGCAGCACGTCGGCGACTGGCAGGGGGCGGCCGTTCTGCTGGTCGAGGCGGCGCGTAAGCTGGAAGCAGCCGGTGCGGAGGGGCTGCTGATCTGCACCAACACCATGCACAAGCTAGCCGATCAGGTGGAGGTAGCGGTGTCGATACCGCTTATCCACATTGCCGATTCAACGGCCGTTGTAGTCCAGCGCGCTGGCGTCAAGCGCCCGGCGCTGCTGGCGACGCGCTTCACCATGGAACAGGATTTCTACAAAGGCCGGCTCACCGACAAATACGGACTTCAACCGGTGGTGCCGGAGCAAGCCGGGCAGGACATGGTTCATCGCGTGATCTACGACGAACTCTGTCAAGGCATCGTCAGCACCGAATCAAAGGCGGCCTACATTGATGAAATCGCTCGCCTGCGGCGCGACGAAAACATCGATGGCATCATCATGGGCTGTACCGAGATCACCATGCTGATCGGCCAGCCGAACTTCGACATTCCGGTCTTCGACACGACGCGCATCCATGCCGAGTCGGCGGTCGAATTCGCGCTGGGCTGATGCGCTTTGCGCAATTCACCGACGCCATCTGGCGCATGTCTCTTGCTTCGCTAGAATGCCCGAAATTTCGAAACAGCCATTTGCGAGGGGACAGTATGGAATTTGCGTTTCCGTGGCCGATGAGCCAGGGCGAATGGCTGGCGTGGTCGAGCGCAGTCGTCACCTTGCTGCTGGGCCTGCTGCTGTTCCTGGCGCCAAGGCTGGGCTTCCGGATTCTCAGGCTGCAGGCCAAGCCTGAGAAGGCGGCGGCGATCGCCGAAGGGCGCGGCAGGATGTCGGGCTTTTATCTCGGCGTCGGCCTCTGCTGCATTCTGCTGGCGCAACCGCTGCTCTACATGGCGCTTGGCTTTTCCTGGCTGTTCACCGCCTTCGGCCGCCTGCTGTCGATGATGTCGGATGGCGCCAACACGCCTTTCAACTGGGCTTCCATCGTGGTGGAACTGGTGCTGGCGGCGCTGCCGCTTGCCTTCGCCTTCGGCTTTGTGCCTTGAATCAAAGGCTAATTCGGGACCGGCGGGCGAACCGCGCCGCCGGATGCGACAATAGTGCCTGAAAACCATGCGGGGCGACGCATTGCGGTCTTAAAATGCCTGTGCTAGACGGCAATCGACTTTCGGCCGGGGATAGCGGAAGGCGCGTCTCCGTGCTTGGAAAAATGCAGTAAGGTCAAAGATTTAGCCAGAGTTTTCGCTCGCGCCAATAATCTGCGGCCTGTCAGACAAGAGAAAAGACGGTCCGTGGCCCAATCGTCATCGCCAATCTCAGGTGTCGCAGAGCGCTATGCGGGTTCGCTGTTCGAGCTCGCGCTCCAGGCGAATTCGGTCGCCCAGGTCGAGGCCGACCTCAACAGTTTCGCGGCGATGCTCGAAGGCAGTGCGGATCTGACCCGCCTGATCAATAGCCCGGTGTTCTCCAGCGAGGACCAGGCCAAGGCCATTGCGGCGATCGCCGACAAGGCAGGGATCACCGGCCTCACCGGCAATTTCCTGCGCGTCGTCGCCCAGAACCGCCGGCTTTTCGCCATCCCCGGCATGATCAAGGCATTCCGCCAGATCGCCGCCGAGCATCGTGGCGAGACCGCCGCTGAAGTGACCTCGGCGCATGCGCTGACCGACGCCCAGCAAACCGAGCTGAAGGCGGCGCTGAAAAGCGTTGCCGGCAAGGATGTCGCGATCACCGTGACCGTCGATCCGTCGCTGCTCGGCGGGCTGGTGGTCAAGATAGGCTCGCGCCAGATCGATACGTCGCTCAAAACCAAACTCAATTCGCTCAAGCTTGCACTGAAAGAGGTCGGCTGATGGACATCCGCGCCGCGGAAATTTCCGCAATTCTGAAAGATCAGATCAAGAATTTCGGCAAGGAGGCCGAGGTCTCCGAAGTCGGCCAGGTTCTGTCCGTCGGTGACGGCATCGCCCGCGTCTATGGCCTCGACAATGTCCAGGCCGGCGAGATGGTCGAGTTCCCCGGCGGCATCCGCGGCATGGCGCTCAATCTCGAAGCTGACAATGTCGGCGTCGTCATCTTCGGCGCCGACCGCGACATCAAGGAAGGCGATATCGTCAAGCGCACCGGCGCCATCGTCGACACGCCGGTCGGCATGGGCCTGCTCGGCCGCGTCGTCGATGCGCTCGGCAACCCGATCGACGGCAAGGGCCCGATCCAGGCGACCGAGCGCAAGCGCGTCGACGTCAAGGCGCCCGGCATCATTCCGCGCAAATCGGTGAACGAGCCGATGTCGACCGGCCTCAAGGCCATCGACGCGCTGATCCCGGTCGGCCGCGGCCAGCGCGAGCTGGTCATCGGCGACCGCCAGACCGGCAAGACCGCGATCATCCTCGACACGATGCTCAACCAGAAATCGGTGCACGAGCACGGCCCGGAGAAGGAAAAGCTCTACTGCGTCTACGTCGCCATCGGCCAGAAGCGCTCGACCGTCGCGCAGTTCGTGAAAGTTCTCGAAGAGCGCGGCGCGCTCGACTACTCGATCATCGTCGCCGCCACCGCGTCCGACCCGGCGCCGATGCAGTACCTGGCGCCGTTCACCGCGTGCACCATGGGCGAATATTTCCGCGACAACGGCATGCACGCGCTGATCTCCTATGACGATCTGTCGAAGCAGGCGGTCGCCTATCGCCAGATGTCGCTGTTGCTGCGCCGCCCGCCTGGCCGTGAAGCCTATCCGGGCGACGTGTTCTACCTGCACTCGCGCCTTCTGGAGCGGGCCGCCAAGCTCAATGACGAAAATGGCGGTGGTTCGCTGACTGCGCTGCCGATCATCGAGACCCAGGCCAACGACGTGTCGGCCTACATCCCGACCAACGTCATCTCTATCACCGACGGCCAGATCTTCCTGGAAACCAATCTGTTCTTCCAGGGCGTCCGCCCGGCGGTCAACGTTGGCCTGTCGGTGTCGCGCGTCGGCTCCTCCGCGCAGATCAAGGCGATGAAGCAGGTCGCCGGCTCGATCAAGGGCGAGCTCGCGCAGTATCGCGAAATGGCGGCCTTCGCCCAGTTCGGCTCCGATCTCGACGCCGCCACGCAGCGCCTGCTCAACCGCGGTGCGCGCCTGACCGAACTCCTGAAGCAGCCGCAATTCTCGCCGCTCAAGGTCGAAGAACAGGTCGCGGTGATCTTCGCCGGCGTCAACGGCTATCTCGACAAGCTGGTAATCGACCAGGTCAGCAAATTCGAGCATGGTTTGCTCAGCCACATGCGCTCGGCCGGCAAGGCGGTGCTCGACGGCATCCGCAAGGAGAAGGCACTGTCGGACGATCTGCGCGCCAAGCTGAAGGCGGAGATCGACACCTTCGCCAAGACCTTTGCTTGAACGAGGCCGGACGGACGGGATCAGGTTTGAAGCATGCCTTCACTAAAAGACCTTCGTAACCGTATCGCCTCGGTCAAGGCGACGCAGAAGATCACCAAGGCGATGCAGATGGTCGCCGCGGCGAAGCTGCGCCGCGCGCAGGAGGCGGCGGAAGCCGCGCGCCCTTATTCGGAGCGCATGGGCGCGGTGCTGGCCAACATCACCCAGGCGATCGGCGGTGGTGGCGAGGCTCCGGCGCTGATGACCGGCACCGGCAAGGACGATGTGCATCTGCTCGTCGTCTGCACCGCCGAGCGTGGTCTATGCGGCGGTTTCAATTCGCAGATCGCACGCCTTGCCCGCGATCACATCCGCAAGCTTTTGGCCGACGGCAAGCAGGTCAAGATCATCTGCGTCGGCAAGAAGGGGTTCGACATCCTGCGTCGCGACTACGCGGCGCTGATCCTCGAGCGCGTCGACTTGCGCGAGGTGAAGACGCTGGGCTTCGTCAATGCCGATGGCATTGCCAAGAAGGTCATCCAGCTCTTCAACGAGGGCGGCTTCGACATCTGCACGCTGTTTTATTCGCAGTTCAAATCGGTGATCAGCCAGATCCCGACAACGCAGCAGATCATCCCGGCAGGCGTGCCATCGGCCGGCGCCGAGACGACGAATGGCGGCAACGCCGTCTATGAATATGAGCCGGAGCCGGGCGAAATCCTTTCCGACCTCATCCCGCGCAACATTTCCGTCCAAGTTTTTCGCGCTCTGCTCGAAAACGCCGCCGGCGAGATGGGCGCCAAGATGAGCGCCATGGACAATGCGACGCGCAATGCCGGCGACATGATCAACAAACTGTCGATCACCTACAATCGCCAGCGGCAGGCGCAGATCACCAAGGAATTGATCGAAATCATTTCGGGCGCCGAGGCGCTCTAGGCGCGCTCCGATGAAGGTCACCGGCCTTCAAGCGGATCGCGTGAGAAACAAAGGACGAGAAGGGTAAAGACGATGGCGAAAGCAGCGACCCCCAAGACGGCGGCTCCGAAGGCCGCCGCGAAGGCAGCGGCACCGGCAGCAGCAGCGAAGGCCGCACCGGCCACGAAGGCGGTCGCGCCCGCCAAGGCCGCCGCATCCAAGGCGCCGAGCGTTTCCATCAAGAAAACCGGCCTTGCCGGCAAGGTCCGCCAGGTCATCGGCGCCGTTGTCGACGTGCAGTTCGGCGAACATCTGCCGGCGATCCTGAACGCGCTGGAGACGGTCAATGTCGGCAACCGCCTGGTGCTCGAGGTCGCCCAGCATCTTGGCGAGAACACCGTGCGCTGCATCGCCATGGATTCGACCGAAGGTCTGGTCCGCGGCCAGGATGTCTATGACACCGGCGCGCCGATCACCGTGCCGGTCGGCCCGGGCATGCTCGGCCGCATCATCAACGTCATCGGCGAGCCGGTCGACGAGGAAGGTCCGGTCGACGGCATCGAGATGCGCGCGATCCACCAACCGGCGCCGTCCTATGTCGAGCAGTCGACGGAAGCGCAGATCCTGGTTACCGGCATCAAGGTTCTCGACCTGCTGGCACCCTACGCCCGTGGCGGCAAGATCGGCCTGTTCGGCGGCGCCGGCGTCGGCAAGACGGTGCTGATCCAGGAACTGATCAACAACGTCGCCAAGGCGCATGGCGGCTTCTCGGTGTTTGCCGGCGTCGGCGAACGCACGCGCGAGGGCAACGATCTCTATCACGAGTTCATCGAGTCCGGCGTCAACAAGAAGGGCGGCGGCGAAGGCTCCAAGGCTGCACTTGTCTTTGGCCAGATGAACGAGCCGCCGGGCGCGCGCGCCCGCGTCGGCCTGACCGGGCTGACGGTTGCCGAATATTTCCGCGACCAGGGCCAGGACGTGCTGTTCTTTGTCGACAACATTTTCCGCTTCACGCAGGCGGGTTCGGAAGTGTCGGCGCTGCTCGGCCGTATTCCTTCGGCCGTGGGCTACCAGCCGACGCTGGCCACCGACATGGGTGCGCTGCAGGAGCGCATCACCACGACGACCAAGGGTTCGATCACCTCAGTGCAGGCGATCTACGTGCCAGCCGACGATCTGACCGACCCGGCGCCGGCGACCTCGTTCGCCCACCTCGACGCGACGACCGTGCTCAACCGTGCGATCTCGGAGAAGGGCATCTACCCGGCTGTCGATCCGCTGGATTCGACCTCGCGCATGCTCGACCCCATCGTGGTCGGCGAGGAGCACTACCAGGTCGCGCGCCAGGTGCAGTCGATCCTCCAGCGCTACAAGTCGCTGCAGGACATCATCGCCATCCTGGGCATGGACGAACTGTCGGAAGAGGACAAGCAGACGGTGGCCCGCGCCCGCAAGATCGAGCGCTTCCTGTCGCAGCCGTTCTTCGTCGCCGAAGTGTTCACGGGTTCGCCGGGCAAGCTGGTCGACCTCGCCGACACCATCAAGGGCTTCAAGGGTCTCTGCAACGGCGACTACGACCATCTTCCGGAAGCCGCCTTCTACATGGTCGGCGGCATCGAAGAAGCGGTCGAGAAGGCACAGCGCCTGGCGGCTGAAGCGGCATAATCAAGCGAATAGCGAATAGGGAGTAGCGAATAGGGGGGATGTGAGCCGAGCGTTTTTTTCTATTCGCTACTCACTACTCGCTATTCGCTAAATTGATCATGGCTGAAGCTTTCCAATTCGAACTGGTCTCGCCGGAACGCCTGCTGGTCTCCGAGCAAGTCGAATCCGTCGTCATTCCGGGCGCCGAAGGCGAAATGACCGTCATGGCCCATCACGCGCCGGTCATGACCACGATCAAGCCCGGCGTCGTCACGGTGAAGACCGCGGAAGGCAAGGCAGAGCGCTACGT
Organism: Mesorhizobium sp. WSM4848; assembly: GCF_055811375.1. NCBI lineage: Bacteria > Pseudomonadati > Pseudomonadota > Alphaproteobacteria > Hyphomicrobiales > Phyllobacteriaceae > Mesorhizobium > Mesorhizobium sp. WSM4848. The sequence goes on from NZ_JBVVPX010000011.1 coordinate 48,836, forward strand.
GGTGTTCGGCGGCTTTGCCGATATTGTTCCGGCGGGCTGCACGCTGCTCGCAGAATCGGCGGTAGCCGTCGGCGACATCGACCGCGCCGACCTCGCCCGCCGCATCCAGGAAGCCAGGGAAGACGTCGCCGACGCCAAGGACGACGAGACCCGCAGCAAGGCCGAGCAGTTCCTTAGCCAGCTCACCACACTCGAAGGCGCGATTTTGCCGGCATAGAGGACAGGCCATCCCTTAGCCATGCCAAGGCGGAGAGCAGCTCTTGGGATACATGCGATTGGTCGCGCAGAATGAGTGTTCTGCAGCGATCCTTCGCGCCCCCCTCTGTCCTGCCGGACATCTTCCCCTTGTGGGGGAGATTAGGCTGTCACTACAGCTTTCGCCAATCCCCAACGTCGCTGAACGAGCGCCAGCGGCGAAGTTGCCAATCTCCCCCTTGTGGGGGAGATGTCCGGCAGGACAGAGGGGGGCGCTGTCCCGCCGACGTCAAAGTTCTGCATCGCACGCCCTGATCCGGATCAGTTCAGGTCCGCCCAACAGTCATTCGCTCGCAATGCCCAGCGCTGTGAAAGCAGCAGCCACACCGCCCTGGCGCAGGCGTTCGAGATGGGCGGCCGCGAGGTCGATCAGCGTCAGGCGCTCAGCACCGCCCTTGGCGAAGCCGGCAAGGTCGAACACTGCCACTACCGCTTCGCCAGCCGATAGATGCCGAGTGTCGAGTGCGCTCAGCGCCAAGTCGAGCGGGTCGGTGAAGTGGCTTTCCGGCAAGGATTTGCCGCGCGTCTCGCAGGCGGCGATCCAGGCGGCCACCACCAGCATCAAATAGGCGGGCGGGGCACCGGCACTCATCCGCTCCATTGCCGAGGCAATGATGCGCTGCGGTAGTTTCTGGCTGCCATCATTGGCGATCTGCGCCGTCCGATGGGCAAGCGCGGTGTTCGAATAACGCTTGGCGAGCTGGGCCGTGTAGTCGGTCGTGTCGAGCCCGGCGTCTTTCGGCAGTGTTGTGATCGCCTCGGCCCACAATCCGTCGACGAATTGCCGGATGGCCGGATCGGCGAAGGCGCGGTCGACCGTCTCATAGCCGCTGAGCAGGCCAAGATAGGCGATCGCCGAATGCGAGCCGTTGAGCAGGCGCAGCTTCATGTCCTCGAACGGCCCGACGTCACCGACCATGGTGACGCCGAACCTTTCCCAGGCCGGCCTGCCCGCCGGAAAATCGTCTTCGACCACCCATTGGCAGAACGGCTCGGTCATGACAGGCCAGGCGTCGTCGACGCCGAGCTGGCCCGATATCCGTGCCCGGTCGGCATCGGTGGTCGCCGGCACGATGCGATCGACCATGCTCGACGGGAATGCCACCTCGTCGGCGATGTGGCGGGCGAGATCGGTGCCGCGCAAGGCGGCGAACTCGACCAGCAGCCGGCGCAGCGTGGCGCCATTGGCAGGGAGATTGTCGCAGCACAGCACGGTGAATGGCTGGATACCGGCGGCGCGCCGGCGCGCAAGCGATTCGGCCAGAAAACCATGCGCCGTTCGGGGTATTTGCGGGTTGGCCAAATCGTGGACGATGTCGGGATGGGCTGTGTCCAGTCCGCCACCCGCCACCCTGAGATAGGCTTTTTCGGTGATCGTCAGCGTGACGATGGCCGTGCGCGGATCAGTCAGCGCGGCCAGCACCGCGCCCGGATCTTCCGGGGCCACCAGCATCGACAGGATCGAGCCGACGACGCGCAGGCTTTCACTGTCGCTGCTCCTGACCGCCAGCGTATAGAGCCCGTCCTGCGGCACCAGCGCATCGCGTGTGTCGGCGCTGCGCAGCGAGACGCCGACAATGCCCCAATCCGTCACTCCCGCCGCCAGGCAGTCGTCGACATAGGCTGCCTGATGGGCGCGGTGGAATGCGCCGACGCCGAGATGGACGATACCGGGCACGACGCGGCTGCGGTGGTATCCGGGGAATGCGACCGAGGCCGGCAATGCCTGCCGCGTGCTGTTGGAAAGGCGTCTGTCTGTCATCGTGCGATGGGTCTGATCGAGCTCGTGCCGGGCGTGGCCGGCATGCGGCGTAACATCCGTTTCGTTCCCGCACAATGGGCTGACGCCGCGTTAAAGTCATCATACAACAGTCTATTTTTTGTATGTTGACATTATTTCCTTCCGATCCTACCGATGGCCGGGTTGGGAGGAACGACGTGGCCGCATTGACCGATCCGGATCTGCTGTTTCCGTCGGAGGGGCGTCCGCTGTCGCTCGCCCGCGATCTCTACGCAGCTGTCAAGGATCTGCCGATCGTCAGTCCGCACGGCCACACCGATCCGCGCTGGTATGCGGTCAACGAGGCATTTCCCGATCCGGCGCAATTGCTTGTTGTGCCGGACCATTACATCTTCCGCATGCTGTGCAGCCAGGGCGTCCGGCTCGAGGACCTTGGTGTGCCGACGCTCGACGGCTCACCGGTGGAGACCGACGGCAGGACGATCTGGCGGTGCTTCGCCGAGCACTATTATCTGTTCCGCGGCACGCCGACGCAGCTGTGGTTCGATCATGTGCTTGCCCATCTGTTCGGCATCGAAGAGCCGCTGACGGCCGCAACCGCCGACCGCCATTACGACACGATCTCGACCTTGCTGCAGTGGGAGAATTTTCGCCCGCGAGCGCTGTTCGAGCGCTTCAACATCGAGGTCATCGCGACGACCGAAGGCGCGCTCGACGATCTCAGATGGCACCAGATGATCCGCGACAGCGGCTGGGAGGGCCGCGTCGTCACCGCCTATCGGCCGGACGCCGTCGTCGATCCCGATTTCGAAGGCTTTTCTGCCAATCTCGATCGGCTCGGCGACATCACCGGCTGCGACACCGGCACCTGGGCCGGCTATCTCGATGCGCATCGCCAGAGAAGGGCCTTCTTCAAAAGTTTCGGCGCGACCGCGTCGGATCACGGCCATCCGACAGCGGAGACCGCCAATCTGTCGGATGCCGCCGCGCAGGACCTGTTCAACCGCATCCGCCGAGGCTCGGACGACGAGCGTGAGCGAAAACTGTTTCGCGCCCAGATGCTGACCGAAATGGCCAAGATGAGCCGCGACGACGGGCTGGTCCTGCAGATCCATCCCGGCTCCTGGCGCAATCATTCGCCTGCCGTCTTCCAGAAATTCGGCAGAGACAAGGGTTTCGATATCCCGACCAGAACCGACTATGTGACGGCGCTGAAACCGCTGCTCGATTGCGTCGGCCTGGAGCGCGACCTTACCATCATCCTCTTCACGCTCGACGAGACCAGCTATGCGCGCGAACTGGCACCGCTCGCCGGCGTCTACCCGGCACTGAAGATCGGGCCGGCCTGGTGGTTCCACGACAGCCCGGAGGGCATGCGCCGGTTCCGCGAGATGACCACCGAGACGGCAGGCTTCTACAACACCGTCGGCTTCAATGACGACACCCGCGCCTTTCCATCCATCCCGGCTCGCCACGATGTGGCGCGTCGGGTCGATTGCGCCTTTCTTGCGCGTCTCGTCGCCGAGCACCGGCTCCGCGAGGACGAGGCGCACGAGCTGGCGCAGGAACTTGCCTATACGCTCGCAAAAAAGGCGTACCGGCTCTAACGGCGCTTGCCGCCATCGTTCAAACGGGAGGAAACCAATGCTGCATTTTTCTAGACTGGCGGGAGCTACGCTACTGGCCGCCGCACTGATGGCCGGAACGGCAAGCGCCCAGACGGTTCTGCGCTCGTCCGACACGCACCCGGACGGCTATCCGACGGTCGCGGCGGTCAAATATTTTGGCGAGCTTGTGAAGGAGCGCACAGCCAGCCGCTATTCGGTCGATGTCTATCATTCCGCGCAGCTCGGCGAGGAAAAGGACACGATCGAGCAGGTGCGTTCCGGCGTGATCGACCTGAACCGCGTCTCGATGGCGCCGTTCAACGGACTCATTCCCGAAACCACCGTGCCCTCGCTGCCCTACATCTTCCGCTCGGAAGACCATATGCACAAGGTCATGGACGGACCGGTCGGCGACCAGATCGCGGCGACGTTCGAACAGGTCGGGCTGGTGCTGCTCGCCTTCTATGACGGCGGTGCGCGCTCCTTCTACAATTCGAAGAAGCCGATCAACTCTGTAGCCGATATGGCCGGTATGAAATTCCGCGTCATCCAGTCCGACATCTTCGTCGACATGGTGGCCGCACTCGGCGCCAACGCGACGCCGATGCCGTATGGCGAGGTGTATTCGGCGATCGAGACCGGGGTCATCGACGGCGCGGAGAACAATTTTCCGAGCTACGACACCGCCAAGCATGCGGAAGTCGCCAAGTTCTATTCGCTCGACGAGCACACGATGGTGCCGGAAGCCTTCGTCATGGCGAAGTCGAGCTGGGACAAGCTGACGCCGGAAGACCAGGCGATCTTCAAGGCGGCCGCCAAGGAAAGCGTCGCCAAGCAGCGTGAGCTGTGGGCCGCCAAGGTCAAGGAATCGCGTGCCAAGGTCGAGGCGGCCGGTTCGCAGATCACGACGCCGGACAAGCAGCCCTTCATCGATGCGATGGGCCCGGTCTACGAAAAGCACGTCAAGGACGACAAGCTGAAGGCGATGGTCGAGGCGATCAAAGCCGCGCAGTGATCAAGCGGCGGCGCGGACTGTCCGCGCCGCCATCCTTTTGCGGAGAGAACCGGTGAGCTCGAGCCAAGAACAGAGACCCTCCCTGTCCGGCATCGCGCGGGTGATGTCGCGCGTCAGCACGGCGGCGCTGTGGATCGCCGGCATCGGGCTGGTGCTGATGACCGCTTTCGTCGCCTGGCAGGTGTTCGGCCGCTATGTTCTCAACCGCTCGCCGAGCTGGACCGAGCAGGGCTCGGTGATGCTGATGAGCTGGTTCATTTTCCTCGGCGCTGCCGTCGGGGTGCGCGAGAACTATCACCTCGGCTTCGACGTCCTGCTCTACGTGCTGCCGAAAGGCGGCAAGCGTTGGCTGAGGATGATCTCGGATCTCGTTGCGCTCGCCTTCGGCATCGGCATGATCTGGTATGGCAGCCAGCTGGTCGCATTGACCTGGGGCGCCACCTTGCCGTCGCTTGGCATATCGGGGGGCTGGGACTACGTCCCGCTTGTCGCGGGAGGCGCGCTCATCGTGCTGTTCACGCTGGAGCGCATCGTACTTCGTCTCTCCGGTACGCCGATCGACGATGCGCTCGACGAATTGCCGCCGGCGGAAGTCGCAGCCGAACTCGACACAGCCAACGTGAAGGTCTGACGCCATGGAACTCTGGATACTCTTCGGCGTCTTCACCGTCCTGATGCTTATCGGCACGCCAATCGCTTTCTGCCTCGGCGTCGCAAGCTTTGCCACTGTTCTCTATATCGGCCTGCCCCCGCTCATCGTGTTCCAGCGCCTGAACTCCGGCATGAGCGTCTTTTCGCTGCTGGCCATTCCGTTTTTCATCTACGCCGGCGACCTGATGGTGCGCGGCGGCATCGCCAGCAAGATCGTTGCCTTCGCCGGCTCGCTCGTCGGCCACATGCGCGGCGGCCTCGGGCAGGTCAACATCGCCACCGCTACGTTGTTCGGCGGCATTTCCGGCTCCGCGGTGGCGGAGGCAGCGGCGGTCGGCGGCTTGATGATCCCGCAGATGAAGGCGCGCGGCTATGGAGCAGACTACGCCGTCAACGTCACCTCGATGGCGGCGCTGATCGCGCTGCTGCTGCCGCCGTCGCACAACATGATCATCTACTCGATCTCGGCAGGCGGAAAGATTTCCATCGCCGACCTGTTCACCGCCGGCGTCATTCCGGGCCTGCTGTTGGCGCTGGCACTGATGATCACCGCCTACTTCGTGGCGCGCTCTCGCGGTTATCCGACCGAGCCGTTTCCGGGCTTCGCCGCCGTCGCTCACCTCTTCGCTGTCGCGGTGCCTGGCCTGCTGCTGATAGCGATCATCTTCGGCGGCGTGCGATCGGGCGTTTTCACGGCCACCGAGAGTTCCTGCATCGCCGTGATCTATGCATTGCTCGTGACTGTCCTGGTTTATCGGCAGATGACCTGGGAAGGTTTCGTTCATGCCACCCATGGCGCCGTGCGCACCACGGCCATGGTGCTGCTCATCATCGGCATGGCAGCGGCGTTCTCGTGGTTGATGGCCTTTCTGAAAGTGCCGGCAGCGCTGATAGCCTCGATGAACGCGATCTCGGAGGATCCGCTGGTCGTGCTGCTCCTGCTCAACCTCTTGATGCTGTTCCTCGGCACCTTCATGGATATGGGGCCGACGATCATCATCTGCACGCCGATCTTCCTGCCCGTGGCGCAGGCCTACGGCGTCGATCCTGTGCATTTCGGCGTCATCATGATCCTCAATTTCGGCATCGGGCTGAACACGCCGCCGGTGGGCGCAGTGCAGTTCGTGGCGTGCGCAGTGGGCAAGATATCCGTCTGGGAAGCGATGCGCTCGATCTGGCCGTTCTATGGGGCCGGCCTCGTGGTGCTGGGGCTCGTCACTTACATTCCGGCCATCTCGCTATGGTTGCCGAGCGTCTTCAAATAGGGGTTGGCAATGGCATCGGATATGGCATTCAGCCTGAAGGTCGAACGCAAGCCCAAGCTGTCGGAGACCGTGGTCGCGGCGATCCGCAAGCAGTTGCAGGCGGGCGAGATCCAGCCAGGCCAAAAGCTGCCGACCGAGGGTCGGCTGACCGAAACCTTCGGGGTCAGCCGCACCGTCATCCGCGAAGCGCTGGCCAAGCTTGCCGCCGACGGTCTGGTCGAGCCGCGCCAGGGCGCCGGGGTCTTCGTCACCGAGCATATCTCGACGATGTTCGGCACGCTGGCCGCGGACATCGGCAGCAAGGATTCGATCGCGCTCAACGTGCTGGAGGTGCGCCTGGCGATCGAGATCGAATCCGCCGGGCTGGCGGCTATCCGTCGCAATGCCGCGCAGGAAGCAGCGATCCAGGAGGCGTTCTTCGAGTTCGAGCGGCTGCTGTTGAACAGCGAGCCGACAGGTCCGGCCGACCTTGCCTTCCACCGGGCGATCGCCAGCGCCACCAACAATCCGTTTTATGTCGAGATGCTCGACGTGCTTGGCCGGCGCGCCATTCCTTGCGACGTGACATCGCCGTGGTCGACCGAACTCGCCCAATCCGACGCCTATCAGCGCGGCCTGCAAGACGAGCATCTGGTGATCCTCAACGCCATTACATCAGGCGATGCCGAGTCGGCGCGCGAAGCGATGCGCGCGCATCTCAGCGCCAGCCAGCAGCGCTATCGCGAGCGCCTGCATGCACGTCAGATTTTTTATGCCGGTTCGGTCAAGGCCGCGGCAACCGAATGACCAATGAGGCAGCCCAATGGGACAGCAATGAATCACAGTGACAATCACACCGACTTCACCTCGCGCTTCGCCATCGACCCTGTCACCGCCGCGGCGATGGGGACGGACGAGCTCCGCCACAATTTTCTGATCGAAGGCCTGTTCCAGTTGGGCCGCATCGGCCTGACCTATACGCATTACGACCGGATGATCGTCGGCGGCGCCATGCCTGCCGGGACACCGCTTTCGCTGCAGGCGATCAAGCCGACCGGAACAAAGAACTTTCTCGATCGCCGCGAAATGATCGCGGTCAACATCGGCGGCGCCGGGATCGTGAAAGCCGGCGGCCAGTCCTACGAGCTGCAGCCCCGCGACATGTTGTATCTCGGCATGGGCGCCAATGAGGTGTCATTCGCCTCAGTCAATCCAGCCGAGCCGGCCAAGTTCTATCTGCTCAGCGCGCCGGCGCATCAGAGCCATCCCAGCCAGCTGATCCGCATCGGCGATGCCAAGCGCCTCGACCTCGGCAGTCAGGCGACCTGCAACGAGCGCTCGATCTTCCAGTTTATCCATGCCGAGGGTGTGAAGACCTGCCAACTCGTCGTCGGCATGACCCAGCTCGCCCCAGGTTCGGTCTGGAACACCATGCCGTGCCATGTGCATGACCGGCGCATGGAGGCCTATCTCTATTTCGACCTGCCGGAGACGGCGCGGGTGTTTCATTTCATGGGCGAGCCGGACGAGACACGCCATCTCGTCATGCGCAACGAGGAAGCGGTGCTGTCGCCGGGATGGTCGATCCATTCGGGCGCCGGCACCTCCAACTACGCCTTCATCTGGGCGATGGCCGGCGACAATGTCGACTATACGGATGTCGACCCGGTAGCGATGGAAGAGCTGCGATGAACGACCTCTCGGCTTTCAGCCTGGCTGGCAAGCGCATTCTCGTCACCGGCGCCAACACCGGCATTGGCCAAGGCATCGCCCTGTCGATCGCGCGCGCCGGTGGCGCGGTGGTCGGCGTCGGCCGCTCTGCAATGGATGAGACCGCGCAAAAGATCGCTGCTGCGGGCGGCGGCTTCGAGGCGGTGCGCTGCGATCTTGCCGACCACGCCGCCGCCCAGGCGATGCTCGATCGCGTCTGGGACGAAACCGGGCCGCTCGACGGGCTGGTCAACAATGCCGGGATCATCCGGCGTGCCGACGCCGTCGATTTGGGGCAAGCCGATTGGAACGACGTCATGGACGTCAACCTGAAGACGGTGTTTTTTCTCAGCCAGAGCTTTGCCCGGCGCGTGCTTGCCGATCCCCGACGGCGCGGGAAGATCGTCAACATCGCTTCGGTGCTGAGTTTTCAGGGCGGCATCCGCGTCGCCTCCTATACCGCCTCGAAACACGGTGTGCTCGGCATCACCCGGTTACTCGCCTGCGAATGGGCATCGAAAGGCATCAACGTCAACAGCATTGCGCCCGGTTACATCGAAACCAACAACACCGAGGCGCTTCGTGCCGACCCAGACCGCAGCACGTCCATTCTGGCGCGCATACCGGCCGGGCGCTGGGGCGAGCCGGAAGACATCGGCGACGCGGCCGTCTTCCTGCTGGCGCAGGCGTCAAACTACATGCATGGCGCCGTGGTGCCGGTGGACGGCGGCTGGCTGGCGCGATGAGGCCATGATGAGGATTTTGGGATGACCGGAACGAAGATCTTTGCGCATGCCGGCGAGGGCGCATGGACGCCGACCCCCGATGGCAATCGCCGACGCGTGCTCTTGCACACGGATGAATTGATGATGGTCGAGTTCGGTTTCGACAAGGGCGGTGTCGGCGCGCTGCATTCGCACCCGCATGTCCAGGCGAGCTATGTCGCCGAAGGCCGCTTCGAGGTCACCATCGACGGCACCACCGAGATCATGGAAACGGGAAGCAGCTTCATTGTCCCTTCCAATCTGGTTCACGGCGTCAAGGCGCTCGAGGCCGGCCGCCTCGTCGACAGCTTTACACCGCGCCGTGCCGATTTCCTCGCCTGACGTTACGAGAACGAACGCAGGTCACTGCGTAGCGGCAGCAATCTTCCCAAACGAAAAGCCCGCGCCTCCGGAGAGACGCGGGCGTGTTGCCTGGGCGCTTGTGGCGCCGCGGTACTCAAAACATCACCGCAGGACCTCAGCCTGCCGAATCATGGTGAAGATAGGATTAATCGGCCCGAGCCGTTGCGCGATATTCACAGCCAAATCGAATAGAGGCTGGAATCAGGCTCGCATATCCGCCAATGAGGGGGATACCTTTTCAGACGGTGCCGACGGAGACAGGAGTTGAGGAGCGTTCGAATGTTCGAATCGGCCATCCAGGCTGTCACTCGACGATTCGCCGGGGAGCTTTGGCAGGTCGCGTCGCCGCTGCCTCGGGCCGTTCCCCCACTGCCTTTTCGGGCAGCGCCGATCACAGAAATTCCCTGATGCAGGCAGCGGCGGCAACCATCCCGGCGGAGGGTCCCAAGCGGCGCGTCCTGAAGGACGTGTTCGGCTTCGACGATTTTCGTCCCGGCCAGGATGCTGTGACGGAGGCGCTGCTGGCCGGGCGCCATGTGCTGGCCGTGATGCCGACCGGCGCCGGCAAATCGCTCTGCTACCAGGTCCCGGCGCTGGTCCTCGGCGGTCTCACCATCGTCGTTTCGCCGCTGGTGGCGCTGATGCAGGACCAGGTCGCCGCATTGCGTCTTGCCGGGGTGGCGGCCGATACGATCAATTCCTCACTCGATCGCGATGCCAATGTCGCCGCCTGGCGCCGCGTTGCGGCGGGCCAGACGCGCCTGCTCTATCTTGCGCCGGAGCGGCTGATGACGGCGCGGATGCTCGAGGCGCTGGCCAGGCTCGACATCCGGCTGATCGCCGTCGACGAGGCGCATTGCATCTCTCAATGGGGGCCGGCGTTTCGGCGAGAATATGAAGAGTTGTCGCGGCTGCGCGACATTTTCCCCGAAGTGCCGATCATTGCGCTAACGGCGACAGCGGACGAGGCGACGCGCACCGATATCGCCGCACAGCTGTTCGCCGGGCGTGTCGAAACCCTGGTGCTGGGTTTCGACCGGCCGAACATCAAGCTTGGCATCGAGCCCAAGCAGGACAGCAAGCGCCAATTGCTGAGCCTCGTGCAGCGTCATGCCGGCCGCAGCGGCATCGTCTATTGCCTGTCGCGCAAGAAAACCGAGGATATGGCGGCGTTCCTCGAGAAGAGCGGCGTGCGCGCACTCGCCTATCATGCCGGCATGAGCAAGGACGCGCGTGAAGCGAATCAAAACGCATTCATGACCTTGTCCGGCGTGGTGATGGTGGCGACCATCGCCTTCGGCATGGGGATCGACAAACCTGACGTCGCCTATGTCTTCCACACCGACCTGCCGGGCAGCCTCGAAGCCTATTATCAGGAAATCGGCCGCGCCGGCCGCGACGGGCGGGCTGCCGAGGCGCATATGCTGTTCGGTCTCGGCGATATCCGCATGCGCCGGCTTTTCATCGACGACGAGGACGCGCCGGCAGAGCATAAAAGACGCGCGCATGGCCGGCTCGATACGCTGATCGGCTATTGCGAAACGGCCCAGTGCCGTCGCCAGATCCTGCTTGGCTATTTCGGCGAACATGCTGCGCCTTGCGGCAATTGCGACAACTGCCTTGACCAGACGCCGCATGAAGATGGCGAGGCAGAGGCTCGGATCATCCTCGCTGCCATCGCGCAGACCGGCGAGCGCTTTGGTGCTGGCCACATCGTCGATGTTCTGCTCGGCCATGAAAGCGAGAAGGTCCTGGCCAGGAACCACCACAGGCTTGCCAGCTTCGGGACCGGTGTGGCGCACAAGAAGGATGTCTGGCTTTCGCTGATCCGCCAGCTCGTCGCGGGAGGGTTTCTGACTTTGGACCCAGGCGGCCATGGCGGCCTTGCCATCGCCGAAAAGGGCCGTGAGCTGGCCCGTGGCCAAGGCACGTTCCGGTATCGCGTAGAGATGCGGAACCGCGCGGCACGAGCCAAGGCACGTGCCGATGCTGCCGCGGGCACGGAAGACCTGGATACCGCGCTCTTGGCCACGCTCAAGGCGGTTCGGCTGCGTCTCGCCCGGGAGCGCCAGGTGCCGGCCTTCGTCATCTTCTCCGATCGCACACTGATCGATATGGCCGAATGCTGCCCGCACGACCTCGACGCCTTCGCCGCAGTCAACGGCGTCGGCGCCGCAAAGCTCAGGGAATTCGGCGAGATCTTCCTCGGCGCAATCGCTGCGCACCAATCCCGTGGATCGGCCTGAGACAGCCAAAGATCAAATCCGCGGTCCTGTAGCAGGTCAGTTTGCGAGACAGCATTTCTTCGCTTTCCTGCCGCTTCCACAGGGACATGGATCATTCCGTCCGACATGGCGCCAAGGGTTTGTGACCGGCGCTGTCAGGCTCGACAGCTCGTCGAGCCAAGTTTGTTCCGGCAAGGGCGATTGCAAATCTTCCTTGCCAAAATACTCAAGGTGGCTGGTCCATTCCAACGCTTCAAGTACATCGTCGATATAGCCGAGACCGGCGCGCTCGAATCGATCGATGTCGTTCGGGCTTTGCTCGGCGACCAGGAGATCGGCTTCGAAATCACTGCGGTCGACTACCCCTTCGGGGATGCGGCCGTCGTCCCAGGCGCTGTAAACAAGCGACGCCAGATCGCGCAAGCCAAGCCGGGCGATCGCGTCCAGCCAGGCGATCCAGGCGAAATCGTCGTCATCGGCCAGCCTCTCGGTGTGGAATCGCTCGAGAAAATCTCGCATTCGGTCACGCTCGATGCGGCCTTCCCAGGTCAGGAAGGTCGCTGCGCCCAAAACTGCATCGCGGACGTATTCATCGACAGAGGGGTCGCTGATCAAGCTGAACAAAGCGTCGGCGTCGCCATCGAACACGCCGGCGACGATACGCGCCATGCTCTCGGTCACCACGTCGCCGAGCAGGTCATCTAGCTCGCGTCCCGGCCGGCGCAGCAGGCGCAACAAGGGCCCGATCGTTCTCGTGTCGCGAGCGCCGCCCAGAATGTAAATGCCTCGCAAGAGCCGCATCTCATCATCCCGCGACAGATCCTCTCCTTCGGCCGCTCTTGTGATGACCGCCCGCAGCGCGGGAGCGGATTCTTCAATCCTTGCGATGCAGTGGGCGATTGCGACGTCCGGAAATTGCCGTTCGTTTGCCAGGTCATGCAGTTGATCTTCTATCGGACCCAGATCGAAGCCGGGCCTGCCACGGCCAGGGACGGATTCCAGCTCTTCTTTCTTCATGACCATCCTCGATGTCGTTCGCGCTTGGCAAATTTACGACAGACCGGCTGCCTTTCAACAGTTCATCCGCCGCATGAACGGCAAATACCTGTGCAGAAGGTCTCAGACTCGCGGGATCGCTTCGACAAAGCTCAGTCCCGGAACTGACTTGTGAGACGCTATGAAGCTGCTATGAGCGAATACCAATATTACGAGTTTCAGGCGGTCGACCGTTCGCTCAGCGAAGCTGATCGTCAGGTCTTGCGCGGCTTGTCGACGCGGGCGCGGATCACCGCCACGAGCTTCACGAATTCCTACGAGTGGGGCAACTTCAAAGGCAATCCGGTTGAGTGGATGGAGCGCTGGTTCGATCTTCACCTCTATCTGGCCAATTAGGGCACGCACCGCCTGACGATCCGTCTGCCGAAGCGGCTGGTCGACCGGCGGCGTCTCGACGGATTTCTGCAAGCGGTCGAATGTGTCGATGTTACGACATCGGGTGAAAATCTGATCGTCGACATCATGTGCGAGGAATTGGAGCCCGAGCACTATTGGGACAACGAGGCGGACAGGCCCGCAGCGCTCGCACCGCTGCGCGCCGACGTGCTTGGCGGCGACCTGAGGCTTTTCTATCTGCTGTGACTGATGGCGGTCGAGGCCGGTTCTATCGAGCAGGACCAAGCGGAACCGTTGCCGGGGATCGGCCCGATGACTGGCGCGCTCGACGTTTTCGCGCGGTTCTTCCGTCTCGACGCTGATCTCGTCGCGGCGGCGGCCGAACGTCCCGCCGGCACGACGGCGCAGGCCCCATTGTCATCGGATGTCATCCATCGCTCCGTTGCCGATTTGCCTGATGGTGAGAAAACGACAGATGTCCTAAATATTTCCCGTAGCCTTGACCGACTGAGTAGGTCCCATCCCGGTGGAGCTCGGTCTCTTTGTCGCGTTCGGAAAATCCCTTGTAGCCTTCAAAGGTATCAAAACATGCAATTCGGCGATTGATGAGATGAAGTGGCTCGAAAATGGCCGCATGTTCTCACAAACGACAGCTGTTTTTCCGCGCCAAGTTCCGATATCTAAGGCCATTCCAGGCATTTCCACAATCATCTCGTAGAGCTCACGGATCGCAAAAATACGAGCAAGTAACGAACCTCTTAGAAACAATCCAAGAGATCTTTCCGTTTCAGCATCAGTCGCCTTATACGTCTTGAGGAGGTTAAAAGCTCCGAACGTGCCTCGAGACTCTTTTTGTCAGAATAAGAAATTACAGTAGACTCGTGCTGCTTCTCCATGACTCTCCCACATCTCTAAAAGAAAAACGAATATTATAATTTTCTCACTCCGAGAGCCATCTTGTTTCGAGTCAGCTAGATCCATCTCAAGGCACTCGAAACTCCATTAGCCAGTCGCGTTAATGCTTACGTTGCAATTGTCTGTGAAATCATCAAACTCGCGCCTTTAGTAAGACTTAGGAATCGATGGGAAATCAACCTTACGTACCCTTCTCCAAGCCTGTCCAATTATCAGGTCATATGGAGTATCTCGAAAAAGCAGTTCGTAGCTCACAGCTGGGTGGCAACGGTCCTTTTACTAAGGACTGCGAGTCCGTCCTCCGCGAAATGTACGGAAAGCCCGTTCTGGTGGTTTCATCCGCTACGCACGCTTTGGAGATGATGGCGCTGCTTCTCGACATCACACCTGGTGATGAAATCATCTGCCCTAGCTACACCTTCGTTTCTACCGCCAATGCATTCGTGCTCAGAGGCGCAACGATAAGGTTCGTGGACAATGATGAAAACGGAAATCTAAGTATCTCCGCAGTTAAGTCTTCCAGTACGAAGAAAACGAAAGCCGTGGTTGCGGTTCATTACGGCGGTGCCTCTACAGATATGAACGCCTTGCTGCAGATATGCAATTCTGCGGGAATCGAACTTCTCGAAGATGCGGCACAAGCCATAGGTGCCACCTATAAATCAAATCCGCTGGGCGCGATCGGATCGCTTGGTTGCCTGAGCTTTCACGAGACCAAAAACGTGGCTGTGGCGAGGGTGGAGCTCTCATTCTGGGAAACCCCCGCCTTTTAGAACGTGCAGAGATTATCCGAGAAAAAGGAACGGACAGATCCCGGTTTTTTCAGGGACTGGTAGATAAATATTCTTGGGTGGATGTCGGATCGAGCTATCTAGTTTCGGACCTGAATGCAGCTTACCTGTATCCTCAGCTTACAAATCTTGCAATGATTCACGAACGCCGTGAAACGATCTGGAATCGATATCTACAAGAGCTTAAACCGTTAGAAAAAGAGTGCAAGTTCCGAATCCTACAGACTCCAACTGATTGCCGCGCAAACCATCATTTATTCGCGATTGTTTTTAAAGATCCCAAGGACCGGCCTAGCTTCATTCGGCATATGAGAGAGCGAAATATTATCACGCCGTTCCACTATGTCTCACTCCATCGCTCTCCTTTCGGCAGTCAGTATCCCTCCGTCGAGTCCTCCTTCAGTAACTGCGATGAGCTTTCGAATGGACTAGTTCGATTGCCCTTATTTTTTAATTTGACCGATGACGAGCAGGATTGGGTTTTAAAGAACGCGACATCATATCTAAGTTCACTCTAAGGACTTATGAAAAAAATCGTAGTTACACAATCGAACTACATCCCCTGGAGGGGGTATTTCGATGCAATTGCGTTAGCTGATGAATTTGTTTTGCTCGATGAGGTTCAGTTACGAAGCGGGATTGGCGGAAGAGGCAAGCGCCCGCCGCGCCCGGCTCGATGCGATCATGCGGCGCGGCGAAACCGTGTGGCGCGAGGTCGAGACCGAAATCGGACCGCCGCAATCCTTCCGGCTATGATACGGCCGCCGGTCTTCTGCTCGACCTCAAGGCGATTGCCGAGGAGCGGGGGACGACTGGCGACTTCGCCCGCCGGCTGCAGGCGATCCGCGAACGGCATAACCGTAAAGGGAGCTTCATCGAACGGCTGAAGCCAATAGGATAGTTTGGCACGCAATAGTACGGAGTCACGGCCGTTGTCGTAGCCCCCGGTGCGGCTTTCCGATGAGGACTGGTCAAAGCTCGCCCTCTGCACTAGGTTACATGTAACAATTAGCGGGGAGAATTGTCATGGCCTCGGCATCGAAGCCTAGGTCGTCAGGCATGAAGGTGCGGGAGCATCGTGAACGTCTGCGCCGGCAAGGTCTGCGCCCGATACAGATCTGGGTGCCGGACGTGCGTGCGCCGGCCTTCCGTTCGGAAGCGCATCGCCAGTCACTGGCGGTCGCGGCAAGCGCCCATGCAAGCGAGGATCAGGCGTTCATCGACGCGATTTCAGATTGGGACGCGATATCGGATTGGGGTGATGAATGAAGCGTGGCGATGTCTGGACGGTCGCCGGCGGCAAGGATTACGCCGGCAAACCGCGTCCTGTCGTCATCATCCAGGATGACAGTTTTGATGCGACGGATTCGATCACCATCTGCGGCTGCACGACCGACGAGACGGACGCGCCATTGTTCCGTCTGGCCGTCGCGCCGAACGAGCGCAACGGGCTGCTCGCCGTCTGCCGACTGATGGTGGACAAGATCACCACGGTCCCAAAGTCCAAGATCGGCGCAAATATCGGGCGGTTAGACGACGGAGACATCCTGCGCCTCAATCAGGCCCTTATCGTTTTCCTCGGTTTGGCCGTGTCGCCGAGACTCAAGCCGGGGCGGTGAGGATGACCGAATTCACGGAGCCGTCGAGTCTCTGCGAAATTGATCATTTTTCGGTCTTCGGCTGCAGGTTCTGACGCCGCGCCGCAAATCAGCACTTGCTTCGTCTCGCCGCTGCGATCGCGGCCTCCTGCTGCTGCAATTGCTCAATTTTCGCGCTCTGGCGGGCAGTCATGGTAGTGGCGACACGCCGGGCGCCCCATAGCCAGTTCGGAATGTTGGTTTTCGCGACTTTGCCCCGGGTGATCGCTGTCGCCGACAGCTCCTTGGCGACTTCGCCCATGGCCACGTTGAGTTCGACGCAACTCATCCTGTCGTATTGCGCGGCATCAAAGGATGCATGGAAGGGCGATGCGCAACCTCCGACAAACACGATGCTGCATATCAGGGACGTGGCTGGGGAGATGGCTTTCATTTTATCAAGCAGATTTGACGCCGGACGGGCGAATGAGGCATGGGAACCTCTACAACACTCTGCCCTGGGCGTCATTCCCCTATTCATCCTCGAAGAATTTCGAGAGAGCCGCTGCGGTCTGGTGAGGGTGCTCTTCCGGAAAGAAGTGCCCGCCCGGAACGGGACCTCCTTCAACTCTGTCGGCCCATTTCCTCCAAATAGCCAGTGGGCCGCCTTCCTCCGCATACCAGGTCTCCAGGCCGCCTTGGCTACTCCACAGTGCCAGGAGCGCACACTTGATGCGACGACCGTTTGCCTGGTCCAGCGCGTCATGTTCACGATCGATCGTGGCAGCGGCCCGATACTCTTCGCAAATCGCATGAATATGAACGGGATCACGAAGCGCCTCGACGTAGGCCTCCCTGATCCTTGCAGAGAACATTTTTGCCGGCGATCCCCACTGCTCAATCGCATTGTCGACGATGGCATCGGGCGCCGCGCCGATCAGCCGCTCCGGCAGCGGTTCCGGTTGCGCAAGAAGGCTCCACGGCCAGAAGCCAAGAGCCAGTCTGGCGTCCGCCCTGTCCCACGCGGCGGCGGTGGGGATGACGTCGAGGACCGCGACCCTGGATATTTCATCGGGGTGATCGAGCGCCAGGCGATAGGCGACCCGCCCGCCGCGGTCGTGTCCGGCAACCATGAACTGCCCAAACCCCAACTGCTGCATGACTTGAACCATGTCTCCGGCCATAGCGCGTTTGGCGTATGGGCTATGATCGGCAGAGGAGACCGGGCAGCCGCTTTGCCCGTAGCCTCGAAGATCGGCGGCGACGACTGTGAGGCGGGGCGCCAAGGCCGCGGCAATATCGCTCCACATCAGATGTGTTTCGGGAAAACCATGAAGAAGCAGCAGCGGCGGACCGGTTCCGCCGACCCTTGCGAAAATGGTCGTGTCGTCCAGTTGCAAGCTGGTGGCCCTGAAACCTGCAAACACCGTTTTTCTCCTCGGTGCGCCTGAGGCGACAACGCACAGGGTGGCAGAAGGATCACGGTCGGCTGCTTTGCCTGAATTTGTGGCGGCCCTGGAATTCTCCTCAATTGCTGATACGGAAGCTGCGGCCACTGATATTTCGATCGGCGCACCCCATATAGCGCCAGAGTGTCGCTTGAGGATTTGCCATGATGATTCCGCGTTCGAGCCGGTTTGCCGTTTTGTTTGCAGGACTGTTCCTGGCTTTTTCCATGGTCACGGCCGATTATGCCGAGGCGCGGCGTGGCGGCAGCTTCGGCAGCCGCGGCACGCGTACTTTCCAGTCGGTCCCGCCGACCAGGACGGCGCCACAGCCGGCCGCGCCGGTCGAGCGCTCGATGACGCCCAACACCACGACGAACAATGCGGCCCGCCAGACACCGGCAGCCCAACGAACAGGGATCTTCAGCAGCCTCGGCGGTTCGATGATGCGTGGCCTGCTGCTCGGCGGTCTGATCGGGCTTCTCCTGGGCCAGGGGTTCGGCGGCTTGGCTGGCATGTTGGGCCTGCTGCTGCAAGGACTGCTGATCGGCGGCGCGATCATGCTGATCATCCGCTTTTTCCGGTCGCAATCGGCACGCAACCAGGCGCCTGCCATGGCCGGTGTTCCGCGGAGCATGGGCAATTTTGGGCGAAACGCGGCAGCCCAGCGCGAGGCGGACAATTTCTCGACTTTCCCCATTCCAGGCATCGGGTCTGGCTTTGGCCGGACGGCTCCAGCTAACGATCAAATTACAATGACGCCGGCCGATCTCGATACATTCCAGCAGCGGTTGACCGAAGTTCAGGAAGCGTTCGGGCGCGAAGACCATGCTGGCTTGCGCCGGCTGGCGACCCCCGAGATGGTGTCGTACCTGTCCGAAGAACTTGCCGACAATGCCAAAAACGGCATCAGGAACGAGGTGTCGAACGTTAGCCTGCTGGAGGCCGATATTGCGGAGAATTGGCGGGAAGACGATCGCGACTACGCGACGGCTGCCTTGCGCTACGAGTCTCTTGACGTGATGCGTGATCGCGCCACCGGCAAGATCGTCGCCGGCGAAGCCGATCGGCCGACGGAAACAACCGAACTGTGGACCTTCACGCGCCAGAACGGTGGCGACTGGAAGCTGGCGGCAATACAGCAGCCCTGACCGATAGGCTGCAGCCTCGCCGGTTCACGTCCTCTGGCGAGCCATGATGTATGGACTGACGTCGTCGCCCTTCGTTGCGTGGCTTTCCGTGGCATGAACGTCGAAGCCCACGGCATCGATAGTTAGTCGCGATGGCGCAGCGCCTCGACCAGGGCGACGAAGGCAGGCGAGGATTGCCGGCGGCTCGGATAATAGAGATGGTAGCCATCCCAATAGGGCGACCAGCCTTCCAGGACCCGCGCCAGCCGACCTTTGGCAATGTGAGGAAGGGCCATTTCTTCCGGAACATAGCCGAGGCCGCGGCCGGCCAGCGCCGCGTCCAGGACATGAAAGATGTTGTTGAAGACGAGCTGCCCATCGACGCGAATTTTGATCTCGCGGCCGTCCTCCTCGAACTCCCACACATAAAGCGCCCCGGACGTTGGAAAACGGTAGTTGATGCAATTGTGCTGCACGAGGTCCTGCGGCTTCTCCGGCGCGGGATGCTCGGCAAAGTAGGATTTTTCGCCGACGACCGCGAAGCGGAAATCCGGTCCGATGCGAGCGGAGATCATGTCTTTCGCAAGCTGCTCGCCCATGCGGATCCCGGCGTCAAAGCGCTCCGTCACGATGTCGGTGAGGCCGTTATCGAGCAGGAGTTCGACCTTGATGTCGGGATATTTCGGCAGAAAGCGGTTCAGCTTGGGCCAAAGGATGCTGCTGATTGCATAGTCGGGCGCCGACAGCCGGATGGTTCCGGCGGGCTTTTCCCTCAGCTCGTTCAGGGCATCGACCTCGATTTCGATCTGGTCAAAGTGCGGCCCAATCCGCTGCAAGAGCCTCTCTCCCGCCTCTGTGGGAGCCACCGCGCGCGTCGTGCGTGTGAGCAGGCGAACGCCAAGGCGCGCTTCGAGTTGACGGATAGTGTGACTTAGCGCCGATTGCGATATGCCGAACCGGGCTGCGGCGCGCGTAAAGCTGCGCTCCCGAGCAACAGCCAGGAACGCGAGCAGGTCGTTGACATTCTGCCGCGGCACTCATGAATCCTTTTAATAGCCAGAGCTCGATTATACCGGCTAAATCGAAGGCGAACACAGAGACTCATTGAGCGGCAGCTATTCAATCCGCCGCTCGCCCTCCGGCGACGATCTACGAGCGGATTGCGCAGGTTTCAGTCTGCGCGTTCAACGCGGATGGTGACGGGACCGGGACGGTCAAAGATCGAGACATCGCCAGTGACCTGCCCGAGCACAATGATGCCGGGCGCCGGGACGCGACCGCTCCGATAGTAGATCACGAAATGATCGGAGCTCCACAACCCAAGCGTGCCGACGGAGAAGTCGCGCTGCCGCGCCAGCTCGGGCAAGGCGGAAGGCAGATTGCCGGTCTTTTCCTGGCGCAGATGATCGGACATCTCGATCGTGAGCGGCAGCATCTGCGCCAGAGATTTTGCGGCCTCGTTATCGGCGAGATCGGCTGTGACCTCGCCCCAATCCGAAGAAATGCGAATTCGTTCTTGAGCCATCGCAGATCCAACCGTTCCGAGTGCGATAACAGCGGCGCTCAGCAATAGTTTCAGCATGCCGTCGTATCTCCCGATCTATGCTGATGGAGCCTGTTCCGTCCGGTACAGGCTCCATCTCGCCGCTCACGCGGAGAGGTGCTGATTGAAGAAGCTGGTCAGCTTGTCGAACGGGATCAGGTCGACGCGATCGTAGAGGTCGACGTGCCCGGCGCCGGAAACCCACACAAGCTCCTTCGGCTCGGCCGCTCGCTTGTAGGCATCCTCGCTGAACTCGCGGGAGTGAGCCTGATCGCCGGCGATGAACAGCATCGGGCGCGGCGAGATCGTCTCGATGTCGTTGAACGGGTAAAAATTCATAAACTTGACATTGCTGGTCAGCGTCGGATGCGTGGTGATCTGCGGGTTTGCACTGGCGGGCGTGAATTCACCCCGCGGTGTGCGGTAGAAGTCATAGAACTCTCGCTGGATTGGATGAGTGTCGGCGGTCAGCTCATGCACCGTGCCGCTGGTATATTCGACCGCGCCGCCTTCAAACTCTGCCCAGCGCCGCGCGGCGGCTGCAGCAATGATCTGCTTGCGCTGCTCGACGCTCAGCGAATGATTAAGCGCGTCGCGGTTGGCGGCCCCCATGTCGTACATGCTGACGGTCGCGACGGCGCGCATCCGCGGGTCGATCTTGGCCGCGCTGATGACAAAACTGCCGCTGCCGCAGACGCCGATCGCGCCGATGCGGTTTCTGTCAACGAAAGGTCGCGTGCCCAGGAAATCGACCGCGGCGCTGAACGCTTCGGCGTAGACATCCGGCGAAACGATCTGGCGGGCCTCGCCCTTGCTTTCGCCCCAGAACGGCAGGTCGATGGACATGGCGACGAAGCCCTGTTCGGCCATCTTGGTGGCATAAAGATTTGCGCTCTGCTCCTTCACCGCACCCATCGGATGCCCGACGACGAGCGCCGGATGGCGCGCATTGCGGTCGAGGTCTTTGGGAATGAACAGATTGCCCGCGACGTTCATCTCGTATTGGCTCTTGAAGGCAATCTTTGCGAGCGTCACCTTATCGCTGGTGTAGAAGTTGTTGGCGCCGTTTGACATGTCTTGAGCCTTTGCGAAGGGGATGTTGAACAGCGACGCCGCACCGAGCGCGGCAACGCCGGCGCCGGTCAGCTTCAGCAGATCACGCCGGCCAAAGTGGACACTGGACTGCGGTTCCGCCGTGTTCTCGATTCCGATCTGCTTGTTCACGCCTGTCTCCTTTGATCGTCTTGAACTGTCGCAGGGCTGCCTGGCCATGCTCATTCCTCGGCATGCGCGGCAGTGCGAATGTGTAAATAGAATAACGACGACGCCGGCGATCGACTAGGCAGCAAAATCCGCATGCCGTCATGATTCAGATTCATCAATCGCAGAAAGCGCAGGCTCGCCCCGAAGGTGACAGATTCGTCCCGCCTCCGGCCGCATCTGCATGCACAGGAAGAAGATCGCCACCGTGCTCTCCGGACAAAGGCTCGGCGTCACCGAGTTCGACGACGGCATTTGGCCCTTGAGCTGAGTGCACAAAGGTCTGGCGGAGCTATAAGGCAGGAAACGGGCTGTTTTTGGGTTGATGGGGGATGTCGCCCGACGCCCAACCCAAATAAAGCCGAAATGTGGTTTTGGGTTGGGCGTACACGAGCTGATCAGGCTCCGCCGTCGTGCCGATCAAGCAACGAAAGCCGCGTAATCTGCAAACCACCTTCTCGTCGGCAAGAAGGAGTGAACGTTCATTGCAGCCGCGTCAGTTTTGAACCGATGCGCTCATTTCGCCTTCTCCCTCTTTTTGTTCTTCGGCAGCTTGATCACTATAGCATCGTCACTATTGGCTTCATCGTCGTCTATCAGCCCGTCGTCATAGCTCTCGACTTCATCCTCTTCGATTTTGTGGGTCGGGAACGAAATATAATCCAGCACGTCCGGGTTGAAGAACGCAGTGCGATGATAGCCTTCATACGGCAACCGGATCATGTTCGGTTCGTCGTCCTCGTTTCCGCTGTAGGGGTAATGGATATCAATCAGAGGCTCGATGCATTCGAAAAGGTTGCAATCGACATAGGCGAATTCCCGCCGCTTGCCGGTCGAGAACTGGACCGTGACCGTGTGAGCTAGAGCCACAATCTCATCGGTTTCTGCCGCTCTCGCGGCCTTCTCAATCGCGAGGTCCTCGGGTTTGATCGCGCGCTTGGCGACCAGTTCATCGAACTGCTCGTCGGTAATCATGATCTGGCGTTGGACGCGCTCAACATCGTCTTTTGCAAAATCCGACGTGTAGTCGCCTCCGGCAACCTCTTCATCTCGAATGGCCTCGACGATGGCCCAGTCGCGGGTGTCAGGCATCTGGATTGGCGTTGACAGTTTGTAGTCATCATGATCCGGCCCGTAGGTGTCATATGCTTCACTGGAAAAATAAAACTCGGAAATCGCCTTGTGCCGGATCGCCACGGTACGGTTGCCCAAGTCCTTGATAACGATGAACCGCTTGTCGCACTGCAACTCACGATAGGCTTGCTCGTGCGCCGCTTCCGAAATCGAAAGCACCAACGGTTCGCCGCCGCCGCAGAAATGCACCGCACACTCACCGTAATATTGCAGGTCCAGCGGAGCTTCGTCGTCATAGAACGCTGCCTTTTTCGGCGGGTGCCGACCAAGCAATTCCAATTCGGTGGTCTTGAAGTGCTTTGCCAGCTTGGCAAGGTGGCTTTTCGGGGTCTCGGCCTTGCCGGTTTCCCACCGCTGATACGTCGGTTGCGTCACGCCCGCCGCCTCGGCGGCTTGGGTCTGGGTCTCGGCATTCAGGACCCGGAAATGTTTCAGTCGATTGATCGTCATTTGACCCCCTTGAAAAACTATGCGCATATATACGCATACCATTTCCTGATTTTCAAGGGCGTTTTCGCTTGCAACTTCTTGGCGGAATCTGCGGAGTTTGTCTGGGCGTGTCTCTCTGCCGGTGCCCGGACGACCAGGTCTGAATAATGACTTGGCTGTTGACGTTTCTGCAGTGAGTTCGAGGTCCACTCCTTCCGCGACCCGCTCATTAGCGACTTAGGACATGTGGATTGATAGCTGAATCGGATTTGGTGACGTCTGCGTTGGTTTGACTCATCAGGTTGCGATTCCTCTCGGTAGCTTTGTGGGTTACCGATCAGGGCATGATCGACCGATGCTGCCGCCGACGGTGATCGGCAGCTATATCGCACTATAGAGGGCAATCGGCAGCAAACTGGCGGAGAGGGAGGGATTCGAACCCCCGATGGGCTTGCACCCATGCCGCATTTCGAGTGCGGTGCATTCGACCACTCTGCCACCTCTCCGCGGTCATGGTCCGCCGTTCCCGGCGCGGCGCACTAGATAACGGCTGGACGGACAGGTTACAAGGGCCAATCTGCCTGATATCAGGCTTCTCTGACGGCCGTATGGGTCGTTTTTCGATAGCTCTGCTGCCTGTGCCAACGGCACCGTCTTGCTTTCGGCCCTTGCCTTGACTCGCGCCGCCCCTTCGGCTAGGGACAGCGCGCAATCGGCGTGGAGGGCTCTTCCGCGCCGCTTGCTTTTTGAACCCGCAGACTGACAAAAAGACGGCCGAACCGCCTGAAGCGGTTCGTCAAGGCCGACCGAACAGCGAAAGGCAAAAAATGTTCGCAGTCATCAAAACGGGCGGCAAGCAGTATCGCGTCGCCGCCAACGATCTCCTGAAGATCGAAAAAGTCGAAGGCCAGGTCGGCGACATCGTCGAGATCGGCCATGTGCTCGCGCATGGCGAGGGCGAGAATGTGACGTTCGGCGCGCCGTTCGTCGACGGCGCCTTGGTCACCGCCGAAGTCGTCGAACAGGGCAAGAACCGCACCGTCATCGCTTTCAAGAAGCGCCGCCGGCAGAATTCGCGCCGCAAGATCGGCCATCGCCAGCTTTTGACCACCGTGCGGATCGCCGAGATCCTGCTGGGTGGCGCCAAGCCGACGAAGAAGGCCGCGGCCAAGGCCGAAGCGAAGGCCGAAGTTGCTGCAAAGGCCGAGGCGAAGGCTGAAGCCGCGCCGAAGGCCGAAGCGAAGCCAGAGGCTGCGCCGAAGAAGGAAGCCAAGGCAACCGAAACCGCCGCGCCGCTGTTCAAGGCGCCGAAGGGCGAGCCGGACGATCTGACCGTGATCAAGGGCATCGGCCCGGTTGCGGCCGGCCAGTTGAACGAGCAGGGCATCACGACCTTCGCCCAGATCGCCAAGCTGTCGGACAAGGACATCGCCAAGATCGACGAGCATATGCCGTTCAGCACCGACCAGATCACGGACTGGCGCGAGCAGGCCAAGGAATTGGCGAAGAAGTAAAGCGGGCCGGCGCGATCGTCGCCGGTTCAGACTTGAAACGGAACGCGAACGCGTTCATAAGACCTTTTAAGCGCCTAGCGGCGCATCGGAGTTAGTGAGATGGCACACAAGAAAGCTGGCGGTTCGTCGCGCAATGGTCGCGACTCCCATTCCAAGCGGCTCGGCGTGAAGAAGTTCGGCGGCGAAGCCGTGATTCCGGGCAACATCATTGTTCGTCAGCGTGGCACGACCTGGCATCCCGGCACCAATGTCGGCATTGGCACGGATCACACGCTGTTTGCGCTCGAAGCTGGCGCAGTCACCTTCAACAAAAAAGCCAATGGCCGAACCTACGTATCGGTGAACCCGATGACCAAGGCCGCGGAGTAGCCGGTTCCGCACGAGAACACCGGCACCCATCTCGGGAACCGGTGTCTGGCCAAGCCAGGAAATGGATCAGGGGAGATGGGTTTCCATCTCCCCTTTTTCTTGCCTGGAGGACTGACATGGTTGCCGAAGCGGATGACACAGACGGTGAGAGTTACGCGATAGATTGCCCGGTCCTGGTGACCGAGCGGCTGGTGCTGCGGGCGCCGCGCGAAAGCGATATCGAGCAACTGGTGGTGCTCGCCGACAATCGCCATGTCGCCGAAATGCTGGCCCGCATGCCGCACCCCTATGGCGAGGCTGAGGCGCGCGCCTTCTTGGCGATGACGGCATCGCGTCGGTCCGGCATTGCCTATGCGTTGACGTTGGCCGGCACCGAAACCTTCGTCGGCTGCGCCGGCCTCAACACCACCGATCGCGGTCTGGAGCTCGGCTACTGGATCGGCGAGCCCTACTGGAAGCGCGGCTATGCGACGGAGGCCGCGCATGCGCTGGTCGACCTCGCCTTCCAGAAGACGTCGATCCAGGTGCTGCATGCCTCGACGCGGGTGATCAATCCGGCCTCGCGCCGGGTCATCCACAAATGCGGCTTCCAATATGCCGGCCAGGGCATGCTGAACTCGATCGTTGCCGGCCAGGTGCCGGTCGAGCGCTACCGCCTCGACCGCAGGACCTGGACGAGCCTGCGGAACTGGGTGCATTTTTGACGAGCTGCCCTGCAGGGCACTCGCATACGGGGGTCCCCCTCATCCGGCCCTTCGGGCCACCTTCTCCCCGCTGGGGAGAAGAGGCTGGCGGCAACGCTGGCGACCTCCTCTCCCCTCGGGGAGAGGTCGGATTGCCCCGAATTGCCCTTCGCAATTCGGTCGGTAATCCGGGTGAGGGGGCACTTGCCCGGCGATTGCGCGATCGGGTCAAACCATCTCGACCCAGACCGGCAGGTGGTCCGAACCGACTGCTTGCCGGTCGACCCACAGGCGCTTCAGCGATTTGGCCAGCGAGGCACTGGTGAAGACATAGTCGATGCGCTTGTGGCGGCTGGCGTCGTCAGGCCGCTTGGGGTCGACCCAAGTGACGAGATCGGCGCCTGCGGCGGCAAGGCGCACGGCGGCATCGACGGCAAGATCGGCGGTCACCGGCATGCCGAACTCGTGATCCAGGCGGCCGGCAAGTTCGACATACTCCGGCGATCCGGCCAGCATGTTGAAGTCGCCCATGACGACGAAGGCTTCGGGACAAGGCAGGTCCGGCAGGTCGACCTCGGCGACGCCCGACAGCGCGCCGCCCTCGATCGCATAGTTCAACAGGCGCCGGCGCAGAAACCGGATCTGGCTGGCGCGCTCGACCGGGCTGCGATGGTCGAGATGGGTGGAATAGAAGCGGATGAAGCCAAGCGGCGTCTCGATCAGCGCCTCCAGCGCGCCGCGCTGGAAATTCATCACTTCGAAACTGCGGCTGCGCGGCAAGAGGAGATTGCGCGACAGATGAATAGGCGTTTTCGACAGCACCATGTTGCCGAGCTGGAAGGTGGTGGTGATGGCGCGGCCGTTTTCCAGGCGCGAGCCGACATTGGCCTCGAAATTGCTGCCGTAGACGGCGAAATATTCGGGCAGCGCCTCGCCAAGCTCGGCCACCATGTCGCGGCCGCCATTGTTGGGGTTGTTGCGCGAGACCTCCTGCAGGGCGATCACGTCGGCGCCGCGCACGGCATCGGCGATGCGGCCGACATCGTAACGGCCGTCGAGGCCGACGCCGTAGTGGATGTTGTAGGTTACGAGCTGCATTGCGACTCCGGCGACGTTCAGACTCGGGCCATGTTGATAAACAGCCTCGCCCTTCGCCCCGCCTTGGTTTAGAGCAGTGCCGAACGTTAGAGCAATGCCGCAAGGCCACTAGCAGAAACTCAGCAATACGATGAAATTTCTCGATCAAGCCAAGGTCTATGTCCGCTCCGGCGACGGTGGCGCCGGAGCGGTGTCGTTCCGGCGCGAGAAGTTCATCGAGTTCGGCGGTCCCGACGGCGGCGACGGCGGCCGCGGCGGCGACGTCTGGGTGGAGGCGGTCGATGGGCTGAACACGCTGATCGATTATCGCTACCAGCAGCATTTCAAGGCCAAGACCGGCACGCACGGCATGGGCCGCAACATGACCGGCGCCAAGGGCGCCGACGTGACGTTGAAAGTGCCGGCGGGAACGCAGGTCTTTGCCGAGGACAACGAGACGCTGATCTGCGACCTGACCGTCGTCGGCCAACGCTTCCTGCTGGCCAAGGGCGGCAATGGCGGCTTTGGCAACCAGCATTTCAAGACCTCGACCAACCAGGCGCCGCGCCGCGCCAATCCCGGCCAGCCGGGCGAAGAGCTCAACATCTGGCTCCGGCTCAAACTGATCGCCGATGCCGGCCTGGTCGGCCTGCCCAATGCCGGCAAGTCGACTTTTCTCGCCGCCGTCACCGCAGCCAAGCCGAAGATCGCCGACTATCCCTTCACCACGCTGCATCCGGGCCTCGGTGTCGCCCGTATCGACGGGCGCGAGTTCGTCATCGCCGACGTTCCGGGCCTGATCGAAGGCGCGCATGAAGGCGTCGGCATCGGCGACCGTTTCCTCGGACATGTCGAACGCACGCGGGTCCTCCTGCACCTCGTCTCGGCGCAGGAAGAAAACCCGGGGAAAGCCTACAAGACCGTGCGCGCCGAACTCGACGCCTATGGCCATGGACTGATCGAGAAGGTCGAGATCGTGGCTCTTTCCCAGGTCGACACGCTCGATGCCGATGCACGCAAGCAGAAGGTCGCTTCGTTGAAGCGCGCCGCCGGCTGCGCGCCGATGCTTTTGTCGGCCGTCACCGGCGAAGGCGTCGAGGCAGTTCTGCGCGCGCTGATGACGGTCGTCGCCGAGGCGCGCGAAGCTGTCGCCGCTCCGGCCGAGACGCGCTGGAGATAGCGATGGCCGCGCAGTCGCTGAAAAAATACCGGCGCATCACCGTCAAGATCGGCTCGGCGCTGCTTGTCGACCGCACGGCGGGCCTGAAGCGCGACTGGCTGGTCTCGCTTGCCGACGACATTTCAGTGCTGGCCGAGAATGGCGTCGAGATCCTCGTCGTGTCGTCCGGCGCCATCGCGCTTGGCCGCACCATTTTGGGCCTCGGCAAGCGGGCGCTGAAGCTCGAGGAAAGCCAGGCGGCGGCGGCCGTCGGGCAGATTGCGCTGGCCGGCGCCTGGTCGGATGCGCTCGGCAAGGGCGGCCTGAAATCGGGCCAGATCCTGCTGACGCTCGGCGACACCGAAGAGCGCCGCCGCTATCTCAATGCGCGCGCGACGATCTCGACGTTGCTCAAGATGAAGGCGGTGCCGGTCATCAACGAGAACGACACGGTGGCGACCTCCGAAATCCGCTATGGCGACAATGACCGGCTGGCCGCGCGGGTGGCGACGATGATGGGCGCGGACCTTTTGGTGCTGCTCTCCGACATTGACGGGCTCTACACGGCGCCGCCGGCGCGCGACCCGCAGGCCCGGTTCATTCCGATCGTCGACCGCATCACTCCTGACATCGAGGCGATGGCGGGTGCAGCTGCTTCGGAGTTTTCACGCGGCGGCATGCGCACCAAGCTCGACGCCGGCAAGATCGCCACCGCCGCCGGCACCGCCATGATCATCACATCAGGCACGCGGCTGTCGCCGCTGCTGGCGATCGAGCGTGGCGAGCGGGCGACGTTCTTCCGGCCGAGCGCAAATCCGGTCAAGGGCTACAAGACATGGATCGCCGGGCAGCTCGAACCGGCCGGCCGGCTGACCGTCGATGCCGGCGCCATCGGCGCGCTGCTGTCGGGCAAGTCGCTGCTGCCGGCCGGCGTCAAGCTGGTCAGCGGAAATTTTTCGCGCGGTGACACAGTCGCCATCCTGTCGCCCGAGGGCCGCGAGATCGCGCGCGGACTGGTTGCCTACGATGCCGCCGATGCCGTAAGAATCGCTGGCTTGAAGACAGCCGAGATCGAAACGGTGCTTGGCTATGAAGCACGATCGGCGATGATCCACCGCGACGACCTTGTGGTGAGCCATTCAACTGACCAAGTACGGGCCGGTGACCAGGTCCATAGCGGAGGATGAGCCATGCTGAAGCTGCATGAAAAATCCCGGGACGATACGATGGCACTGATGGCCGACATCGGCCGCCGCGCCAGGGCCGCCGCCCGACCGCTGGCCGTCGCCACAGCCGAGCGCAAGCACGCCGCGTTGATCTGTATGGCGCAGGCGATCCTTCACCACGAGCAGGATATTCTCGACGCCAACGCCATCGACATCAAAAATGGCGAGCAGTCCGGGCTTTCGGCTTCTTTCATGGACCGGCTGAAGCTTGATCCGGCGCGCATCCGTGCCATGGCCGACGGCATCAGTGAAATCGCCGGGCTGCGCGATCCGGTCGGTGATGTCATTGCCGCATGGGACCGGCCGAACGGCCTGCATATCGAGCGCGTTCGCACGCCGCTCGGCGTTGTCGGCGTCATCTACGAGAGCCGGCCGAACGTGACCGCCGATGCCGGCGCGCTGTGTCTCAAGGCCGGCAATCCGGTGATCCTGCGCGGCGGCTCGGATTCGCTCAACTCCTCGGCGGCGATCCATGCCTGCCTGGTCGAAGGGCTGAAGGCGGCCAAGCTGCCGCAGGATGCCATCCAGCTGGTGCCGACCGCCGACCGCGCCGCCGTCGGCGAGATGCTGAAGGGACTTTCCGGCAACATCGACGTGATCATTCCGCGCGGCGGCAAGAACCTGGTCGAACGCGTCCAGAACGAGGCACGGGTGCCGGTCTTTGCGCATCTCGAAGGCATCTGCCATCTCTACATCGACCGCTCGGCTGATCTCGACATGGCGGTCAGGATCGCGGTCAACGCCAAGATGCGGCGCACCGGCGTCTGCGGCGCGGCCGAGACGCTGCTGGTCGACCGCGCTGTTGCCGCCACCCATCTGGTGCCGATCCTCGGGGCGTTGCGCGCCGCAGGGTGCGAAATCCACGCCGACGCCGAGGTGCTGAAAGTATTTGCCGACGCCAAACCGGCGACCGACGCCGACTGGGTGAGCGAATATCTCGATGCCATCATCGCGGTAAAACTGGTCGATGGCGTCGCCGGCGCCATCGAGCATATTGAGACTTTTTCCTCGCATCACACCGAGGCGATCGTCGCCGAGGATACGAACGCGGTCGAACGGTTCTTCAACGAGATCGATTCGGCGATCCTTCTGCACAATGCCTCGACGCAATTTGCCGATGGCGGCGAATTCGGGATGGGCGCCGAGATCGGCATCGCCACCGGCAAGATGCATGCACGCGGCCCGGTCGGTGTCGAGCAACTGACCTCGTTCAAGTACCGCGTGCGCGGGACGGGACAGGTGAGGCCTTGAAGCTATTCGCGGTTAGAGCCTGAGAGGCGTGCGCCCAGCCACCCCCCTCTGCCCTGCCGGGCATCTTCCCCGCAAGGGGGGAGATTGGCGGCTTTATCCCTGGCGCCCTTACTGCCACGCCCAAGGTTGGCGAAAGCCTATGCGACATCCGATCTCCCCCCTGTCGGAGGAGATGTCCGGCAGGACAGAGGGGGGTGCCTGACACATGCTTTCGCAGTCCGAACAGCTCGTTCCCTCCCATTATCTAAAAATGCCGCATGCCGAAAAGGGCTTGGCCGTCGGGTTGTTCGGCGGCTCGTTCAACCCTGCCCATGCCGGCCATGCACTGGTCGCCGAGATCGCGCTCAGGCGCCTGGCGCTCGATCAGCTGTGGTGGATGGTGACGCCGGGCAATCCGCTCAAGAGCGCGCGGGAACTGGCGCCGCTGGCCGAGCGGCTGCGCCTGTCCGAGCAGATTGCCCGGAACCCGAAGGTCAAGGTCACCGCCTTCGAGGCGAGCCATCATGTCCGCTTCACCGCCGACACGCTGGCCCTGGTCAAGGCGCGCAACCCGGGCGTCGACTTCGTCTGGATCATGGGCGCCGATTCCTTGCGCGATTTCCACCGCTGGCAGCGCTGGCGCCAGATCGTGATGACGTTTCCGATCGCGGTGATCGATCGCCCTGGCGCGACGCTGTCGTTCCTGTCGTCGGTTGTCGCCAAGACTTTTGACTACGCGCGTGTCGACGAGGGCGACGCGCCGCGGCTCGCCCGCATGAAGGCGCCGGCCTGGACCTTCATTCACGGCCCGCGCTCGTCGCTGTCGTCGACCGCGATCCGCAACATGGCAAAGGGATAGGAACCTCCTCTCCTTCTCCCCTTGTGGGAGAAGGTGGATCGGCGCGCAGCGCCGAGCCGGATGAGGGGTGCTGGGAGAAACGCAGCGTAAAAGATCGAGCGGTTTCAAGTGTTTAGTTCTTCAGGATAGCGATCCTTCCAGCACCCCTCATCCGACCGAGCTTCGCTCGGCCACCTTCTCCCACAAGGGGAGAAGGGAAGATTGCTGATGTCGCTTTTGCGGCGGCCATTCGCCGCCGAGTAGGCGATCCTGCCCGGGCATGACGATTCTCCAGACCAGACGCGACCCGGCGCAGGGCGGCCCGCCGGCCCCGGCGATCGCCATCGCCAGCATCGTCTTGTCGATGGCGCTGGTTGCGGTCGGCAATGGACTGATGTTCGCCTATATCCCGGTCCGGCTCGGCGCCGAGGGCTTCGATCCGACCTGGGCCGGGCTGATCGTCACGGGCCTTTCGGCCGGCGGCCTGGCAGGCTGCATCCTGACCGGTCCGCTGGTGCGGCGCGTCGGCCATGCGCGCGCATTCATGGTGCTGTCGGCGTTGATCGTGCTGTCCAACGCCGCCGTCGGGGCTGGACCGCAGCCGCTGTCGTGGATCGCGGCACGCGCGCTCTACGGCTTTGCCATATGCGGCCTGTTCATCGTTGCGCAAAGCTGGCTGAACGACGTCATCGCCAACGCGATACGCGGCAGGGTCATGGCCTTCTTCTACGTCGCCTATGTCGCCGGGCTCGGTGTCGGCTACTCGACACTGGCGCTGATCGACATAAGGGCTGCGGACGCGCCGCTGGTTGGCATCGCCTTCACCGCGCTGTCGATCCTCCCCGTCGGGTTGACGCGGCTCGCCCAGCCGCCGCCGCCGCAGGCGGCGTCGGTGGCGCTTGGCCGGGCCTGGCGGATTTCGCCGGTCGGCGTCGCCGGCATGCTTGCCGTCGGCGGCCTGTCGATGACGATTTCAGGCTTTGCGCCGATCCATGCCACGGCCAAGGGCTACAGCCAGGCCGATGTGGCACTGCTGCTGTCGGCGATGCCGATCGGCACATTGATCCTGCAGATCCCGCTCGGCTGGATTTCCGACCGCACCGACCGGCGCTTTGTGCTGGTCGCCGCTTCGGCGCTTGCCATGGTGGCGGGCCTGTTTGCGCTGGGCTTCGATGGTGGTGCGCTGGCGGCGCTGGTCGTCATCTATGTGGTCTGGGCCGGCGCATCGGAATCGATCTATTCGCTGGCCAGCGCACATGCCGCCGACCGCGCCGGCAAGGACGACATGGTGGCGCTGTCCAGTTCACTGCTGTTCGCGTGGTCGCTGTCCGGCTTCATCGTGCCCGGCATCGTGACCGGGCTTTCCGCCGCCTATGGAACGCAGGCCTTCATCCATGTGGCCATCGTCATTGCCGCCGTTTTTTGCCTGTTCGTGCTGTGGCGTGTGGTGGCGATGTCGCCTGTTCCCGCCGCCGAGACCGGCAGTTTCGCGCCGATGAGCGCGCAGGCACCGCTGCCGGTCGACCTCGCTTTCCCATCCGAAGAGCAGCGCCGCGCGGACAGCTAGACCCTGCACCGGGAATTGATCATCTCACTGTCTGGTGACGGTTTCCTGCCGCGGTGCTTCCGGTGGTGGCGCGGGTATGGAAATGCCTTCGCTGTCGAAGGCCTGCTTGGCGCGTTTGGTGAGATCGATCTGGGTGGCGAAGAAATCCGCAGCCGAGGTCCAGTAGCGCAAGGTGATGGCGACGTTGCTGTCGCCGACGGTCGCCACAAAGGCAATCGGCGCCGGCTCCCGCCTGACGCGTCGGTCGGCGGCGGCGACGCCCAGCATGGTCTTTTGAGCGAAATCGATGTCGTTCCACGAGCCGATGGTCAGGGTGATATCGGCGCGGCGGGTGCCATTGCGTGTAAAATTGCGGACTGGCTGGTTCCACAGCGTCGAATTGGGGGCGAGCACGTAAACGCCTTCGACCGTTCTCAGCGTGGTGGCGAACAGCCCGATTTCCTCGACAGTTCCGGAAATGGCGCCGACCTCGACATATTCGCCGATGCGGAATGGCCGCAGCGCCAGCAGCATGATGCCGGCGGCAATGTTCTGCAGCGTGCCCTGCAGCGCCAGGCCGATGGCCAGGCCGATGGCGCCAATGGCGGCAATGATCGAGGTCGTCTGGACGCCGAACTGGCCGAGCACCATGACGACGACGAGGATCAGTATGGCGTAGCGGACGATCCTCGAGAAGAAGTGGCGCAGCGTCGTGTCGAAGCCATGGATATGGCCGAGGCCGGCATAGATCGAGCGCTGGGCAAGGCCGGCGACGATATAGCCGAGGACCAGCAGGATGACGGCGCCGATGGCCGAGAACGAGTACGAGACGATCAGCGCGCTGATCTGCGCAAGGCCGGACTGCACGGTAAGGAGAGCGTTCTGAGGGTCGACAGGCATGAGGGGGATCCGATTGGTCAATGCGCCGATAACCCTCGCCGGGCGGCAAGAGTTCCGATTTTTCTTCAACTGCGGAACCGGAAGAACGGTTCTTCGTTGGCTACGGTAGGGCTGCCGTCTTGAAACTGCAACGCAACTCTGCCTATCTAAGGGTGTCACCTGCTTTGAAGGGTGATTTGGTTGTTCTTGCTGCGAAAGGAAATACACTGAGAACAGCACTTTGGAAGAAGGCCGACATCGTGCCTTCGCCGGCCGGGATCAGCGTAAACGACGCCGTGTCCCGCGCCATCAAGACAGTCCTTGCCAGTCTGGAAGACTCCAAGGCCGAAAACATCGTCTCAATCGACATTCAGGGAAAATCGAGCCTCGGTGACTATATGGTCATCGCGTCTGGCCGATCCCACCGTCATGTCTCGGCTGTCGCCGATCATCTCCTCAAGGCGCTCAAGGATGCCGGGCTCGGCACGGCGCGCGTCGAGGGACTGGCCGGCGCCGACTGGGTCCTGATCGATTCGGGCGACATCATCGTCCATGTCTTCCGCCCCGAAGTCCGCGACTTCTACAATCTTGAAAAGATGTGGCAGGCGCCGGACCTCGAGGAAGAGACCCTCCACTGAGCCGTATTGGTTGATGCATGTCGTTTCCCAAAGCCGGTGACCACCCTCGGGTCAGGCCCGAGGGCATGCTTTGGTGACATGCATTAGCGGCTCTTCGAGGCAGGGATGAAAATCACCGTTCATGCCGTGGGCCGGATGAAAGCCGGCCCCGAGAAGTTGCTCGCTGACCGATATTTCGAGCGCTTCGCCAAGAGCGGGCAGGCCGTTGGGCTCGAATTCTCAGGGGTCGTCGAGATCCCGGAGGGCCGCGCCCAGACCGCCAACGAGCGTCGCCGCGAAGAGGGCCAGAAACTGCAGGCGCAGTTGCAGCCTGGTGCCGCGCTGATGCTGCTCGACGAACGCGGCAAAAGTTTTTCCTCCGAGGATTTCGCCGGGCGCATCGGCCTGTTGCGTGATAGCGGCCGCAAGGCGCTGGTCATCGCCATCGGCGGCGCCGACGGTCATGACCAGTCGCTGCGCGATCAGGCCGACCTGATGGTGTCGTTCGGCGCGCCGACATGGCCGCACCAACTGGTCCGTGTCATGTTGGGCGAGCAGCTTTACCGGGCGGCCACAATCCTGTCCGGTCATCCCTATCATCGCTCGTGAGCCGTTGCAGGTTCAACCGAAACCGGTGGATTGGCGTGAGCCGCCCGGATTTTCGCCTCAATGCGTCACGAGGCTGTTTTTCGGTCGGCGGGCTCCCGAACATGGTTGATTGTTCGTTAACGAAGCCACGCATAGAGTCGGGCTTCAATGGCTGAAGGTTGGAAATCGCGAACGGGCTTCTGGCGCGCAGGCTGCGGCTTGGCAGCGGCGGTGCTTATGCTGTCGCTCGGTGCCGCGCGGGCGCAGAGCAGGCTCGACATGGCGCCTGACCCGGACCACAGCCGCGCTGAATACGAACGGATATCGCAGGAGATCACACTGTCGTCGGAGCGGCTGGCCAAGCTCGCCGCTGACATGGCGACGGTCAAGAAGGACCATGCCTCGATCACCGCGGCGCTGATCCAGTCGGCGATGACCGAGCAGAAGCTCGGTCAGGACATCGAGGACATCGGTGCCAAGCTGGAAGGGCTGAAGGGCGACGAGCAGAAAATCCGTGCCTCGCTGGCTGCCAGACGCGACGTTCTGGCCGAGGTGCTGGCCGCGCTGCAGCGCATGGGGCTCAATCCGCCGCCGGCCATCCTGGTCAAGCCGGAGGACGCGCTGTCGTCGGTGCGCAGCGCCATCCTGCTCGGCGCCGTGGTGCCGGAACTGCGCCAGCAGACCGAGATATTGCTGGCGGAGCTCAAGGAGCAGTCACGGGTGACGGCCTCGATCGAGGCGGAGCGGGCGCGGCTGACGGCGGCAGTCGCCGAGCAGACTGCGGAAAAGAAGCGGCTCGGCATGCTGCTCGAAGCCAAGCAGAAGCTCGAGGCCGAGACGCAAACGGCACTGGCGGCGGAAAAGCAGCGATCCGCAGCACTGGCGGCCAAGGCCGGCAGCCTGAAGGAACTGATCGCCTCACTCGAGGCCGACAAGGCCCGCGAGGCGGCGGCCGCGGCGAAGGCAGCCGAGCAGAAAGCCGCGGAGCAGAAGGAAGCGGAGCAGAAGGAAGCGGGCGCCGACAAGGCTCCAGCGCAGACGGCTCCGGCAAAGAAGGCCCCGGAACAGACGGAACTGGCAGCCCTGCCGGTGCCGGAAGCCAATCGGCTCACTGCCGCTGCACCGTTTTCGGCGCTTCAGGGGCAGATCGCGTTGCCGGTCACCGGCAAGATCAAGCGGCGGTTCGGGGCCAGCGACGGTAACGGCGCAGTGATGCTCGGTGACATGGTTGCGACACAATCGGGAGCCATCGTCACCGCGCCGGCGGACGGAAATGTACTTTATGCGGGACCTTTTCGCTCTTATGGTCAACTCTTGATCCTGAACGCAGGTGACGGCTATCATGTCGTTCTCGCGGGGATGAGCAGAATCAGCGTCGCGTCTGGCCAGTCGGTGCTCGCAGGAGAGCCGGTCGGCGCGATGGGAGAGGCCCGGGTGGCGAGCACCTCGGCATCGAAGAATGGAAATGCCACGCCGGAACTCTATGTTGAGTTCCGCAAGGATGGAAAACCCGTCGATCCGACCCCATGGTGGGCGGACCGTTTGTCTGGAAGGACGTGAGATGATGCGGAAACTGTCGCTTCTGTTTGCCGGTGCGCTGATGGGCGCATCCGCGATGAGCCTGGTCTATGGCGCGCCCGGCTCGACGGCGAACGCTGCGGGCTCCGAGACCTACAAGCAACTGGCGATCTTCGGTGATATTTTCGAGCGGGTGCGGGCGCAATATGTGACGCCGCCCGACGACAAGTCGCTGGTCGAAAACGCCATCAACGGCATGCTGACCTCGCTCGACCCGCACTCCTCCTATATGAACGCCGAAGAGGCGCAGGACATGCGCGTGCAGACCAAGGGCGAGTTCGGCGGCCTCGGCATCGAGGTCACCATGGAGAACGACCTGGTCAAGGTGATCACGCCGATCGACGATACGCCGGCTGCCAAAGCGGGCGTGCTTGCCGGCGACTACATTGCCAAGATCGACGGCGAGGAGGTTCGCGGCCTGAGCCTCAACGATGCTGTCGAGAAGATGCGCGGGCTGGTCAACACGCCGATCAAGCTCACCATCCTGCGCCAGGGCGCCGACAAGCCGATCGAGCTGACGGTGGTGCGCGACATCATCAAGGTCAAGGCGGTCAAGTTCCGCGTCGAGAACGACATCGGCTACATCAAGATCACCTCCTTCACCGAAAAGACCCATGATGATCTCGAGAGCGCCATCGAAACCATCGAGAAGCAGGTGCCGAACGAAAAGCTCAAGGGCTACGTGCTCGATCTGCGCCTCAATCCGGGCGGGCTGCTCGATCAGGCGGTGAGCGTGTCCGACGCCTTCCTCAACCGTGGCGAGATCGTCTCGACGCGCGGCCGCGATCCGAAGGACGTCACCCGCTTCGACGCGCGGCCGGGCGACGACATCGACGGCAAGCCGCTGGTCGTGCTCGTCAATGGCGGCTCGGCCAGTGCGTCCGAAATCGTCGCCGGCGCGCTGCAGGATCTGCGACGCGCCACGGTCGTCGGCACGCAGTCGTTCGGCAAGGGTTCGGTGCAGACCATCGTCCCGCTCGGCGAGAACGGCGCGCTGCGCCTGACGACGGCGCTCTATTACACGCCGTCCGGCAAGTCGATCCAGGGCAAGGGCATCACGCCCGACATCAAGGTCGACCAGCCGTTGCCGCCGGACCTGCAGGGCAGGGACCTGACGCGCGGCGAGTCGGACCTCAAGGGCCACATCAAGGGCAGCGAGGAGGGCGATGACGGTTCGGGCTCGGCAGCCTATGTGCCGCCGGAGCCGAAGGACGACCTGCAGCTCATCTTCGCCCAGCAGTTGCTGCGCGGCGAGAAGACCGATCCGGCGTTCCCGCCGAATCCGGACAAGGCCGTGCTGAACCAGTAGGGGCCGTGCTGAACCAGTAAAAGTCGATCAGCCGGACAACAGGTCTGGCTGCCTGATCGAAGCGATGTAATGCTGCCGGGGCCGCAAGGCCTCGGCAGTTTGATTCGGGGGACCGCGGCTTGGCTGACATCGGTAGTGACATCGAACGCCCACTCGGGCAGGCCGTCCGGCCGCCGCGCGCGGCCCGCAGGATCAGCGCTGGCGTGGTCGCGGCGACTCTCGTGGTGCTGGCCGCGATCGGCGTCTCCGCCGCGATTGCGCTGCGTGAAAGGCCGTTTCGAAAGCTGGAAGAAGTCGCCGTTTCGACGCCGAAGGCGACAGCCGTGGTCGAACCCGCAGCGCCGGTCACTGAGCCGGCGCCGAAGCCCGAAGCAGCGTCCAAGGCGAGCAAATCGAAGACAAGCGGATCGAAGACGGGCGGGCCGCAGATCATCCACATGCCGACCGAAGCGGGCGACGGTCCACCCGGGGCCATCGTCATCCACGACCCTTCGACGACCGGCCAGAACCTGAGGATCGCGCATATTCCCGACAGGGCTCTGGTCGAGTCCGGCGAAACCGGTCCACTGCCGGTTCGTGCTGCCGACGGCAGGCGACCGTTCGATGTCTATGCGCGACCGTGGTCCGGTGCGCGCGGTGCGCGCGTCGCGATCGTCATCGGCGGGCTTGCCGTGTCACAGACCGGCACGCAGGCGGCCATCGCCAAGCTGCCGGCGGAAGTGACGCTGGGCTTCGCGCCGCAGGGCAACAGCATCGGCCGCTGGATGCAGGCGGCGCGGCAGAGCGGCCATGAGATCATCATGCAGGTGCCGCTCGAACCGTTCGATTATCCGAATGTCAATCCCGGCCGCAACACGCTGACGGTCGTGGCGACCCCGGACGAGAATTTGGAGAATTTGCGCTGGGCGCTGTCGCGGACGACCAATTACACCGGCGTCATGAACTATATGGGCGCGCGTTTTTCGGCGGATGCGGCGGCGATGGGGCCACTGATGGCCGAGCTTGGCAGGCGCGGCCTGGCCTATGTCGACGACGGTTCGTCGGCACGCAGCCTGGCGCCCGAGCTGGCGTTGAAGAACGGTGTGCCGTTCGCCGCCGGCGACACGTCGATCGACGCCGTGCGCGACCGCGGCGCCATATTGAAGAAGTTGGACGAACTGGAAGCAACCGCGCGAGCGAAAGGCTTTGCCGTCGGCATCGGCTCGGCCTTCGACCTGACGGTCGATACCGTGTCATCCTGGGTGATCGAGGCCAAGAAGCGCGGCATCGAGATCGTGCCGATTTCGGCAGTGGCGATGGATCCGGAAAAAGGTTGAGCATGGCGAAGAAAAAACCGGTCGACCCCGAGACGCTGCCCTATCGTCGCTGCGTCGGAGCGATGGTCCTCAACGGAGAGGGGCTGGTCTGGGTCGGGCATCGCATTGCCGAGCCGGACAGCGAATTCTCCGGCACGACCCAGCTCTGGCAGATGCCGCAGGGCGGCATCGACAAGGGCGAAGAGCCGCTGCAGGCGGCACAGCGGGAACTCTATGAAGAAACCGGCATGCGCAGCGTCTCGTTGCTGGATGAGGCGCCGAACTGGATATTTTACGACCTGCCGGCCCATCTGGTCGGCGTCGCCTTCAAGGGAAAGTATCGCGGCCAGACGCAAAAATGGTTCGCCTTCCGCTTTCACGGCGATTTGAGCGAGATTGAGATCAATCCGCCGCCGGGCGGCCACACCGCCGAGTTCGACAGATGGGCTTGGCGGCCAATGGAGGAATTGCCCGACCTGATCGTGCCGTTCAAACGTCAGGTCTATGAGGACGTGGTTGCGGCATTCCGGCATCTGGTTGCCTAGCTTGGCGCAAGCCGCGCTCGCGCCGACCACGGTTGCCGCGTCGGCGCGGTGGCCTTATTGATGGCCAGTCCGCTGCAGACGGGATTGGCATGAACGGCACTTCCAAAAAATATCCTTCTGAAACGGTCGCCGTCAAAGCCGCGCCGATCAGCGAAGCGGCGGCCGGCGCCATATTGACCGTCGATCTCAGCGCCATCCGCGAAAATTACCGGCGGCTCAAGGCGCGGTTGGGCGGTGTCGGCTGCGCCGGTGTCGTCAAGGCCGACGGCTACGGGCTCGGCGGGCCGCAAGTGGCCGCGGCGCTGGCGGCCGAAGGCTGCGCTGTTTTTTTCGTCGCGCATCTGGCCGAGGGTGCCTTGCTGCGCCAGGCGCTCGGCGCACGGGCGGCGATCCATGTGCTGAACGGCATTCAGCCGGGCGCTGAAAGCGAAGCCGTCGCAGCGGGTCTGGGCGTGGTCATCAACAGCGCCGGCCAGCTCGCCGCCTGGCGCGCGGCGGCGCAGCGGGCCGGCCGCAAGCTCAAGGCTGCAATCCAGGTCGACAGCGGCATGTCGCGGCTCGGCATGGCGGCAGCCGAGGTGGAGGCCGTCGCTGCCGACCCGCAGGCTTTCGACGGTATCGACGTCACCTTCGTGATGAGCCATCTCGCTCGCGCCGACGAGCCCGAGCATCCGGCCAACGAGCAGCAGCGGCTGGAATTCGAGCGGCTGCGCAGGATGCTGCCAAAGGCGCCGGCCTCGCTCGCCAACTCCTCCGGCATCTTTCTTGGGCAGTCCTTTCACTACGACCTCGCCCGGCCCGGTGCGGCGCTCTACGGCATCAATCCGACGCCAGCGCAGGAAAATCCGATGCTGCCGGTGGTGCGGCTTCAAGCAAAAATCATCCAGACGCGCAGCCTCGATAGGGGAGCCGGCGTCGGCTATGGCCATATTTTTCACGTGACCGATTCGCTGACCGCCGCAACGATCTCGCTTGGCTATGCCGACGGCTGGCATCGACGCGCGGCCTCGGCCGCCTGGTTCGAAAATGCGCGCTTGCCGTTCCTGGGCCGTGTGTCGATGGATTCGATCGTTCTCGACATCTCGGCCCTGCCGCCCGGCAGGCTGAAGGCGGGCGACCTCGTCGAACTGATCGGCCCGTCGCAGACGGTCGACCAGGCCGCCGGCCACGCCGGCACCATCGGCTATGAAATCCTGACCAGCCTCGGACACCGCTTTCATCGGCGCCATGTGAATGGATAGCGCGCGGGCTTTTTTAGGCATGTCGTTGTCCCAAAACCCCCTGCGTAGATTGGCGACATGCTTGGGCACTTGGCGGACGCGGTAAAATCCGGCAGACAGGAAGCCACGATGCCCCGCCCCAAAAACCCTGACAAGACATCGTTCTGGAGAGCTATGCGATGAAGATCTTCGTGCTGGGCGGCGGCGTCATCGGGGTCACCACTGCTTATTATCTGACCGAGGCCGGCCATGAAGTGACGGTGATCGACCGCCAGAAGGGCCCGGCGCTGGAAACCAGCTTTGCCAATGCCGGCGAGATTTCGCCCGGCTACGCCTCGCCCTGGGCTGGCCCCGGCGTTCCGCTGAAGGCGATCAAATGGCTGTTGATGAAGCATGGTCCGCTGGTGGTGCGGCCGACCCTCGATCCGCATATGTGGGTATGGCTGGTCAGGATGCTGCGCAACTGCACGGCCGAGCGCTATGCGGTGAACAAGGCGCGCATGGTGCCTTTGGCCGAATACAGCCGCGACACGCTGAAAGCGCTGCGTGAGGCGACCGGCATCGCCTATGACGAGCGCAGCAAGGGAACGCTGCAGCTTTTTCGCACGCAACAGCAGCTCGACGGCACGTCAGGCGATGTCGAGGTGCTGAAGACATATGGCGTTCCCTACGAGATCCTCGATCGCGACGGCTGCATCGCGGCTGAGCCGGGCTTGGCAGCGGTGCGTGAAAAGTTCGTCGGCGGCCTGCGGCTGCCGGGCGACGAAACCGGTGACTGCAAGATGTTCACTGACCGTCTGGCCGATCTCTGCGTAGCGCGTGGCGTCACCTTCGAATACGACACGGAGATACGGCGCATCGTCCGCAAGCGCAACCATATCGCCAACATCAGTACGAGCAAGGGTTGGAAGGCCGCCGACGCCTATGTGATGGCGATGGGCAGCTATTCGGCCAACTTCATGCGCAGCCTGAAACGACCCGTCCCGGTCTATCCGGTCAAGGGTTATTCGATCACCGTGCCGATCAAGGATGCTGCCGCAGCACCGGTCTCGACGGTGATGGACGAGACTTACAAGGTGGCGATCACCAGGCTCGGCGATCGCATCCGGGTCGGTGGCACCGCGGAGATTTCCGGCTTCGACCTGACGCTGCATGAATCGCGGCGGCGCACGCTCGAACATTCGCTCGGCGACCTTTTTCCAGGCAGCGGCGACATGCGGTCGGCGACATTCTGGTGCGGGTTGCGGCCGATGACGCCGGACGGGCCGCCGCTCATCGGCGGCACCGAGTTTTCCAACCTCTATCTCAACACCGGCCACGGCACGCTCGGCTGGACCATGGCCTGCGGCTCGGCCAAGGTCCTGGCCGACATCATTTCCAGCCGGGTGCCGGACATCAATGTCCGCGACCTCGGACCGGAGCGATACCAGCGGTAGGATCAAAGGATTCTTCACG
The DNA here is from genome assembly GCF_055811375.1 of Mesorhizobium sp. WSM4848. Classification (NCBI taxonomy): domain Bacteria; kingdom Pseudomonadati; phylum Pseudomonadota; class Alphaproteobacteria; order Hyphomicrobiales; family Phyllobacteriaceae; genus Mesorhizobium; species Mesorhizobium sp. WSM4848. Next base: position 91,155 of record NZ_JBVVPX010000011.1, read on the forward strand.
CATTTGAGCGGGGTGAGAAACTTGCCGCGCAGTTTTGGTTCAACACTTCGCCGAGCCAGGTGAATATCGTCAGACGAACAGGCTTCGCTCCCGTTCCACCGCCCTTGTGATGAAGCTCGCGACGATCTGGACGCGGCGCAGCGGCCTGACCGTTTCGTGGTAGACCAGCCAGTAGGCGCGGCGAATGGGCGCGACGATGTCGAGTGCCACCAGCTCCGGCATCGAACGGGCGACAAAAGTGTGCAGGATGCCGATGCCGGCGCCGGCGCGCACCGCTTCGGCCTGGCCGAGCGCCGAGGAGATGGCGAAGCTCGTGCGCCAGTCGGCGCTGAACTGGGCCGCATAGTCGAGCGAGGGGCTGACGATGAGGTCCGGCACATAACCGATCAGCGTGTGCCGGCCAAGCTCGGCCGGCGTCTGCGGCAGGCCATGCGCTTCGGCATAGGCGCGGGACGCGAAAAGGCCGAGCGTGTAATCGACCAGCTTTCCCGCCACCAGCCTGCCTTCCGTCGGGCGCTCCACGGTGATGGCGATGTCGGCCTCGCGCCGGGACAACGAGAAGGAACGCGGCACCGGCACCAACTGGATGGTGAGTTCACGGTGAAGCGCCGTCAGTGCGCCGAGGCGTTTGGCCAGGAAGGCGACGCCGAAACCGTCAGGCGCGCCGATGCGGACGGTGCCGGAGACGTCGTCGCCTTCGCCCGCCACGGTCGAACGCGCGGCGATCATGTCGCCTTCCATGCGCTCGGCGATGTCGAGGAAACGCTCGCCGGCCGGCGTCAGTTCGCTGCCGGTGGTCAGCCGGCGAAAGAGTTTTGTGCGCAGCGCATCCTCGAGCGCGGCGACGCGGCGCGAGACAGTGGCGTGGTTCAGCTCCAGCCGCTTGGCGGCGCCAAGGATCTGGCCGGCACGCGCCACCGCCAGAAAGATGCGGACGTCATCCCAGTTCATGAGGAGAGCCCGGATGACGACGATTACGGCAGCGCTCTACGGCGCCCCCCTCTGTCCTGCCGGACATCTCCCCCACGAGGGGGGAGATCGGCCGTCGCCGCTGCTTTCGCCAAGGTCCAACATCGCAAGAAAAGGGGCCAGCAGCGAAGCTGCCAATCTCCCCCCAAGTGGGGGAGATGTCCGGCAGGACAGAGGGGGGCGCGAAGGAACTCAACTTCCCAATCCTTGCTGCTGGGACCCGCACCCTATCATTTGCGACAATTGATGCACAGGTGCCGCTCGCACTCTATTTTCTGCACAACGGTTGCGTTTCCGCTCACGTTGCCATCGGCGGCGCAAAGGCGGACAATGCCGCATCGCAAATACAGGGAGAGAGACCATGATCGAATACGGTCATTTCATCGGCGGCAAGCGTGTCGCCGGGACCAGCGGCCGCAAGCAGGACGTCATGCAGCCGATGGACGGCACGGTGCGCGGCACCGTGGCGCTGGCTTCGCAGGCGGAACTGCGCGCGGCGGTGGAGAACGCCAAGGCGGCGCAGCCCGGTTGGGCGGCGACCAATCCGCAGCGGCGCGTGCGCGTCCTGATGAAATTCCTCGAACTGGTCGCCCGGGAGTATGATGCGCTGGCCGACATTCTGGCACGCGAACACGGCAAGACCAACGCCGACGCCAAGGGCGACATCCAGCGCGGTCTGGAAGTGGTCGAGGTCTGCATCGGCGCGCCGCACATGATGAAGGGCGAGTTCACCGACGGCGCCGGCCCCGGCATCGACGTCTATTCGATGCGCCAACCGCTCGGCGTCGTTGCCGGCATTACGCCGTTCAATTTTCCGGCGATGATCCCATTGTGGAAGATCGCGCCGGCTATCGCTTGCGGCAACGCCTTCATCCTGAAGCCTTCTGAGCGCGACCCGGGCGTGCCGATGCGCATCGCCGAGCTGTTCATCGAGGCCGGCCTGCCAGCGGGCATTCTCAACGTCGTCAACGGCGACAAGGAGGCGGTCGACGCCATCCTCGATGATCCCGACATCAAGGCCATCGGCTTCGTCGGCTCGACGCCGATTGCCCAGTACATCTATTCGCGCGGCTGCGCGGCCGGCAAGCGCGTGCAGTGCTTCGGCGGCGCCAAGAACCACATGATCATCATGCCCGACGCCGACATGGACCAGACCGTCGATGCGCTGATCGGCGCCGGCTACGGCTCGGCCGGCGAGCGCTGCATGGCGATCTCGGTGGCTGTCCCGGTCGGCAACGACACCGCCAACCGGCTGATGGAAAAGCTGGTGCCGCGTGTCGAAAGCCTGAAGGTCGGCCCGTCGACGGATTCGTCCGCCGATTTCGGCCCGCTGGTGACGGCGCAGGCGCTGGAGCGGGTCAAGTCCTATGTCGATACCGGCGTCAGGGAAGGCGCCAAGCTGGTCGTAGACGGGCGCGGCTTCTCCATGCAGGGCTATGAGAACGGCTACTATATGGGCGGCTGCCTGTTCGACAACGTGACCGCCGATATGCGCATCTACAAGGAAGAGATTTTTGGGCCGGTGCTCTCGGTGGTGCGCGCGCCGACCTACGAGAACGCGATCAAGCTCGCCAACGACCATGAAATGGGCAACGGCGTCGCCATCTTCACCCGCGACGGCGATGCCGCCCGCGATTTCGCCTCAAGGGTCCAGGTCGGCATGGTCGGTATCAACGTGCCGATCCCGGTGCCGATCGCCTACTATACGTTCGGCGGCTGGAAAGCGTCTTCCTTCGGAGACCTCAACCAGCACGGACCGGACGCATTCCGTTTCTATACCAAGACCAAGACGGTGACCTCGCGCTGGCCGTCCGGCGTGAAGGACGGCGCCGAATTCGTCATCCCGACGATGAACTAGGCCGGTCGATTAAAAATTGAGCGAAAAAGGCCCGGCCAGAAACCGGGCCTTTTTGTTGACCGGTCGCGGCCCGTATATCCATGAACGCTAATGTGATGGAACCAGGCGGCAGCAGAAGTCTTTAAAATTGCAATCCGGCCGCGAAGCAGGCGCGGCAGACCAACCAACGGCGCTGGCGACAGTTTCGGGGCGGCCGGCGGCAAGGAGGCGTCAGATGACACGTCTAATGGTGACGACACTTTGCGTAGCAGTCGCGGCGCTTTCCGCCGCCCCGGCAACAGCGGCCGACCAATGCGCGCCACGAGCCGACATGATCAAGGCGCTCGGCGAGAAGTTCCGGGAAAATCCGACCGCGCTCGGCGTCGTCAATCCGAATGTGATTGTTGAAGTCTTCGTTTCCGATCAAGGCACCTGGACCATTCTCGCCAGCGACACACGCGGTCAAAGCTGCGTGGTTTCGGTGGGTGAAGGCTGGGAGAACGCGATGACGACAGCGGCGCTGCCAGGTACCTGAGCCCGCCTAATGGGTGCGGCCGCCTTAGCATAGCCGCGCCAGGCCGCGGTTCTCGTGACGACCATGAAACGGATCCACAGGCGCCCCAGCGGGCGCCTGCTTGCGCTTTTTCCTTGCCGACACCATATACGGAACATAGTGGGAACATTAGGAATCGTCCCCGCTGGTGACAGACCGGAACACAGAAAGGAACGACGCGATGACGTCGGAACCCGGCCTGAATCGTTCCGGCAAAATGAGGGCTCTCCCTTTGTCGGACGTGATAGCAAAGGAAGTGCCCTATGGCGCGCAAATCGCTGTTGGTTGGTTTGAAAACCCTGATTCTTGCTGGGGCATTGGCGGTGGGTACGAACGCCGCAAGCGCCCAATATCAATATTGCGTTGAACATGGCGATCTCGTCGCCCACCTGAGCGAGCAATTCCAGGAAAGACAGTTTGCTTTCGGGCTGATCGGTCAGATGGCGATTATGGAAGTCTATGTCGCCGACAGCGGAAGCTGGACGATCATCGTCACCGACGTCGCCGGCAGAAGCTGCATCGTCGCGGCCGGCGAACATTGGGAAAACGTGGTGATCCCGACCGACCAGGACGCATGACGAATTGAGCGATGCTCAGCGCCTGTGGGCGGAACTTAAAGAGCCGGCCGAAGGTTGCTGCCTATCTCCTAGCGCCTTGCGGCCGCTTCGGCATGGCCGCGCAGCAGCGCCATCAGGCGCTTGGCATCCTTGGCGGCGGCATCCTCGTCGCCGTCGAGGATCGAGCGGATCAGCGCGACATGATGCTCGGCCGATTCGGCAAGCCCGGTATCGGCCTTGTAGCGGAACCAGAAGCGGCGGCTGTGGGTCTGCAATGGGGCCGCCAGCCGTGCGGCGAAGGGATTGTCTGCCGCCAGCGCCAGCGCCTCGTCGAGCGCCTTGTCGGCTTGAATGAAGGCCAGCACATTGCCCGATATTACCGCCTTCTGCATGGCCAGTGCCGCGTCGTGAAACAGGTCGGCCGCCTCGCGGGTGACGAAGCGGGCGGCCGAGCGGGCAAGAACCACCTCGACGCCACGCCGTGCATCGAGAACGCGCAACCAGTCGCCGGGATGCAGCGGGGCAATGGCGATGCCGGCACGCGGACGCACATCCAGCAGTCCCTCCCACGCCAGCCGCTGGATGGCTTCGCGCACCGGCGTGCGGCCGAGCCCCAGCCTGTCGATCAGCGCGCCTTCGGTGATGAAGCTTGACGGCCCCAGTTCGAGCGTCACGATCATGTGCTCGAGCACGCGGTAGGCTTTCGCCGCCACTGGCTCGAATGCCGGGCTTGTTTCATTGAATATCAAAGGCGAACTCCTGATATATTCCTGGTATATCATGGCAAAATCCGTGTTGACAGTCCGTTTCTTAATAAATATACGACTGATATATCAGATGGAGCGACCGCCATGTGGACCGGAGTTTTTCCCGCCGTAACGACGAAATTTACCGAGGACGACCGCCTCGACCACGCCGAGATGGAGCGCTGCTTTGCGCTGCAGATGGAAGCTGGCTGCGACGGCATCATCGTCTGCGGCTCGCTCGGCGAGGGGCCGATGCTCTCGCATGACGAGAAGATCGACGTGCTGAAGACCGCGCAGAAGATCGCCGGCAACAAGCCGGTTCTGCTGACTGTCAATGAAGCCGGCACGCGCGAGGCGGCGGCGATAGCGCGCCGCGCCGCCAGAGAGGGCGCCAACGGGCTGATGGTGGTGCCGAGCCCGATCTACCACACCAATGCGGAGGAGACGGTCGCCGCGCTGCGCGCCGTCGCCGAGGCCGGCGACCTGCCGGTGATGATCTATTCCAACCGGCTTGCTTACCGCGTCGACGTCACCGTCGATCAGATGGAGGTACTGGCGAAGGACAAGCGCTTCGTCGCCATCAAGGAATCCTCCGACGACATCCGCCGCTCGACCGAAATCATCAACCGCTTCGGCGACCGCTACGATTTGTTCACCGGCGTCGACAATCTGGCGTTCGAGGCGCTGTCGGTCGGTGCCATCGGCTGGGTGGCCGGGCTGGTCACCGCGTTCCCACGCGAGACGGTCGCGATCTACCAGCTAATGAAGCAGGGTCGCCGCGAGGAGGCGCTGACAATCTACCGCTGGTTCCGGCCGCTGCTCGACCTCGACGTGTCGACCTATCTGGTGCAGAACATCAAGCTCGCGGAAGTCCTGGCGATCAACACCAACGACCGCGTGCGCATGCCGCGCCAGCCGCTGTCGGGCGAGCGCCGCAAGACGGTCGAAAAGATCGTCAGGGATGCGCTGGCGGCGCGGCCGGAGCTGCCACAATTCTAAGGGTAGCAATGTCGCAGGGGGCTGCCCACAAGGTACGGAGCGAGGCGGAGGCCGAGCCATGCAGCGCGCAGCCATGAATAGCGATGCTGCGATCGACATCGCCATTATTGGCGGCGGCATCATCGGCATCTGTGTCGCCGCCTATCTGGCCGAGGCGGGGCGAAATGTCACGATCTTCGATCGGACGGGGATCTGCGAGGAAACGAGTTCCGGCAATGCCGCCGCCCTGGCCTTTTCCGATGTGCTGCCGCTGGCCCACAAGGGCATGATCAGGCATCTGCCGAAATGGCTTGCCGATCCGCTCGGCCCGCTCAGCATCCCGCCCACCTACCTGCCGAAGCTGCTGCCCTGGCTTATCCGCTTCTGGCGGGCGGGACGAAGCGACCGCTACGAGGCCAGTCTCGCGGCGCAGGCCGGGATGATGCGGCTCGCCGAGGCCGAATGGGCCGGGCTGATGGCGCGCTCGGGCAGCGAAAACATGCTGCGCGAGGACGGCTCGCTCGAACTTTACGAGAGCGAGGCCGAGTTCAAGGCGTCGCTGCCCGGCTGGGCGGCGAGGCAACGGTTCGGCATCGGCTTCAGCCATGTCGAGGGTGATGCGCTCGCCGCCTTGCAGCCGGGCCTGTCGCCGGGTTTCATCAAGGGCACTTTCGTGCCGGGATGGAAGACCGTTACGGATCCGAAATTATTGGGCAAGGCGATCTGGGCCTATGCCGAGACCAAGGGCGCGCGTTTCGAAAAGGCTCGGATCGACCACGTTGGGGCGGGACAGGACGGCGCGACATTGACGCTGGCCGATGGCACGGTGCGGCAGGCAAAACGCCTCGTCATCGCCGCCGGTGCGTGGTCGCATCTCCTGGCAAAACATATCGGCGACCGCATCCCGCTCGAAACCGAGCGCGGCTACAACACGACGCTGCCGAAGACCGCCTTCGACGTGAAGCGGCAACTGATCTTCTCCGGCCACGGCTTCGTCGTCACGCCGCTTGAAACCGGCGTGCGCGTCGGCGGCGCGGTCGAGCTCGGCGGCATTGAGCGGCCGCCCAACTACGCCCGCTCGAAAGCGCTGCTCGACAAGGCACAGAAATTCCTGCCGGGGCTTGACCCGGCCGGCGGCCGCGAATGGATGGGGTTGCGGCCGTCGCTGCCGGATTCGCTGCCGGTGATCGGTGGCGCCAGACAGGCCGGCACGATAGTCTATGCCTTCGGCCACGGCCATCTCGGCCTGACCCAGGCGGCTGCCACCGGACGCCTGGTCCGCGATCTCATTCTCGGCCAAAATCCGGTGTTTGATCTTTCTCCGTTTTCTCCGAACCGCTTCTGACGGGATCTACAAATGGCGCGCCACTCCTTCTTTTGCATCGACGGTCACACCTGCGGCAATCCGGTGCGGCTGGTCGCCGGCGGCGGACCGCTGCTCAACGGCGCGACAATGATGGAACGGCGTGCGCATTTCCTGGCCGAATATGACTGGATCCGCACCGGGCTGATGTTCGAGCCGCGCGGCCATGATTTGATGTCCGGCTCGATCCTCTATCCGCCGACGCGGCCCGATTGCGACATCGCCATCCTGTTCATCGAAACCTCGGGCTGCCTGCCAATGTGCGGTCATGGCACCATCGGCACGGTGACGATGGCCATCGAGCACGGGCTGGTCAAGCCGAAGACACCGGGCTTGCTCAGGCTGGACACGCCGGCCGGCCTGGTCACCGCCGAGTACAAGCAGGTCGGCGAATATGTCGAGGAGGTGCGCATCACCAACGTGCCGTCCTTCCTCCATGCCGAGGGCCTGACTGTCGAATGCCCGCAGCTCGGCGAGATCAGCGTCGATGTCGCCTATGGCGGCAATTTCTACGCCATCGTCGAGCCTCAGAAGGCCTATCGCGACATGGCCGACCACTCTGCCGGCGACCTCATCGCCTGGAGCCCGGTGGTGCGGCAGCGGCTCAACGAAAAATACGCCTTCGTGCATCCCGAGAATCCCGGCATCGACCGGCTGTCGCACATACTGTGGACAGGTGCGCCGACCGACAGCCAGGCGGATGCGCGCAACGCTGTCTTCTACGGCGACAAGGCGATCGACCGCTCGCCTTGCGGCACCGGCACCTCGGCACGGATGGCGCAGCTTCACGCCAAGGGCAAGCTTGGGACCGGCGACGAATTCGTCCACGAATCGATCATCGGCTCGCTGTTCAAGGGCAGGGTCGAGAAGGAAGTCACGGTGGCGGGCAAGCCGGCGATCGTTCCCTCGATCGGCGGCTGGGCGCGCATGACCGGATTGAACACGATCTTCATCGACGATCGCGATCCGTTCGCGCACGGATTCGTCGTCAAATAGAGAGAATCCAGACCCAGGGAAAACGAACGGAACGCAAAGATCGTTCGCTGCGACGGTGCAACGATCCCGCTCATCAACTAATTTTTACGGCGATTCCTTCGAAACGGGGTGCATTTTGACGACGAATCGCCAAAGACATTGCGTTATGCCAATGATAGGGTCGGCGATAGTCCAGAGGCCGGGAAGGGAAAGAACGGGCAATTCGATTGCGTGCTTCAAAATCACGCATGCCGATTAAAGAATGACGTTGCAATCCGGGCTCGAAACTTTACGACTAGGGGAAATACGAAAAGGAATGCGTCTGCATGGGCGACATTCCAGGGGAGCCACGACAGCATGCAGTATTTTGTCCAGCAGCTTATCAACGGGCTGACGCTGGGATCGATCTATGGACTGATAGCGATCGGCTACACGATGGTCTACGGCATCATCGGCATGATCAATTTCGCCCATGGCGACATCTTCATGATCGGCGCCTTCACCGCCCTCATCGTTTTCCTCATCCTCGGCGCGTTGTTCTATTCGGTGCCGGTGGTGATCGCGCTGCTGGTCATGATGATCGTCGCGATGCTGTTGACCAGCCTGTACAATTGGACGATCGAGAAGGTGGCCTACCGGCCTTTGCGCGGTTCGTTCCGGCTGGCGCCGCTGATCACCGCGATCGGCATGTCGATCGCGCTGTCGAACTTCGTCCAGGTGACGCAAGGGCCGCGCAACAAGCCGGTCCCGCCGATGGTGTCCAAGGTCTACAACATCGAGGGCATCAGCGTGTCGCTGAAGCAGATCATCATCGTCCTGGTCACCATAGTCCTGCTGGCGCTGTTCTGGTACCTGGTCAACAAGACATCGCTTGGTCGTGCGCAAAGGGCCTGCGAGCAGGACCGCAAGATGGCCGCACTGCTCGGCATCGATGTCGATCGCACCATCTCGATCACCTTCATCATGGGCGCCGCCCTTGCCGCCGTCGCCGGCACGTTGTTCCTGATGTATTACGGTGTGGTGGTGTTTTCCGATGGCTTTACGCCCGGTGTGAAGGCATTTACTGCCGCGGTGCTCGGCGGCATCGGCTCGCTGCCCGGCGCCGTGCTCGGCGGGCTGATGATCGGCTTCATCGAAAGCATGTGGTCGGCTTATTTCTCGATCGACTACAAGGACGTCGCTGCCTTCTCCATCCTGGCGATCGTGCTGATCTTCCTGCCTTCCGGCATTCTCGGCCGGCCAGAAGTCGAAAAGGTCTGAGACAATGGCGGTCACCGCATCTCCGGAGCGCGACATCGTCGCCACCCCCATGCAGCGCGCCACCCGCGAAGCGCTCTATGCCGGCGCCATCGCGCTCGGCCTGTTCGTGCTGTTCATCGGCCTGAGAACCGACCAGAACATCTCGAACGAACTGATCCTGGTGCAGCGCTGGGGCCTGCTCGCCATCGTGGTTGTGCTGACCATGGCCGGCCGTTTTCTCTACGTCGCCTACGGACAGCCCTTCCTGGCTAATCAGAAGATCGTCGATGTCGCCACCGGCCTGCTGCCGGAGAGCATGGCGGCGCGATTCTTCCGCTTGCCGTATTTCATTGCTGCCATCGTCACCGTGGCCGTGCTGGCTTTCCTTGCCGGCTCCCTTGACGGATTGCTGGGTCCCGGTCTGGCCGGTTATGCACGGTTCCTGAGAGCGCTGGCGATCATCTATGCCCTGGCCTCGGTGATGTTTTATTTCCGAACCTTCATCCATGCCCATTTCTCGGCATTGGGCATAACCGCACTGGCGCTCTACCCGGTCATTGTCGTGCTGGTGCTTGCTCTGTACGGAGGATCGGTGGCCGCCGGGTTCCAGGGTTCTCTGAAATGGGTCGACAATTTCGGCATCCAGATCCTGATCTACGTGATGCTGGCCTGGGGGTTGAACATCGTCGTTGGCCTCGCCGGCCTTCTCGACCTTGGTTACGTCGCCTTCTACGCCGTCGGTGCCTATGCCTATGCGCTGCTCGGCACGCAATATGGCCTGTCGTTCTGGATCCTGCTGCCTGCCGCCGGCGCCATGGCCGCCTTCTGGGGCGTGCTGCTCGGTTTTCCAGTGCTTCGCCTGCGTGGCGACTACCTGGCAATCGTGACGCTGGCCTTCGGCGAGATCATTCGTCTCGTGCTGATCAATTGGCGTGAGGTTACCAACGGCTCGGCCGGTATCTCCGGCATCCCCAAGGTCACGTTTTTCGGCCTGATGACGTTCAACGTCTCGGATCCCAACTATATCGCCAAGGTTTTCGACATCGCCACGTCGAGCGCCTACTACAAGATCTTCCTCTACTACCTGATCCTCGGGCTCTGCCTGCTCACCGCCTTCGTCACCATAAGGCTTAGGCGCATGCCCGTCGGTCGCGCCTGGGAAGCGCTGCGCGAAGACGAGATCGCCTGCCGCTCGCTCGGCATCAACACCACCACTACCAAGCTCACCGCCTTTGCCACCGGCGCCATGTTCGGCGGCTTCGCTGGCTCGTTCTTCGCTGCGCGGCAAGGTTTCGTCAGCCCCGAATCCTTCATCTTCCTGGAATCGGCCATCATCCTCGCCATCGTCGTGCTCGGCGGCATGGGTTCGCTGGTCGGCATCGCCGTCGCCGCCATGGTGATGATCGGCGGCACCGAGGTGCTGCGCGAGCTCGATTTCCTGAAGCAGGTCTTCGGTCCCGACTTCACGCCGGAACTCTACCGCATGCTGCTGTTCGGCATGGCCATGGTCATCGTCATGCTGTGGAAGCCGCGCGGCTTCGTCGGCAGTCGTGAACCGACCGCCTTCCTCAAGGAGAGCAGGGCGGTGTCCGGCTCCTTCACCAAGGAGGGTCACGGCTGATGAGTGATGCGAGCTCGATTCAGAAGGCCAACCCGGGCATGAACGACGCCATCCTGCAGGTCGATCATCTGTCGATGAAGTTCGGCGGTCTGGTCGCCATCGGTGACCTGTCCTTCCAGGCCAGGCGCGGCGAGATCACTGCGCTGATCGGGCCGAACGGCGCCGGCAAGACCACCGTGTTCAACTGCATCACCGGCTTCTACAAGCCGTCGGAAGGCATGATCACGCTCAACCGGCGGGACGGCTCGAGCTATCTGCTCGAACGCCTGCCGAACCATGAGATTCCGGCGCGCGCCAAGGTGGCGCGGACCTTCCAGAACATTCGTCTGTTCTCGGGCATGACGCTGCTGGAGAACCTGCTGGTGGCGCAGCACAACAAGCTGATGAAGGCGTCCGGCTACACTATCCTAGGCCTGTTTGGCTTCAGCGGCTACCGGACGGCGTCGGCCGAGTCGATCGACCTCGCCAGGCACTGGCTGGAAAAGGCCGACCTCGTCAATCGAGCCGACGATCCAGCCGGCGACTTGCCCTACGGCGCGCAGCGGCGCCTGGAGATCGCGCGGGCCATGTGCACGGGTCCGGAGCTGCTCTGCCTCGACGAGCCGGCGGCCGGGCTCAATCCGAAGGAATCAATGGCGCTCAACGCGCTGCTGATGGACATCAAGGACAACACCGGCACCTCCATCCTGCTGATCGAGCACGACATGGCGGTGGTCATGCAGATTTCCGACCATGTCGTGGTGCTCGAATACGGGCGCAAGATCTCGGACGGCAGCCCGCATGCGGTGCGCACCGACCCGCGTGTCATCGCCGCCTATCTCGGGGTCGAAGACGAGGACGTCGAGACGGTGCTGATCGAGGTCGGCGACGAAGACGTCATCGAGCAACTCGACACCGGCCCGGATTCGACGCACGGTCCGGACTCGTCGTCCTCGTATTTCGCCGGACCGGTGACCGACACGGTCGGACACAGCGAGGGCGAACGGGTCACGGTGTCGAAGGGCGCGTCGAAAGCCGGTCAGGTCGATGCAAGGTCGGGCGCGGCGGCAAGGCCCGCATCGCCGGCCGAAGCCGAACCGACGGCGAAACCTTCCGCAGCGAAATCCTCCGCGGCAAAGCCGGCCGCCAAGGCTCCGGCAAAGCCCAAGACACCGGGCGACTCCAACCGGGGCGGAGGGAATGAATGATGGCCGGCACAACGCTGCTCGACATTAAGGGCGTCCAGACCTACTACGGCAACATCAGGGCGCTGAACGGCGTCGATGTCAGCGTCAAGCAGGGCGAGATCGTGGCGCTGATCGGCGCCAACGGCGCCGGCAAGTCGACGCTGATGATGACCATTTTTGGTGCACCACGCGCTCGGGCCGGCACCATCACCTTCGCCGGCACCGACATCACCCAGTTGCCGACCCATGAGATCGCGCGCATGCGCATCGCCCAGTCGCCGGAGGGCCGTCGCATCTTCCCGCGCATGACGGTGATGGAAAACCTGCAGATGGGCGCCAGCCTCGACAACCTCCAGCACTACGACGAGGACGTCGAGAAGGTGTTCACGCTGTTTCCACGCCTGAAGGAACGCATTGCCCAGCGCGGCGGCACGCTGTCGGGCGGCGAGCAGCAGATGCTTTCGATCGGACGTGCGCTGATGGCGCGGCCGAAACTGCTCTTGCTCGACGAGCCGTCGCTAGGCCTGGCGCCGCTGATCGTCAAGCAGATCTTCGACGCGATCCGCGAGTTGAACCGCACGCAGGGGCTGACCGTGTTCCTGGTCGAGCAGAACGCCTTCGGCGCGCTGAAGCTCGCCACGCGCGGCTATGTCATGGTCAACGGCAATGTGACGATGAGCGGCACCGGCAAGGAACTGCTCGCCGATCCGGACGTGCGCGCCGCCTATCTCGAAGGCGGCCATCACTGAGTTCAGGAGTCTTCATCATGCAGGGCATTCTCTACGAGGAACCCTCCGTCTGGCAGTTCTTCTTCGTCACCTGCCTGCTTGGCGGCTGGGCGGCATGGATGACGGGCAAGGCCTGCGCCCAGACATGGCGCAGCGTCGTCCAATTGTTCGCCTATTTGCTCGGCCTCGGCATCGCCGTAAGGTTCATCCATCACGCACTGTTCGGCGGCACGATGTTCTCGCTGCACTACTACATCGTCGACACCATCGTCCTGATGATTTTGGGGTTCATCGGCTATCAATACACGCGCACCAACCAGATGGTGACACAGTATAACTGGCTCTACGAAAGAGCATCGCTTTTGAGCTGGAAACCAAAGGGTTGACGTTCACCATTAACGCCGTTCCGGGGATGAATTGGCGTGACAAGTGCCTGAAAATCGGCAAAGTACGTTTTCTGCGAGTAAAAGTGGGCATCGCATGAAAGCATCATCCACGCCCACTCTGTAAATGGGAGCGTTTTACATGAGAAAATCACTTTTGTCCGCCGTCGCCCTGACCGCGCTTGTCGCGTTCAGCGGAAGCGCGTGGGCTGACATCATGGTCGGCGTTGCCGGTCCGATCACCGGTCCCAACGCCGCCTTCGGCGCGCAGCTGCAAAAGGGCGCCGAACAGGCTGTCGCCGACATCAATGCGGCCGGCGGCATCAACGGCGAGCAGGTCAAGCTCACGGTCGGCGACGACGTCTCCGATCCGAAGCAGGGCATCTCGGTCGCCAACAAGTTCGTCGCCGACGGCGTCAAGTATGTGGTCGGCCACTTCAACTCGGGCGTTTCGATCCCGGCATCGGAAGTCTATGCCGAGAACGGTATCCTCGAGATCACGCCGGCTGCGACCAATCCGAAGTTCACCGAACGCGGCATGTGGAACACCTTCCGCACCTGCGGACGCGACGATCAGCAGGGCAAGGTTGCTGGCGACTATCTCGCCGCGAACTTCAAGGATGCCAAGATCGCTGTCATCCATGACAAGACGCCTTATGGCCAAGGCCTCGCCGACGAAACCAAGAAGGCGCTTGCAGCCAATAGCGTGACCGAGGCCATGTATGAAGGTATCAATGTCGGCGACAAGGATTTCTCGGCCCTCATCGCCAAGATGAAGGACGCGGGCGTCTCCGTCGTCTACTATGGCGGTCTGCACACCGAAGCCGGCCTGATCATACGCCAACTCGCCGACCAGGGCCTCAAGGCAACCTTCATGTCCGGCGACGGCATCGTGTCAAACGAATTGGCCTCCATCGCCGGCGACGCCGTCGACGGCACGCTGATGACGTTCGCTCCGGATCCGCGCAAGAATCCGAACGCCAAGGAACTCGTTGAGAAGTTCCGCGCAGCCGGCTTCGAGCCTGAGGCCTATACCCTCTACTCCTACGCGGCGATGGAAATCATCGCGGCCGCCATCGCCAAGGCCGGATCAGCCGATGACGCTCAGAAGGTTGCCGAGACCATCAAGTCGGCCGGCCCCTGGAAGACCACGATCGGCGAGATCGGCTATGATGCGAAAGGCGACATCACCCGCCCGGACTACGTCATGTACACCTGGAAAAAGGGTGACGACGGCAAGTACACCTATGTCGAGAACGCACCCGGCAAATAACCGGACCGTTGCCCACATTAAATGCCCGGCGCCTCGCGCCGGGCATTTATCATGGGAGTTCCCGAAAGCCCGGATCGGGACTGCGATGCGTTGTCCGGACCGACACGTAATGTGCCACGCGATAAATCAAACTAAATCGGTTTAATGACTTCTTCGATTTTGTTTGCGCTGCAGCATTTTCGCGTTAATCATGGCTCCAGTTCCCTTCCCGCCAGCGTCCGGAGCCTTGTCCTTGGCAATCACGAAGATCCTTGTCGCCAACCGGTCCGAAATCGCCATCCGCGTCTTCCGCGCGGCCAACGAACTCGGCCTCAAGACCGTGGCGATCTGGGCCGAGGAGGACAAATACTCGCTGCACCGCTTCAAGGCAGATGAAAGCTACCAGGTCGGGCGCGGGCCGCATCTGACCAGGGATATGGGGCCGATCGAAAGCTATCTGTCGATCGAGGAAGTGATCCGCGTCGCCAGGCTGTCGGGCGCCGATGCCATCCATCCGGGCTATGGGCTGTTGTCGGAAAGCCCTGAATTCGCCGAGGCCTGCGCCAGGGCGGGCATCATTTTCATCGGACCGAAGCCGGATACGATGCGCAGGCTCGGCAACAAGGTCGCCGCACGCAACCTGGCAATCGAGGTCGGCGTGCCGGTAATTCCCGCCACCGATCCCCTGCCGGACGAAGTGGCGGCGGTGAAGGCACTCGCCAGGACGATCGGCTATCCGGTGATGCTGAAGGCATCGTGGGGCGGCGGCGGCCGCGGCATGCGCGCCATCCGCTCGGAAGCCGATCTCGCCCGCGAGGTGACGGAGGGCAAGCGCGAAGCGAAAGCCGCCTTCGGCAAGGACGAGGTCTATCTCGAAAAGCTGATCGAGCGCGCCCGCCATGTCGAGGTCCAGGTGCTGGGCGACACACACGGCAACGCCGTGCACCTGTTCGAGCGCGATTGCTCGATCCAGCGCCGCAACCAGAAGGTGATCGAGCGCGCGCCGGCGCCGTATCTCGAGATGTCGCAGCGCGAAGAGCTTTGCGGCTACGCGCTCAAAATCGCGCGCGAGACGAGCTATATCGGCGCCGGCACGGTCGAATTCCTGCAGGATGCCGACACCGGCAAATTCTACTTCATCGAAGTCAATCCGCGTATCCAGGTCGAGCACACCGTCACTGAGCAGGTGACCGGCATCGACATCGTCAAGGCGCAGATTCATATCCTCGATGGCTTTGCCATCGGCACGCCGGAATCGGGCGTGCCGGCGCAGGGGGATATCCGGCTCAACGGCCACGCGCTGCAGTGCCGCATCACCACGGAAGATCCCGAGCATAATTTCATTCCCGACTATGGGCGCATCACCGCCTATCGCGGCGCCACCGGTTTCGGCATCCGCCTCGATGGCGGCACCGCCTATTCGGGCGCGGTCATCACCCGTTTCTACGACCCGCTGCTGGAGAAGGTGACGGCCTGGGCACCGACGCCGGCCGAGACCATCGCCCGCATGAACCGGGCGCTGCGCGAGTTCCGTATTCGCGGGGTGGCGACCAACCTCACCTTCCTTGAGGCGATCATCAATCACCCAAGTTTCGCCGAAAATTCCTATACGACCAAGTTCATCGATACGACACCGGAACTGTTCGCGAGCGTGAAGCGGCAGGATCGCGCGACCAAGCTGCTCAACTACCTGGCCGATGTCAGCGTCAACGGCCATCCCGAAACCCGCGGCCGGCCGCAGCCGAAGGCCGATGCGGCGGCGCCCATGGTGCCCTACCTCAACGGCAATGTGCCCGATGGCAGCAAGCAGAAGCTCGATGCGCTTGGGCCGGAGAAATTCGCGGCCTGGATGCGCGCACGAAAGGAAGTGCTGGTCACCGACACGACAATGCGCGACGGACACCAGTCCCTGCTCGCGACGCGCGTGCGCACCTATGACATCGCCGGCATTGCCGGCACCTATGCGCGCGCACTGCCACAGCTTTTGTCGCTCGAATGCTGGGGCGGGGCGACCTTCGACGTCGCCATGCGCTTCCTCACCGAAGACCCGTGGGAGCGGCTGTCGCTGGTGCGGGAGGCAGCGCCCAATCTGTTGCTACAGATGCTTTTGCGCGGCGCCAACGGCGTCGGCTACACCAATTATCCGGACAATGTCGTCCAGCATTTCGTCAAACAGGCAGCAAGCGGCGGCGTCGACCTGTTCCGCGTCTTCGACTGTTTGAACTGGGTCGACAACATGCGCGTCGCCATGGACGCTGTCGGCGCCGAAGGCAAGCTGATCGAAGCAGCGATCTGCTACACCGGCGACATACTCGACCCGGCCCGAGCCAAGTACGACCTCAAATATTACGTCGCGCTGGCCAGGGAGTTGCAGGCGGCCGGCGCCCATATCGTCGCGGTCAAGGACATGGCCGGGCTCTTGAAGCCGAATGCCGCCCGCGCACTGTTCAAGGCGCTGCGCGAGGCGACCGACCTGCCGATCCACTTTCACACGCACGACACGTCAGGCCTGTCGGCGGCGACGGTGCTGGCGGCGGTGGACAGCGGTGTCGACGCCATCGACGCGGCGATGGATGCCCTGTCCGGCAACACCTCGCAGCCTTGCCTGGGCTCGATCGTCGAGGCGCTGAAGGGCACCGAGCGGGATCCGGGCCTCGACCCGCAATGGATCAGGAACATCTCGTTCTACTGGGAGGCGGTGCGCAACCAGTATGCTGCCTTCGAAAGCGACCTGAAGGGGCCGGCCTCGGAAGTCTACCTGCACGAAATGCCGGGTGGGCAGTTCACCAACCTCAAGGAGCAGGCGCGCTCGCTCGGGCTGGAGACGCGCTGGCACGAAGTGGCGCAGACCTATCACGACGTCAATCTGATGTTCGGTGACATCGTCAAGGTGACGCCGTCGTCCAAGGTCGTCGGCGACATGGCGCTGATGATGGTGAGTCAGGACCTGACGGTTGCCGATGTCGAAAATCCGGCCAGGGATATCGCCTTCCCCGACTCGGTCGTATCGATGCTGCGCGGCGACCTCGGCCAGTCGCCCGGCGGCTGGCCGGAGGCACTGCAAAAGAAGGTGCTGAAAGGCGACAAACCGATCACCGTGCGGCCCGGTTCGCTGCTGAAAGCAGCCAATCTCAAGGCCAGCCGCAAGGAGATCGAAGACAAGCTCGAACGCAAACTCAGCGAATTCGAATTCGCCTCGTGGCTGATGTACCCGAAGGTCTTCTCCGACTTTACCGCAGCGCAGGAAACCTATGGGCCGGTCAGCGTGCTGCCGACGCCGACCTATTTCTATGGCATGAAGCCGGAGGACGAGATCTTTGTCGACATCGAGAAGGGCAAGACGCTGGTGGTGCGCTGCCTGGCCATCGGCGATGTTGACGAGAAGGGCATGGTCACCGTGTTCTTCGAGCTCAACGGCCAGCCGCGCCGGGTCAAAGTGCCGGATCGGGCGCACGGCGCTTCCGCCGCCAAGGCGCGGCGCAAGGCTGAGCCGGGCAACGAGGCGCATGTCGGCGCGCCGATGCCCGGCGTCGTCTCGGCGCTTGCCGTTGCCGCCGGCCAGGCGGTCAAGGCCGGCGACGTGCTGCTGTCGATCGAGGCGATGAAGATGGAGACGGCATTGCATGCCGAGCGCGACGGCACAATCGCCGAAGTGCTGGTCAGGGCCGGCGATCAGATCGACGCCAAGGATCTGCTGATCGCCTTCGGATAGGGTGCGTTGATATTCAGGTGATGCGGCCTGCAAACGCCAGCTTCCTGCGCTTGCCGACAGCGCCGCGCGCCCCTTGGGCGCGCAAAGGACGCTGTAGTACTTGATTTGCGCATGATCCTTTCCGAAATCGATTTCGATTTCGGGGGTCATGCGCGGGCTCACGTACTTAAGTACGCTCCGCTCCGGTTCTCGGCAGCCACCTTGTTTGCTCGCTACGCGCCCGTCTACGACTCCGGCTCGGCCTGACCTGAATCTCAACACACCTTGGGGTGTGCCCAACTCTTCATGCCGCATCGATAACAGCTTGACCGGTCGCCTCCGGTCGGGCATCGAACCGCTGGAAATTCGCCGCGACGGTTCGTGAGTCGCGGCAAGGAAAACGACGCGGAGAAAAAATGGCCGACGACATCACCGAGACCAGCCAGACTGTTGCCGCCGGCCAGCTGCGAGCTTTCATCGAGCGCATCGAGCGGCTCGAGGAAGAGAAGAAGACGATCGCCGACGACATCAAGGAAGTGTTCGCCGAGGCCAAGGGCACCGGCTTCGACACCAAGGCGATGCGGTCGATCATCCGGCTGCGCAAGAAGGACCAGGCTGAGCGGCAAGAGGAGGAAACCATCCTCGATCTCTACAAAGCCGCACTCGGCATGGTGTAAGGCTGGTAACAGCCCTGGGCGCCGGTTGCGCCCGCAACGGGTCGAACCATGAGCGAATTCGACTTTGGCGGCCGCCGCGCCTCTGAGTTCCGCCAACGCGGCTTCTGGACGCTGTTCGCGGAACGGCATCCGGAAGAAAGGCCTCTGATGGCGCGGCGCGGACCCTGGTTCTGGCAGCGCGGGCTGCCCGACTTCGCACTGGTCCTTTCCATGTATGTCGCGCCGGCGCAGAACCATGTCGGCGTCTTCTTCGGCCGCAACGAGAAGTTCGGTGCCACGCAAGCCTGGTCGCGGTTGAGGCCGTTCCAGCCGGCGATCGAAGACAGGTTGAAGCTCAGGCCGGAACAGAGTTGCGAGGGCCTCGGCATCAATTCGCTGTGGCGGGTGAACTGTTTTGCCGAGGACAATTGGCCGGCCATGGCCGACTGGCTGGTGACGGAAGCATCGCGTTTCGAGCGCGCCGTTGCCGAGGTGCTGGGCGAGGGTGGCGAAGCCGGTTCGTGAATTCGCGTCGCAGTGGCTTGAGTTAGTTCGGCTTCGCCGTGTCGCGCCCAATCTGGTCGAGATGCTGCTGCAGCGCCAGATGGTCGAGCGCATCCACCCGCAGATTGGTGAACAGCGAGATGCGGTTGTTGAGCATGCGATAGGCATCGGCAAAGGCAAGATGCAGTTCGGCTTCGGTGCCGTCTGCCTTGGCTGGGTCCGGAATCGACCAGAGCGCGGTCATCGGATGACCGGGCCAGATCGGACAGGATTCATTCGCGGTGCTGTCGCAAAGCGTGAAGATGAAATTCATTTCCGGCGCGTCGGGCTCGGCAAACTCGCCCCAGCCTTTCGAACGGGCGAAGCTCGTATTGTAGCTGAGGCTTTCGAGCAGCTGCAGCGCGTAGGGATTGACCTCGCCCTTCGGCTGCGAACCGGCGGAAAAGGCCTTGAACCTGCCGGCACCGATCCGATCGAGGATGGCTTCCGCCATGATCGATCGCGCCGAATTGGCGTTGCAAAGAAACAGCACGTTGTAGACATTATCGCTCATCTCAAGACCTCCCTGGCAGGCGACTGGATGATGGGGCGGCAGAGTCGGGCAAGGGTGTCCTTGCCAAGATGCCGACGTAGAAAGGTTTCACGACCGTTTGATGACAATTTGTCAAATCATACGCTTGCGTGCCGATGATCGATTTGCGTTGACAGGCTTGCTGCTTTGGGAATCTCTGCGGCTGCCGAATGAGAGAAAGCCGCATCGATGAGCGCGCCAGAGACTTTCGAAAGCGAAGACGGCGAGGCAGGCCGTGCGGCGGGTTTTTTCCGCTCGCGCTGGCAAGGCACGGCGCCGCTAGACCGGCTGTTCTGGCGCGATCTTGTCCTTGTCGGCACGGCGATCAACATCGCAGCGTCGGTGCTGGCGCTGATTCTGCTCGGGCTGAAGCTGCCGCTCGCTCTCGTTCTGGCGGTGCATTTCGCGCCGGCGCCGTACAATTTCTTCCTGACTTTTGCGGTGTGGCGGACAGCCGAGAAATCCGGCGGCCTCAAGGCTTCGCTGATGACGCTGGGGGCCGTGCTGTGGCTGATCCTGGTGGTGGTTATCTGACGGGACAGTGCTGCCGGCCAAGGCCGGCCGAATCCGTCTTTTGACAACGCTGAATTGCACAACCTTAAATTGCAGTCAGGCAGCCGGCTCGAATTTCAGCGCGACCCCGTTGATGCAATAGCGCAGGCCGGTCGGCGGCGGGCCGTCCTCGAAGACGTGGCCGAGATGGCTGCCGCAGCGGGCGCAGTGGCATTCGGTGCGGACCATGCCGTAGCTGCGGTCGACGGTCGTCTCGAACGAACCGGGCACCGGATCGTTGAAGCTTGGCCAGCCGGTGCCGCTCTCGAACTTTAGCTTGGATTCGAACAAGGGCTGGTCGCAGCCGACGCAGGAAAAAGTGCCGGCGCGCTTCTCATGAAGCAGGGCGCAGCTACCCGGCCGCTCGGTGCCGTGATTGCGCATCACCGCATATTGCTCCGGCGTCAGCCGGGCGCGCCATTCGGCATCGGTGCGAGTGACTGGGTAGGTGTGACTATCCATTTTTTGCCTCTTGGCTCATGCCGCTTTTGGGGTTGTCTTCCCAAGTTCGCCTAAAAATAGGTATTTGTTACGGCGTTTGCCGGTATTTCCGATGCTGCGCGCGAAGAATTCCTCAGGCGATCGCTGCGAGATACCGCGCAACCGACCCTGCAAATGCCGTCTTTGCATCGCCGATGACGTTCTGGTTCCACCATGCGCCGTAGATATGGTCGAACGCGAAAGGCTCCAGTGCCGACGCGATGCGGAGTACCTTCGCCGCATTGAGCGGGATGTAGTTCGGATAGCTGTACATGAAGCTGACATGGCGGCGGGTTGGCGTCACCTGCAAGATGTCGCCGGCCAAGATGGCGTCGCCGCCGTCGCGCTTCCAGTGCAGCACCTGGCCACCGGCAAAGTGACCGCCGCAACGGATAAGTGTCAGCGACGGGTTCAGGGCGCGCGTCTCACCCTGCCAACTGACAACATCCGGATGCGGCCGCATGATCCACTTGCGGTCATCGGCATGCAGATAGATCGGCACGCCGCCAAACGCTTCGCTCCACTCGACCATCGCCGAATAATAATGGCAGTGCGAAATGGCGATCGCGGCCAGGCCGCCTCGTCGGTTGATTTCGGCCACCGCCTCGTCGCTGACCAACGAGATGCAGTCCCACAGCACATTGCCGTGCGGCGTCTGTGCCAGCAGCGCCCGCTGACCGATGGCGAAGCGCGGCTCGATGCCGAAGGCGAGCACGCCGGCGTCGTCCTTCATCACGATCCGATGCCCGGCGGCGAGCTGTTCCGGCGTGATCCAGGCCTGGCCCTCCCAGCGCACATATTGCCGCTCGTCCTCGCAGATCGGGCAATTGTCCGGCGGCGCAGCTGTTTCAGCGAACTGGACGCCACATTGCAGGCAGAGGAAACAGGTCGGCCGTCCTGTTTTGCGTGAATCCATTCAGTGCTTCCTTGAAAGCTGCTTCGTCGCGGCGTCGAGCCCGGCGAGCGTCAGCGGAAACATGCGGCCGCCAAAGATATCGCGGATCATGGCGATCGAATGGGCAAAACCCCAGTGCTTTTCGCTTTCGGGGTTGAGCCATACCGCGTTCGGCCATTGCTGCAGCAGACGGCCGAGCCAGACGACGCCGGCCTCCGGATTCCAGTGCTCGACCGAGCCGCCGGGATGCGCGATCTCATAGGGGCTCATCGAGGCATCGCCGACGACGATCACCTTGTAGTCCGGACCGTATTTGTGGAGCAGATCGAAGGTCGGAATCACCTCCGCATGGCGACGGCGATTGTCCTTCCACACACCCTCGTAGAGGCAATTGTGGAAGTAAAAATATTCGAGCTGGCGGAATTCGGCGCGGGCGGCCGAAAACAGCTCCTCGACGCTTCTGATGTGATCGTCCATCGAGCCGCCGACATCGAAGAACATCAGCAGTTTTACGGCGTTGCGCCGCTCAGGCCGTGTCTGCACGTCGAGATAGCCATGCTCGGCCGTGGCGTGGATCGTGCCGGGCAGGTCGAACTCCTCCTCGGCCCCTTCGCGCACCCAGCGGCGCAGGCGTTTCAGCGCGATCTTGATGTTGCGGGTGCCGAGCTCGACGGCATCGTCGAAATTCCTGAACTCACGCTTGTCCCAGACTTTCACCGCACGGCGGTTGCGGCTTTCGTGCTGACCGATGCGAACGCCCTCGGGATTGTAGCCATAGGCGCCGAAGGGTGAGGTTCCGCCGGTGCCGATCCATTTTGACCCGCCCTGGTGGCGGCCTTTCTGTTCCTCCAGCCGCTGTTTCAGCGTTTCCATCAGCTTTTCGAAACCGCCGAGGGCCTCGATCAGCTTTTTCTCCTCGTCGGTCAGGTGCTTTTCGGCAAGCCGCCGCAGCCATTCCTCCGGGATGTTTTCGACGTCGACCGGGTTTTCGCCAGCCAGCGTTTCAACGCCCTTGAAGATGTGCGAAAAGACCTGGTCGAAACGGTCGATGTGGCGCTCGTCCTTCACCAGTGCCGAGCGGGCGAGATAGTAAAAACCCTCGACGTCATAGTCGACCAGCCCCGCCTCCAGCCCTTCCAGCAGCGACAGATATTCCCGGAGCGAGACCGGAACCCGCGCAGCCTTCAGTTCGAGGAAGAAGGGGATGAACAATTGCTATCTGTGCCTCACGATGACGGCGGATTCACGCCCGGGCCTGTCGATTTCGCTGGATCGCAGCAAATCCGCTACCGTCCTTGGGTTGGGTATGGGTAAGTGCTTTGCAATACGTGCTTCGATCCATTCGCGGTGGCGGACGTCGCGTCGGCAATTGCTTCCTCGGGACTTGCGCCACCGCCGTGACATCCGGGCAGATCGGGCACCCGCACTCCCAGACATCGTCTGCGCCGTCAAGGATTCCGACATAGTGTGTCATCATTCCTCCTCAAATCCATCCGGCAAGCCGGGCAATCGACCGTTCATCACATCAGATCATACTCGATGAAGCCGGTGCGCCGCGCCACGTGGTCGTAGAGTTTGCGCGCGGTGGTGTTGGTCTCGTGCGTCATCCAGTAGACGTTCTTGACGCCGATCTTGCCGGCTTCCTGCTTGACCGCTTCGATCAGGGCGGCGCCGACGCCTTTGCCGCGTACATCCGGGTCGGCGAACAGGTCCTGCAGATAGCAGTTGTTTTTTTCTGACCAGCAGGAGCGATGGTAGAGATAGTGCGTCAGGCCGACCGCCTTACCGCTGAGCGTGGCGATGAACCCTTTTGGTTCGAACTCACCCGCCGTGAACAGGCGCTTCCAGGTGACGGCATAGACGTCTTCCGGCAGCCTGGTTTCGTAGAAGGTGAGGTAGGCAGTCCACAGGCGCTGCCAGTCGGCGTGGTCGGATTGCGCGAGTGGGCGGACGGTGATCTCGGTCATTTCATTTCCTTCCGAAGCTTCGGGCCCAGGCTGCCCCGGTGCCCGGCCGGCGGCAACGGTCCAGCAACAGGAAAGCGCTGTCCGCCGCATGCCCGGCCCTCCGCTATGGCTCCGGGCGTTCGTCGCTCGAAAAGCCAAATCATTGCCTTTTCGTCGGCTTTGGCCGACCGCTCCTCACCCCTGCCTTCTCGCCATGAAAGCCAGCCGCTCGAACAGATGCACATCCTGTTCGTTCTTCAACAGCGCGCCGTGCAGCTTGGGCAACGCGTTCTTCGGGTCGGCGCGCAAATCCTCGGGCGCGATGTCGTCGGCCACGAGCAGGCGGATCCAGTCGAGTGCCTCGGAGGTCGACGGCTTCTTCTTCAGGCCCGGCACCTCGCGGATCGCGTAGAACTGGGTGAGTGCGGCGCGCACCAGGCTCTGCTTGATGCCGGGATAGTGCACGTCGACGATCCGATGCAGCGTCTCGACGTCGGGAAAGCGGATATAGTGGAAGAAGCAGCGGCGCAGGAAAGCGTCCGGCAGTTCCTTCTCGTTGTTGGAGGTGATGATGACGATCGGGCGCACAGCGGCGCGGATGGTCTCGCCGGTCTCGTAGACGAAGAACTCCATTCGATCGAGTTCCTGCAGCAGATCGTTGGGGAACTCGATGTCGGCCTTGTCGATCTCGTCGATCAGAAGCACGACCTTCCTGGCCGTCGCGAAGGCGTCCCAGAGCTTGCCACGCTTGATATAATTCCTGATGTCGTTGAAGCGCTCGTCGCCGAGCTGGCTGTCGCGCAGCCGCGAGACGGCGTCATACTCGTAGAGGCCCTGCTGCGCCCTTGTCGTCGACTTGACATGCCATTCGATCAGCTCGAGGCCGAGCGCGGCCGCCACTTGCCGGGCCAGTTCGGTCTTGCCGGTGCCGGGCTCGCCCTTGACCAGCAAAGGCCGCTCCAGCGCGATCGCCGCATTGACCGCCACCATCAGATCCTTGTCGGCGACATAGGCCGCCGTGCCTTCGAAACGCATTTTTGCTCCTCGGTTGTGATGGCAACCGTAAGGAGACAGTCCGGCCGCTGCAAGGCGCAGCGGCGAGGGCGCGGTGAAACCTTGTGCCAAGACACTCTCAGGCAGGGCTTTGTGACGAATTAAGCCGCCGAGCATGGCCATCGCTATGGCGCTTGGTTGATCGTCGGCTTATATTGGACAAGACGGTCTGCGCTTCCCGGCAGGAGAACATTTTCCCCGGGGCCTTAATGATCCCTAGGGAGCTGTCCCTGGGAAGACCCGTGGGTTTTCTCATACGGCGCCCACCTACTTTGTAGGTTCCCGGGATCGCTCTCTCCACCGGTTGTGTGGATCGTCACTCGACGCAAAGGATCCACGCCTCGGTGGATCATGCGGTGGAAAACGTCGCTCCTAAAACTCCATCCAAATCTGACCTTTTCTACACGTCGGCGCATGACATCCTTGAAAGAACTGAAAAAAAAACTGCGGCGCGAAGCACTCGGGCGCCGCGACGCGCTCGATCCGTTCTGGCGGGTGGAGGCAGCGCTCGAAATGGCCGAGACCGCGCGGGACAGCATTGCGATAGAGCCGGGCCAGATCATCTCCGGCTTCTGGCCGATGCGCTCGGAAGTCGACGTCCGGCCGCTGATGTTCGCCTTGCGCGAAAAAGGTGCAAGGCTTTGCCTGCCGGCGATTCTCGACAAGACCACCATCGTCTTTCGCGAATTGGTGCGCGGCGCACCGATGATCGACATGGGGTTCGGCACCGTCGGGCCGCATGAGGAGGCCGAGGTGCTCGATCCGCAGGTGATGCTGGTGCCGCTTGCCGCCTTCGATGCACGCGGCCATCGCATCGGCTACGGCGCCGGCTATTACGACCGTGCCATCGCGCGGCTGGTCGACAAGGGGCAGCCGCCGCGGCTGATCGGCATTGCTTTCGACTGCCAGGAGGTGGCGCAGGTGCCGGACGAGCTGCATGACGTGACCATTCCGGAAATACTCACCGAGAGCGGGTTGCGCCGGTTCGCGCCGAAATTGTAGTAAAGTTCCTGGACGCATGGTCTTTTCCGAAAGTCATGCAGCTTTTTGCTTCGCTGACCTTCGGTTCGGGATCAGGCTTATATGAGACTTCTCTTCCTCGGCGATATGGTCGGCAAGACGGGACGCACGGCGGTGTGGGAACAACTGCCCGGCCTGATCTCGGATTTCAAACTCGACTTCGTCATCGTCAATGGCGAGAACGCCGCCGGCGGCTTCGGCATCACCGAAGAGATCTTTCGCGAGACGGTCGCGGCGGGCGCCGATGTCGTCACCACCGGCAACCATGTCTGGGACCAGCGCGATGCGCTGGCGTTCGCGCCGCGCGAGGAACGGTTCCTGCGTCCGTCCAATTTCCCCAAGGGTACGCCAGGGCGGGGCTCGGGCGTCTACATCGCCAGGAATGGCGCGCGCGTTCTGGTCGCCAACATCATGGGCCGGGTGTTCATGCATCCTGAACTCGACGATCCATTTCAGGCCGGCGAGCGCGAGCTTGCTGCCTGCCCGCTCGGCGAGCAGGCCGATGCGGTGGTCATCGATTTCCATGCCGAGGCGACCTCTGAAAAAATGTGCTTTGCGCACTTCGTCGACGGCCGCGCCAGCCTGGTCGTCGGCACCCACACGCATCAGCCGACCGGCGACCACCATATCCTCAATGGCGGCACCGGCTACATCTCAGACGCCGGCATGTGCGGCGACTATGATTCTTCGCTTGGCATGGACAAGGAGGAGCCGCTCAACCGGTTTCTGTCGAAGGTGCCGAAAGGACGCTTCGAAGCGGCGAGCGGCCCGGCGACATTGTGCGGCGTCGGCGTCGACATATCGGATCGCAGCGGCCTGACCGAGCGGATTGCGCCGTTTCGCCGCGGGCCGCGGCTGGAGGAAACGGCGCCCTCGTTCTGGTCATGACATTCGTTCTGGTCATGACATTGATGTAAGCGATTGCAGTACCTAATTGCCGGCTACGCCTGCTTCAGATCGTAAGAGGGGACGACCTCCATGCAGCTCATCGAATTCCTGGCGCCACATTTCGCCTTTGTCTCCGATCCGACCGCATGGGTAGCGTTGCTGACGCTGATTGTGCTGGAGGTGGTGCTCGGCATCGACAATCTGATCTTCATCTCGATCCTGACCAACAAATTGCCGGAGGCGCAGAGGGCTCGCGCCCGGCGAATCGGCATTTCTGCGGCGCTGATCATGCGGCTGGTGCTGCTTGCCACCATCTCGATCATCGTCCAGTTGACGGCGCCGGTGTTCACCGCTTTCGGCCATGGCTTTTCCTGGCGCGATCTGATCCTGATCGCCGGCGGCCTGTTCCTCGTCTGGAAAGCGACCAAGGAGATCCACCACACGGTCGATCTCGAAGATCACCAGGACACGATGATAGGCGAGGCGCTGCAGCTTTCGCTGGCCGGCGCCGTCTTCCAGATCCTGCTGCTCGACCTCGTCTTCTCGATCGATTCGATCATCACCGCGGTCGGCATGACCGACGAGATCGCCATCATGTACATCGCCGTCATCGTCGCGGTCACCGTGATGATGCTGGCGGCCGGACCACTTGCCAACTTCATCGCCAAGAACCCGAGCATCGTCATGCTGGCGCTGAGCTTCCTGCTGATGATCGGCATGACGCTGATCGCCGACGGCATGGGCTTCCATGTGCCGAAGGGCTACATCTACGCCGCCATGGGCTTTTCCGCGCTGGTCGAGGGCCTCAACATGCTGGCGCGACGTCGCAGAAAGGCAAAGGCCGGCGCGGGGCACTGAGTCATCGCCGTTTGACTCTTACGGAATTGTACGTACAATATTGTAAATGATGGTGCGGCCTTGCAGTTCGAGTGGGATGCTGAAAAGGCTAGGCGCAATCTTGCCAAGCACGGTCGCATTCGATCTCGCAAAAGGCGTCTTCGACGATCCGCTTCATCTCATCGTGCCTGACCGGTTCGAAGGTGGGGAGCAACGATGGCATGCGATTGGGATGATCGAGATGCTGGTGGTTTTGCTCGTTGTGCACACATACCCTGATCTCGAAGATGAAGAACGGGTTCGGATTATCGGCGCCCGAAAAGCGACGCCGCATGAAAGGAGGCGCTATGAGCAGGAAGGAGCTTAGCCAGGATCAGCGCGAGCAGCTTGCCAAGCTGGCTGATTTGCCTGACGACGAAATCGATACTTCCGACATTCCGGAAGCCCCGACCGAGAACTGGGTTCACGCTCGCCGCGGGCATCTTTATCGGCCGCTCAAGCAACCGGTGACCATTCGGCTCGACGCTGATGTGCTGTCCTGGTTCAAGGAGCACGTCGAGGGTGGCGGTTATCAAACCGAGATCAACCGCGTGCTCCGTCGTCATGTGACGGAGCAGGAAAAGCGGCGGTCCTGAGCGCTTCAGCTAAGGGTCGGCACGCCCTTCGGATGACGATCGCCGATCAGGCCAAGCGTCAAGCCTTGCTCCAGCCAGGCCTTGGCGCCGGCGAGCACCAGCGCGAAGCCATCGGTCGAGCCGATCGCCTGCTTGACCTGTTCATCGGGGCTGCCGGCAAAACCGAAATTGCGAACCTCGACAAAGGTGCCGCCCGGCGTCTCGGTAAAAGTCCAGACCACCGTGGTCGGCGGATCGCTCCATTGCAGGACGATCTTTTCGTTGCTGACGAACTCGCTGACCGTGACCGGCGTCGAAACGCCATACATCCGCCATTCCCAGCGAACCTCGTTGCCGCTGTCGAGCCTGTCGCTGCCGTGGGTGAACCAGAATTTCGTCGTGATCGCCGGATCGACGATGGCTTCGAATACTTCTGCGACCGGTCTCCGGATCAGCATGCCGGATTCGGCGGTCGGTATCTCACGGAAGTCCATTTCGTCCTCCTTCCGTACACGTTTCCGTCACCAGGCGTCGGGTTCGCGCACCAGGTGAATGATGTTGGCCGGATTGGTGATCCAGCCGCCACGAAAACTTTCGCCGAGCGCCTCGATGGCGTCGCAGCGCACAACGCCGGCCTTGGCGAGATGATCGGCGGCGGCCGGAAAATCGTCGGTGAACAACTCCAGCCAGACCTCGGCCTGGCTCAGCATCGGCGCCTCGTCGATCCACAGGCGATTGGGGCCGAGTTCGAAACCGATCGCCGGCGCCTTGGCCGTGAACGGTTTCAGGCCGACGACATCGCGGTAGAAGGCGATCGTCTCCTGGTGTTGGTGGGACGGCACTTTCATGGCGATGTTGATGCCGCCGGTGATTTTCGCAGCCATTCTTTCCTCCGTCTTCTTAGATATTGTCTTCATTGGCGGGCTCGCCCTTCATCTCGCTGCGATAGTAGCCGTCGCGCAAATTGATGCCGTATTCGACATAGGCCTTCATGCAGGCCAGCATTTGCGACCAGCCCTCGCAATTGAGGTAGGACTTCTTCAGGCCGACCGCGTCCTCGTGCCAGCCGGCCTCGGCGATGGTGACGAAGGTGCCGCCGTCGTCCAGCGGCTCGAAATTCATCTCGATGCGCGTCTTGTAAGCCGGCTTGCCGTCGGCGTCGGTGGCGTCCCAACGCAGCACGATGCGGTTGTCTTTTTCCACCTCGTCGACCTCGACCGGGACCTTGCCCCACCAGACGACCTTGGCGCCGGCCCCCAGCGGGGCGCTGGCGCCGCCGATGGTGGTGAAATAGCCGCTGAGTTTGTTCGGGTTGACGACCGCGTCGAAAACTTCGGCGACCGGTTTGCCGATGCGGCCCGAAACTCTGAATCCTAGAGACATATCCACAGCTCCTTCCTTGATCAGAACCGCATTATGTTATAAAAATATAACATGTCAAGCAAAGCTCAGGACGACAATGTTTTCAAGGCGCTGGCGCATCCGCGCCGGCGTGCGCTGCTGGACGAGCTGAAGGACGCGCCGCGGACCACCGGCATGCTGTGCGATGCCTTTCCCGACATGGACCGCTGCACCGTCATGCTGCATCTGAAAGTGCTGGAGGAAGCCGACCTGGTGGTGGCGCGGCGCGAGGGGCGCGAACGCTGGAACCATCTCAATGCGCTGCCGATCAAGCAGATCCACGACCGCTGGATCAGCCAGTACGCCACGCATGCGATCAGCATTCTCGACCGGCTGAAATCCGATCTGGAGGAGTGAGCGGCCGGAGGCATGCAACTGGCGGGCGTGTTGCGCACCGCCCTTACGGCGCGGCTGGACGAATTGAGCCGATTTATCTATAAGCCGGCCATTCCGAGATAGAGCGCCGTACGTCCATCCGGACGCAGCAGGGACGTTCTGAAATTTTGAATTCGAGCATTTTGGTAAAAGGCGAGGTGACTACCTCGCTGCAGGATGCTCTGCCAAGAAGACGACAGGGGTGCCATGGCTGGCCATTCACAGTTCAAGAACATCATGCACCGCAAGGGCCGCCAGGACGCGGTGCGGTCGAAAATGTTTTCCAAGCTGGCGCGCGAAATAACAGTCGCCGCCAAGAGCGGCACGCCGGATCCGTCGATGAACCCGCGCCTGCGTCTTGCGGTGCAGAACGCCAAGGCGGTGTCGATGCCGAAGGACAACATCCAGCGCGCCATCAACAAGGCGTCGATGGGCGATGCCGAGACCTATGAAGCCGTGCGCTACGAGGGCTACGGACCGGGCGGCGTCGCGCTGATCGTCGAGGCGCTGACCGACAACCGGAACCGCTCGGCGTCGAATGTGCGCGCCGCCTTCACCAAGGCCGGCGGGGCGATGGGCGAAACCGGCTCGGTGTCGTTCATGTGGGACCGTGTCGGCGAGATTTTTTATCCGGCGTCGGTCGGTGGCGCCGAGAAGGTCATGGATGCGGCGATCGAGGCCGGGGCCGATGACGTCCAGTCGGACGAGGAGGGCCACAGGATCTATTGCGCGTTCGAGAACCTCGGCGAGGTGTCGAAGGCGCTGGAAGGCGCGCTCGGCGAGGCTGAATCGGTGAAGCCGATCTGGAAGCCGCAGACCAACATTGCGGTCGACGAGGAGCGGGCACAGTCGCTGATGAAGCTGGTCGCGACGCTCGAGGACGATGACGACGTGCAGAGCGTCTACGCCAATTTCGAGGTCGACGACGAGACCATGGCGAAACTCAGCGCGGCATGAGCACGGCTCAGCCCGAGACATGAGCGGAGCTCAATCTGACATATGAGCGGAGCTCAATCTGACATGACCGAAAAGCCGTTACCCCAGGTCCGCATCATGTATTGCTCGCAGTGTCACTGGCTGCTCCGTGCCGGCTGGATGGCGCAGGAGCTGCTGTCGACCTTCGCAACGGACCTGGGCGAGGTGACGCTGGTGCCCGGCACCGGCGGCATCTTCACCATTTCCTGCAACGACACTCTGGTCTGGGACCGCAAGCGCGACGGCGGCTTTCCCGATGCCGCAAGGCTCAAGCAGCTGGTTCGCGACGTGATCGATCCGGACCGCGATCTTGGCCATGTCGACCGCAAGAACGACAAGTCAAAAGAAAAAGATACCACGTCAAAAGACCCTGCCTGATGCAGGGTCCCTGCATTAACCCCGCCACGCCATGATGAAGCAGGCCAGTGCTGCGATTGCGGTGATGGTGCGGACGTGGTTCCACATCACCCAGTCCCTGAGATAGGTGGCCCACACTGCGGCGCCGTTGGCGCTGGCCGGATCGACGGCTGCCAGTGCGTTGTTGAGTGGCACGTTGAAAATCATCGTCACGATCAGGTTGCCGACGAGATAGATCAGGGCGCCGGCGAGAAGCCACAATGAACCCGGTTGGCCCCAGCCGATGACAGCGCCGACGGCAAGCACAAGGCAGATCAGCCCGGTGCCAAAAAGCGCGGTCATGAACATCGGCGTCACCGCAGTGACATTGATCGAATTCATGGCGGCGATGCCGCCCGCAGCCGGCATGCGGGCGAGGCCCGGCATGACGAAGCTGGAGAAGGCGAAGAAGACACCAGCGACGACGCCCGAGCCGAGCGCGGCGATGAAGGTGAGGGCGGGAAGCAGTTTCATGATCATGTCAGTCACTCCAGATGCCCGTAGCAGCGGTTTCGGTTGCATAGGTGGAAAAGTCCTTTGGGGCGCGGCCGAGCACGCGCTCGACGCCGTCGGTCAGCGCCTCGTTGCGACCGTCGAGCACTTCGGTGAACAGCTCGTTGAGCAGCCAGGCGAACTCGGCCGGCAACTCGTACCCGGCTACAGCGGCGGTGAACTCGGCATGCGAAATCCGTTTGAACCGGATGTCACGACCGCTCGCCTTGCCGATCTCGGCGACCGCGTCGGCGAAGCTCAGCAGCCGTGGCCCGGTCAGTTCGTAAAGCTGCCCGATGTGGCCTTGCCGGGTGAGCACCGTAACGGCGGCATCGGCAATGTCGTCGGCATCGACGAATGGTTCACCGACAATGCCGACCGGCAAAGCCACCTCACCGGCGAGCAGCGGATCGAGCAAAAAACTCTCGCTGAAGTTTTGGGAAAACCAGGCGCAGCGCAGGATCGTCCAGTCGGCGCCCGAGGCTTTGAGCATCTCTTCGGTACGTTGCGCTTCGGTTTCGCCGCGCCCCGACAGCAGCACCAGCCGGCGCACACCGCTTGCCACGGCAAGGTTGGCGAAAGTGCCGACCGCTTCGGCCGCACCGGGAACCGCAAGATCGGGATAGTAGCTGATGTAGACGGCACCGACACCATCAAGCGCGGAGGCCCAGGTGGCTTTGTTTTCCCAGTCGAACGGTGGCGTGCCCGAGCGCGAGCCGATCCTTACCGGCAAGCCCTGCGCCATCAGCCTGTCTGCGAGACGACGGCCGGTCTTGCCGGTGCCGCCGAGGATCAAAGTCGGTTTTGTTGCTGTGTCGATCATGGTGATTTTCCTTTGCTCACAAACATGAGTAATCCTCGCATTTGCAAAACGTGATAAACCCTCGTATTTTGTGAGTCAAGCCAATTTGTTGATCATTCGCCGGGAGACAATGATGGAAGGCTCGACCGAATCGGGTTCGCAGGATGGCCAGATCGCATCGCCGCGCCGGGCGCCAAGCCAGCAACGCAGCCGCGAGCGGGTCGAGCGGATGCTGGCCTCCGCTTCCGCGCTGATCGCCGAGCAAGGCAGCGACGCCATGCGCATGGGCGAGGTGGCGGAACGGGCCGGGGTGTCGATCGGTTCGCTCTACCAGTTCTTCCCGGACAAGCGGGCGATCATCCGGGCACTGGCCGAGCGCCACACCGCCGAAAGCCAGGCCTGCATCGCGGCAGCCCTTTCCGAGGTCAGCGACGCCGAAGGGCTGCGGCGGGCATTTTTCGAACTGGTGGATATCTATTACGGGCTGTTCCTGGCGGAGCCGGTGATGCGCGACATCTGGTCGGGCACACAGGCCGACAAGGCGCTGCGCGAACTCGAGCTCGCCGACAGCCGGGCCAACGCCGAATTCCTCACCGCGGTGCTGAAGCGGCTGCGGCCCGCCGCCGATCCGGCGGCGCTCGAAACGACGGCGCTTCTCATCTGGCAGATGGGCGAGGCCACCATGCGGCTGGCGATCTCGGTCGGACGGCAAGAAGGCGACGACCTGGTCGCTGCCTATAAGCGGATGGCGCTGCGCGAACTGGTCGGCGAATAGGGCCGGAGGCTACCGGCCGAAATAATCCCGCAGCATTTCCGCGCGTTCGTCTTCGGTGCACATCGCCATTCGGCCGAGATTGAACCGGCCTCTATAAAGGGCGACAACAGCCAATGCACAGTTTACGGTCGGGTCATCCGCCGAAACTGCCAGGTCCCGCAAGGCCAATTCGAAAAGGATCTGCCACGCAGTTTTGTAGTGTGGTTCGATCCAATCCGGAACCGGAGGGTTCCGGTCGTAGGCCAATCGCGCTTCTTCGATCGTCGCGGCCAGACCGTAAGCTCCCCAATATACTGGAGTTTGGCCTTCGGAGATGCGAGCCAGTTCCACAACCGCGGCGTAAGACGCGTCTCCAACATCGCCCTGATGATGCAGTTCGTTCCAGAGCTCGTCCCAGACCGACTTGTCACCGTAGTGAACGGTCAGCCTTCGCAAGGCCGGTCGTGGATCATAAACGACCTTGTATCCGCCCGTGAGGCCGGACCATCGTTTATCGTTGAATGCCATCATGTCGCTGTCCTTCGCGAACCAGTCCACCCTCCTGTCGCGGGTGGCTTCAGTCAACAAAAAACCCGCCACGAGGGCGGGTTTCTTCGATCCGAGAAAGGCGTGCGGGTTAGAGGCCGAAACCTTCGAAACGCTTCTTGAACTTCGACAGGCGGCCGCCGCGGTCGAGCAGGGTCTGCTGGCCGCCGGTCCAGGCCGGATGGGTAGTCGGGTCGATGTCGAGGTTCATCGTATCGCCTTCCTTGCCCCAGGTCGAACGGGTCATGTATTCGGTGCCGTCGGTCATGACGACCTTGATGGTGTGGTAGTCGGGATGGATATCGGTCTTCATTGTGCTATTCCTGGTTCGCCGGCGCCGCTGACGGGCATAAAGCCTGCGTCGATGCGCCCCTTTTTAAAACTCGAAGCCGCAGCTATTGAGGAGCCACGGCTTTTAAAAACGGTCGGCGAGCCTATACATCAGCCGGAATTGAATCACAAGGCCGCGGTAAGCGCATATTGAGGCGCATGCCCAGAAGGCGGCCAGAGGAAACGGTCATGGCGCACACCAGCGGCGATGCAGACGAGCGCAGGCGCTCGCTCAAGCCGCTGCGGCGCCTGTTCCCCTACATCACCCGCTACCGGAAAATGGTCATTGGCGCGGTCGTCTCGCTGACCATTGCTGCGGCGACGACGCTGGCGCTGCCGCTGGCCGTGCGGCGGATGATCGACCACGGCTTTTCCGCCTCCGATTCCAGCTTCATCGCCGAGTATTTTGCCATGCTGGTGGTGATGGCTGCCTTGCTCGCCGCGGCGTCGGCCTGCCGCTATTATTTCGTCATCACGCTGGGCGAGCGCGTCGTCGCCGACATCCGCAGCGACGTGTTCCGCCATGTCACGACGCTGTCGCCATCATTCTTCGACACTGCACAGTCGGGCGAGATCGTCTCGCGGCTCGCCGCCGACACGACGCAAGTCAAGTCAGCGGTCGGTGCCACCGCGTCGGTAGCGCTGCGCAACGTCATTCTTGGGCTCGGCGCCGTGGCGATGATGGTCTTCACCAGCCCGAAACTGTCGGGCCTTGTCATCGCCGCCATACCTGTGATCGTGCTGCCGCTGGTCGCCTTCGGCCGCTCGGTGCGGCGCAAATCACGGCTGGCACAGGACACGCTGGCCGACGCCACGGCCTATGCCAGCGAGCAGATCGGCGCGGTGCGCACGCTGCAGGCCTTCACCAACGAGAAGCTGGTCACCGGGCATTTTTCATCGGCCGTGGAAGCCGCTTTCGCGGCGGCGCGGTCCTCGATCTTTGCCCGCTCCTTCCTCACCTTCTTCGCCATCTTCATGATCTTCTCCTCGGTGGTGGCGGTGCTGTGGTTCGGCTCGCGCGACGTGCTCGACGGCACGCTGTCGCCGGGCACGCTCGGCCAGTTCCTGCTCTATTCGGTGTTCGCCGCCGGCGCGCTCGGCGCGCTGTCGGAAGTGTGGGGCGAACTGTCCCAGGCGGCGGGTGCTGCCGAACGACTGACCGAGATCCTGGCCGAGAAGCCCGCGATCCAGGCCCCGGCGCATCCGAAACCGCTGCCGACGACGGCCAGAGGCGCAATCAGTTTCGACGACGTTTCCTTCTCCTATCCGGCCGGCCCCGACCGCGCTGCCGTCCACGGCCTGAGTTTCGAGGTCAAGCCCGGAGAGACGGTGGCGATCGTTGGCCCCTCCGGCGCCGGCAAGAGCACGGTCTTATCGCTGCTACTGCGCTTCTACGACCCCGAGACCGGCAAGATCATGATCGACGGCGTCAATGTCCGCGAGGCCGACCCCGTCGCCATCCGAGAGCGCATCGCCATCGTGCCGCAGGACGTCACCATCTTCGCGGCCAGCGCGCGCGACAATATCGGCTTCGGCCGTCCGGCCGCCAGCCAGGCCGAGATAGAGGCGGCGGCCAGGGATGCGCTTGCCGACGAGTTCATCCTAAAACTCGAGAAAGGCTATGACAGCCAGGTCGGCGAGCGCGGCGTGACCTTGTCCGGCGGCCAGCGCCAGCGCGTGGCGATTGCCCGCGCGATTCTGCGCGATGCGCCGATCCTTTTGCTTGACGAGGCGACCTCGGCCCTCGACGCCGAAAGCGAGACGCTGGTGCAGACGGCGCTGGAGCGGCTGATGCAGGACCGCACCACGATCGTCATCGCCCACCGGCTGGCGACGGTGCTGAAGGCGGACCGGATCCTGGTCATGGATGGCGGCTGCATCGTCGAGGAAGGCAGCCACCAGAGCCTCGTCGCCAAGGGCGGCATCTATGCGCGGCTGGCCAAGCTGCAGTTCGAAACCGGGGCGAATGCTTTCAGGGGCGCCGCGGAGTAGTAGGACGACGCTGCCAAACGGCTTCGTTTTTTCAAATGGCGCTGGTCGGCAGTGACGAAAGTGCCGCCGCGTTCGATGCGCTTGAAGATATGTCAGGCGCCCTTCAGCACCTCCCCATAGCGCTTCCTCAAATGCTCGGTGAAATGCGTGGCGTTGAGTTTTTCGCCGGTGGCGCGCTCGAGCAGCTCGGGCGTCGACCAGCGTGAGCCTTGCGACCAGATCCTTTCACGGCGCCAGTCGTTGATCGCCGCGAAATTTCCCTTGGCGAGGTCTTCGTCAGCCGAGGGATGGTCTCTGGTCAAGGCGGCCCATTGCTGCGCCGCCATCATCGCGCCCAGCGTATAAGAGGGGAAATAGCCGAAGGCAGCACCGGGCCAGTGCACGTCCTGCATCGGCCCGTCGGCCGGGTTGTCGATAGTTGACAGGCCGAGATAGTCGCGCATCTTGGCGTCCCAGGCCTCGGGCAGGTCGGCGGCCTCGATCCGCCCCGAGACAAGCTCCTGCTCCAACTCGTAGCGCAGGATGACGTGCAGCGGATAGGTCACCTCGTCGGCGTCGACGCGGATCAGGCCGCGCTCGACCCGGTGTACATGCGGCAGGATGTCTTCGATCGACCAGGCCTCGCCGAGGTGCTTTTCGACCACCGGCAGCGCCCAACGCCAGAATTCGGGGTTGCGGCCGATCTGCTTCTCGACGAACAGGCTCTGGCTTTCATGCACAGCCATGCCGCGCGCCTTGCCGAGCGGCCAGTGCGCCCACGCCTGCGGCAGGTTCTGTTCGTAAAGCGCATGGCCGGTCTCGTGCAGCACGCCCATCAGCGCCGACAGGAAATCGGAGGTCTTGTAGCGGGTGGTGATGCGCACGTCGCTCGGCACGCCGCCGCAGAACGGATGATGCGACACCGACAGCGAGCCATGGGTGAGATCGAAGCCGACCGCCGCCATCATGGCGAGGCCAAGCTCGCGCTGCTTTTCGATCGCATAGCTGCCCGAAAGCGGCTTCAGCGGATGTTTCGCCAGCCGCTGTTCCTGCACCGCCAGTGCCTCCGGCACGAAATCCCTGAGAAAGGTCTTCAACTCGGCGAAGACCGGCGTGATGTCGGCGGCGCGGTTGCCGGGATCGTATTGCTCCATCAGCGCGTCGTAGGGGTCGAGGCCGAGCACGTCGGCGCGAAGGGCTGCTTCCTCGCGCACCAGCGCGACAACCCCTTCGAGCGCCGGCAAGAACCCGGCCCAGTCGTTCTTTGCACGCAGATCGCGCCACAGCTGCTCGGAGCGCATCCGGGCGGTGGTTTGGCGCTCGACGAATTCGACCGGCAGGCAGGTCAGGTTGGTGTATTGCCGCCGGAATTCCTTGACCGCAGCCTGCTGTTGTTCGTTCAGCGTTTCCTGTTCGGCCGCCGCAATCCAGTCGGCGATCTCCGGCGCTGTCGCTCTGGCGTGATGCATGCCGGCCAGCGCCGACATCGCCTCGGCGCGCTTTTCGCCGCCGCCGACGGCCATGTGGGTCGCCTCGTCGGCGCCGAGAATGGCGAGCGCATGCTCCAGTGCTTCGAGCTTGTGGCCGAGGTCGTCGAGTTTTTGAAAGGACATTGTGGTTCCGCTGAATTTGAACGGCGGGAAAAGATACCAATGCGCTGATATTGGCAACCCCGAAGGCCGTCGGGCGATGGGTCCATTGTTTGCTGGCTGGAACGCACACCGCAATGGGTCTTGCGGGAGCGGTGGCGGGCGTGATCAATATCGCGAGGCGGCGCCATGCCGCGATGGGGAGACGAAGCATGATCGCCAATGTGCTGGTCGGGTTGGTGGCGCTGATCCACCTCTACATCGTCTGTCTGGAGATGGTGCTGTGGAACACGCCGCGCGGCCGCAAGGCGTTCAAGCTGACGCCGGAATTCGCCAGCGCATCGAAAGTGCTTGCGGCCAACCAGGGGCTTTACAATGGCTTTCTTGCAGCCGGGCTGATCTGGGGGCTTTACCTCGGCGAGGCCGGTTTCCAGATCAAGGTGTTTTTCCTGCTCTGCGTCGCCATCGCCGGCCTCTACGGCGCGGCGACGGTCGGCAGGAAATCCTCTACATCCAAACCGTGCCCGCTGCAGTTGCTCTGACCGCAGTCTGGCTGGGCGCATAACCCCGAAATCGGACTCGATTTTTGGAAAGCTCCATGTGCTGCGTGGGGCTTCGGTGCGGAACGGATCTTGCGCAAAATCAAATCAGCAGATCATGCGCAAGAACAAAGTGCGGCTCTGTACTGAACGATTTCAGCCTTTCGGATAGTTTGGGCCGTAGCCGTTCGGATAGTACCCGCCATCGCCGCCGCTGCCGATGAGGAAGGCACTGCCGGTGGCAGCCCGCAGCCTTTGGCTCACACGATCGAGCTGCGCCAGCATCTTATGATACTGCGTGGCCGGCACCGTTCTGTCTCGCGCGGCCCTCTGGGTGGCTCGATCAAGTTGAGCGACCTGCGTGCGCAAGTCACGCGCCTCGCCCGGCTTGATCCTGTTCGCCTGCATGGCGGCTCGGATACCGGTATCCACGCTCTCCATCTGGTTGATCAAAGCTGTCTCACGCGGGCCGGCGTGGGCGCCAGCAAACGGAACGGTGACGAGAAGTGCGGCGAGCGTTGCAGCCCTAAGGGGCTTGGGAGTGAAAGAGCGCATGTTGCGTCTCCTTTTACAGGGGAGGCGGCGATTGGGAAGGCCACCTTCCGGCCGTGGGCCGTCGGTTCCGTCGGGCCGCGATGGACGCTTCCACCGCCGGCGGTTCTCGGCCCCGTGACATAGCTAGGAGCGATCCTCGGCAAAATGTAATCAAAAAAAGGTAATCTTTTCAGGCCTTGCCAGCCCGCACTGCCGCCCTAAATGCGGCCGCCGCCTGGAGCCGGGCGATCAGCGCTCGGTCAGTTTCAGCTCGATGCGGCGGTTCTTGTTGCGCGCGTCTTCGGTGTCGGCGGGGTCGAGCGGCTGGAATTCGCCGAAGCCGGCGGCAACCAGGCGGTTGGCCGGCACGCCGTTCTCGATCAGGAACTTCACCACCGAGGTCGAGCGCGCCGTCGACAATTCCCAATTGTCGCGGTAACGGCCGGTGCCCGACAGCGGCTTGTCGTCGGTGTGGCCGTCGACGCGCAGCACCCAGTTGATCTCCGGCGGGATCTCCTTCTGCAGGTCGATGATGGCGTCGGCGAGCTTCTTCATCTCGTCCTTGCCGGCGTCGTTGATCACTTCGGAGCCTGTCGGGAAAAGCACTTCCGACTGGAAGACGAAGCGGTCGCCGACGATGCGGATGTTCTCGCGGTCGGCGAGGATTTCGCGCAGGCGCCCGAAGAAGTCGGACCGGTAGCGGTTCAGTTCCTGCACGCGTTGCGCCAGCGCGACGTTCAGGCGGCGGCCGAGATCGGCGATCTTGGTGTTGGACTCGCGATCGCGCGTTTCGGACACGTTGAGCGCTTCTTCGAGCGCTCCGATCTGCCTGCGCAGCGCCGAGATCTGCTGGTTGAGGATTTCAACCTGGCTCAGCGCCTGCTGGCTGATCTGGCGCTGGTTGTCGAGTTCGCCCGAAAGCGCCGTGGCCCGCTGGTTGGCGGCGTCGCCGGCACCGGCGCCTTGCGCCAGCAATTGCTCGAGCCGGCTCTTTTCCGCCTGCGACGCCGACAGCGACGCCTGCAAATTGGCGAGCGAATCTTCCTTGTCCTGCGTTGTCGAGCGCTCCAGCGCCAGAAGCTGGGTCAATTCGTTGATCTGCGAATTGAGGCGGTTGAGCACCGTGTCCTTGCCGGAGATTTCGCGGCCGAGCAGGAACTGCGCCAGCACGAAGACGGTAAGCAGGAACATGATCGCCAGCAGCAGCGTCGACAGCGCGTCGACGAAGCCCGGCCAGTAATCGATACGGCGATCGGCGCGCCGGCTCCTGGCGAGAGCCATGCTAATGGACTCCAGTCTTCTTCAGGGCGTCGGCGATCTTCTCCAGCGTGTTGCGCATCGCCTTCTGCTCGTCCGACTGGGCCTCGACCCAGTCGCGCATGATCTGCTGCTCTGAGCGCATGTTCTTGACCAGGCCCGAAATGCCGTCGGCGAGGTTGGCCATGGCGGTGGCGACACGCGGATTGGCGCCGCCGCCGTTCTCTTGCATGCTGCGCAGTCTTTCCGACAGGACGCGGATCTCGTCGGAGGACTCGGCCTTGGGCGGTTCGGCGACGACGATATCGGAGGACAGGTCGGTGACCGAGGACAGCCAGTTTTCGAGCTCGGTGTAGAAGCGTGTCTGGGCGCGGCCAGCCTGCAGGTCGAGGAAGCCGAGCACCAGGGAACCGGACAGGCCGAACAGCGAGGACGAGAAGGCGGTGCCCATGCCGGCCAGCGGCGCGGCAAGCCCCGCCTTCAGGGATTCGAGCACGGCGGCGGCATCGCCGGTGCCGGGATCGAGCGACTCGATGGTTTCGCGGATCGAGCCGATCGTGTTGAGCAGGCCCCAGAAGGTGCCAAGCAGGCCGAGGAACACCAGCAGCCCGACCAGATAGCGCGAGGTGTCGCGGCTTTCGTCGAGGCGGGTGGCGATCGAATCGAGCATGGTGCGCATTGAACTGGTCGAGAAGGCGATCGTCGGCGAGCGGCCGATCATCGCCTTCATCGGCGCCAGCAGCACCGGTTCGGTGGTTTCGGAGCCGGCCCGAAAAGAGTTGACCCAGCGCACTTCGCGGAACAGCCGGCCGACCTGCACGAAGGCC
Source organism: Mesorhizobium sp. WSM4848 (assembly GCF_055811375.1). Lineage (NCBI taxonomy): Bacteria > Pseudomonadati > Pseudomonadota > Alphaproteobacteria > Hyphomicrobiales > Phyllobacteriaceae > Mesorhizobium > Mesorhizobium sp. WSM4848. The sequence goes on from NZ_JBVVPX010000011.1 coordinate 132,017, forward strand.
AGCAGGATGCCGACGGCAAGCACGCCGACGATCAGGCCGTTGAGACCGGGATTGGTGGCAAAGGCTGTCGAGATCTGACGGGTCAGGATGGCGGCGATGAAAGCGACGATCATCAGGAAGATGACCATGGTCAGGAGAAAGACCTGCGGGCTCGACAATTTGTGCGGATCGTACATCAGCACGTCGGAGCGTCTGCCCATGCCGAAGGATTTGAAAAAAGCCATCCGTGCCCCGTTTCCGATGCCGCCGCCGCCGCCAATTCACGTTTGACGGCGACTCTAAACGCAATTGTGACCAAATTGAATGGCGCTTGGCAATATTGCCAAGCGGACCATTGCGTTAGAGTCGGTTGATGACCAGGCAGTCGACCATGGCGGCAAGATGCAGGCCGGCGCCGGTGACGACAAAGCCGTGCCACAGCGCATTGTGGAAGCGCAGGCCCTTCCAGGCGAAGAAGATGACGCCGCAGGAATAGACGGTGCCGCCGGCGACGATCAGCGCGATCGATGTCGTCGGCAATGTCTGGACGAGCGGCTCGACAAGAACGATGCCGCTCCAGCCGATGGCGAGATAGAAGACGATCGCCAGCCGGTCGAAGCGTCCGGGAAGAAGCACTTTGATGGCGATGCCGATCGCTGCCGCGACCCAGACCAGGACGATCATCGAGATGGCCAGCGGCGAGCCGTCGAGCTGGGCGAGGAAAGGCGTGTAGGTCGCGGCGATCAGCAGATGGATCGCGGCATGGTCGAAGCGCCGCAATATCCACTTGGCTGGCGACGACACCGGCCACAGATTATAGGCCAGCGACACCGACAGCACGGTGAGCAGCGAAATCACGTAGAAAGCGGCGGCGATATATTCGCCCGGACCGGTATGGAAGGCAGCCAGCGCCAGCAGCGTCGAGCCGGCAGCAATGGCGAGCACGATGCCTACCGCATGGACGATGCCGTCGGCGATCATTTCGGCGCGCGAATAGTGCCAGCGTCCCATGAACGGGATTTCGATCTGGGGTATCTCGATCTGGGATTTCGGGCCGATATGCGTCATGAAAGATCCTGCATCCGCCTATTTGGGCGGATGCCGGACTGCATTTCAAGCTTTCGTTGCGGTTTTGCGACTGCGGCGGTTCAGCGCGCCAAGTCCGGGTTCATGCTTTTTGGGGGCATGGTCTAGCGCGGCGTCACCGGCTTCCTGACTGTCTTCAACAGCGCACGCTGGATGGTCTCGTTGCCGGCGACGATCGAGCCGCCGTCCAGCATGTTCTGCCCGCCGGCGAAGTCGGAGATGAAGCCGCCCGCCTCGCGGATCAGCAGGATGCCGGCGGCGACGTCCCAGGCCGACAGGCCGGTTTCCCAGAACCCGTCCATGCGGCCGGCAGCGACGTAAGCGAGATCGAGCGAGGCGGAGCCGAGGCGGCGCACGCCCGAAACTTCGGCCATCACGTTCCGCAGCTCGATCAGGAAATTGCCATGCTGGCCGCGGCCGAGATGCGGCACGCCGCAGCCGATCACCGTGTCGATCAGCTTGGTGCGGCCGGCAACCCGCAGCCGGCGGTCGTTCATGAACGCGCCGCCACCGCGCTCAGCGGTATAGAGTTCGTCCATCGCCGGATTGTAGACGACGCCGGCGACGATCTGGCCCTGGCGCTCCAGCGCGATCGAGATGGCGAAGAGCGGAATTCCGTGCAGGAAATTAGTGGTGCCGTCGAGCGGGTCGACGATCCAGCGGTGCTGGCCGTCGTCGCCTTCGATCAGGCCGCGCTCCTCCATCAGGAAGGCGTAGCCCGGCCGCGCCTTCGACAGTTCGGTGAAGAGGATTTCTTCGGCCTTGCGGTCGGCCTGGCTGACATAGTCGCCCGGCCCCTTCATCGAGACCTGCAGGTTCTGCACTTCGCCGAAATCCCGCGACAGTGAGCGGCCGGCCTTCATAGCGGCCTGGACCATGACATTGAGGATCGCGGAACGCGCCATTGCTCTTCTTCCTGCCGCTGCGCCATTTGCCTTTGAGGCATGATCTTATCCAAAAAGTCTGCAACTTTTTGGGATCATGCCTATTTGCTTTGAGACATGATCTTGTCCAAAAAGTCTGCAACTTTTTGGGATCATGCCTTAGTCGGCGCGGCGCACATAAGTGATTTCGTTGGTGTCGACGATGATACGCTCGCCCGAGCCGATGAAAGGCGGCACCAGCACGCGAATGCCGTTTTCCAGCATCGCCGGCTTATAGGACGAGGCTGCGGTCTGGCCCTTCACCACTGGGTCGGCCTCGGTGATTGTCAGCGTCACCTGGTCGGGCAGCGAAATGCCGATCGGCCTTTCGTCATAGAGCTGCACTGTCACCATCATGCCGTCCTGCAGGAAGGCAGCGCGATCGCCGACGAAATCCTTTTGCAATTCAAGCTGCTCGTAGCTTTCGGTGTCCATGAACACCAGCGCTTCGCCCTGCTCGTAGAGGAAGGAGAAATCCTTCATCTCCAGTCGGATCTGCTCGACTGTCTCGGCCGAGCGGAAACGCTCATTGAGCTTGGTGCCGTTGATCAGGTTCTTCAGCTCGACCTGGTTGTAGGCGCCGCCCTTGCCGGGCTTGACGGTGTTGGTTCTGACAGCCACCCACAGGCCGCCATCATGCTCGATGACATTGCCGGGACGGATTTCGTTGCCATTGATCTTGGCCATGATGATGTGATCCGGAATGAGATTTTCGCGACGAAAGCGAATTGGCGCCTCCAAGACCACAAATCGCCAGGCGAGGCAAGGGATTGGGCAAGAGGGGGCAAGAGGGTGGCCAAGGGGATGGTTTGAGAGGGAGTGGGGGCGGAGCCATCCCCTCGCCAGCATCCAACCCGCGCCACTGCCAAATAATTCACTGTCCGCGACGCTTTACGGCAGGCGGTTGGCCTTCTGCAGCGCCTGCTTGGTCTGGTCGTCGGTCAGGCCCTGCAGAAAATCGTCCATCTGCGGATCGATCAGCCCGGCGCGGCGTGCGACGACGTACCAGGCGCCGGCAAGGATCGGATCCGGATCGGTGCCGATGCCGGCCATGTAAAGCTTGGCGAGGCGGTTCTGGGCGGCGACATTGCCGCCCTCGGCGGCCTGTTTCATCCAGCCGAAGCCGGACTTCAGGTCGCGGGCGCCACCGCGTCCTTCGATCATCCAGGCAGCGAGATCGATCTGCGCCGTATCGTAGTTCTGCCTTGCTGCCTGCGCCAGCAGGCCGCGCGCCTGGGCATCGTCGCGCAGCTTGCCGCCGACCCCATTGGCATAGACCTGCGCCAACGCATATTGCGCGTCCGCAAGGCCGGTCGCGGCGGCGCGCTGATAATAGGACACCGCCTTTGCGATACCGGCATCGCCGGGATCCTGCTGGACCAGCAGCTGCGCGAAATTGAACTGTGCCAGACGGTTGCCGGCCTCGGCGGCGGCCTGCATCAGCGCGTAGGCGCCCTTTTCGTCCTTCTTGACGTAGCGGCCGTCGAGCAGCATCAGCGCATATTGGAACTGCGATTCCGGTATGCCCTGCTCGGCGGCCAGCGCGTACCACTTGGCCGCCTCCGCCGCGTCGACCGGCACGCCAAGGCCGCGCGACAATATCTCGGCGATCAATGTCTGCGCCGCCGGATCGCCGTTCTGGGCGCGAACCAAAGCGAGGTTGTAGGCCGTCTTGTAAAGGCCGCGCTGGAAGGCGCCATAGGCGGAATCCGACGGCTTGGCACCGAAGCGGTCGGGATTGATGGCGTCGGCCGACGGCAGCGGCGCCGTGGTGGCGGGCTGCGGCAGCGGCGTGGCGATCGGCTTGTCCGTGTTTGCAGCGATGTCGGGCTTGGCTTGCGGCAATGGGACGGTTTCCGCAATGGCGGCCTGCACCGTGAGCGACGCAAGCAATGCACCGAAAAGGATTGTCGGCGCCGGCACGTCAGTCCTCGAAACGCGGCGCGGTTTCGTCGAGCAGCGCGTTGGCGCTGGCGACTGCCATCTTTGGGTCGACGCCCTCGGCAAATACGGCGCTGGACAGCGCCACGAATTCGGCGCCGGTGGCAGCCACCGCTTCTACCGAAGCGATGTCGGACCCGGCCATGACGATGCAAGGGATCTGGATCACATCCGCCCACCATTGCCCCAGCGACAGGTTGCGTGGGTGCGGCTCCGGCTTGTTGTCGTAGCCGAAGCGGCCGAAGAAGATGTAGTCGGGCCTGAGCTCGCCGAGTTCCAGCGCATCGTCGCGGGTCTTGGCGCCGCCGGTGCCGACCATCATTTTTGCCTGGAAACGTTCGATCGTCTCGGCGAGTTCGGCCTTGCCGGCCTCGATATGGATGCCATCGGCCTGGACGCGGCCGGCAATGCGGGTGTCGCCGGCAATGACGACAGCGACGCCTGCCGCCTGCGCCGCCGGCACGATCTGTTCGGCGAAGGCCTGGAAGGAGGCTTCGTCCATGTCGTTTTCGGGCAGGATGAGCGAGGCGATGTCGCCGCCGTCGAACGCCGCGCCGATGCGCTCAGCCGGCACGCCGGGCGGCGCGATCAGCACGATGCGGCAGCGATTTGGAGGCGTTGCGTTGTTCATTGGTTTTTGACCCCGGTTTTCGCCTATGCCGGGCGAAGATGGTTGCATTGCGGCATAGAGCAAAGTGCCGGCCTTGAACAGGCGGGCGGCCAGGACCATTGGCGCATGATTGTCGCACGGCGACGTTGTTGCCTCACTTGATTGCCTGGGTGCTCTCGGCTGGGGTCTTCGATTTCCACAGCGTCCAGCCAAGATTCATGCCGGCGGCGGCGACCAGGATGGCGGCGCCACCGACGATCTGGGCCGGGTGCAGCCGGTGGCCGAAGGCGACGACATCGACCAGGATCGCGACCACAGGGTAGATGAAGGATAGCGACCCCTGCAGATAGGTTGGCAGTTTCTGAATGGCGCCGTACATCAGGATGTACATCAGACCGGTATGGACGACGCCAAGCGTCGCCAGCATGCTCCAGCTCCACACGTCGGCGGGAAGGTGAAAAAGGTTGGCGAAGGGTGCCAGGATGAGGACGCCGACGCAGACCTGAATCAGGGCGATCAGGTGCGGCGGCGTGCCTTTGAGCTTCTTGGTGACGATGGCGGCGACGGCCCAGAAGAAAGCCGCACCCAGCGCCATCGCGATGCCGATAAAATAATCCGTGCCGAAATTACCTGTATTGGGGCCTGCATCGGAGCCCGCATCAGGCGAGCCTTGCACGATCAGCAGCAAGCCGGCGAAGGCGATGCCAAGCCAGGCCAGCTTTGTCAGGGTCAGCCGCTCTGAGAAGAAGAGCGAGCCAAAGCCGACCAGCATGAAGGGCTGCGTGTTGTAAACAGCCGTGGCGATCGAGATCGAGGCGCGGGAAAACGAGCTGAACAGCAGCAGCCAGTTGACGACGATGGCAATACCCCCGAGAGCCGAGATCGCCACGATGCGCAGTGACAGCCTGTCGCGCAGCAGCCCCAGGGCAGCGCAGATGATCAGCAGCGTTATCGCGCCGAAGGCGCAGCGCCAGAAGACGACGTCCATGATGGGCTCGCCCGACATGACGACGAACCATCCGATCGTGCCGAGGATCACCATTGCCGCCGTCATTTCGACCGTGCCACGCACCGTGCTGTCCATGAATATTGCCTCTCGAAACGCTGATGGTTGATAATCCCATGCCACATCAGCGCTTTCTATAATTTGCGCTAGGTGATATGCCAGTAGTGCCTAATTAAATAAGGTGAAGACGGCCTTTTCCTTGGGAATGTCAAATGCTGGACGATCTGGACCGACGCCTTCTCGAAATCCTGATCAAGGATTCGCGAACCTCATTGAAGGAACTGGCCCAGCAGGTAGGCCTGTCGTCGCCGAGTGTCGCGGAACGCCTGCGTCGGCTGGAGGATCGTGGCGTTATCAGGGCCTTCACCGTCGAAATCGATCCCCAAGCACTCGGCTACACCCTGCAGGCGATCGTTCGCATTCGGCCCTTGCCGGGCAAGCTGCATATTGTCCAGAAGCTGATCGAGGAGATTCCGGAGTTTGGCGAATGCGACAAGGTGACGGGCGACGACTGCTTTGTTGCCCGGCTGTTCGTGCGCTCGATCGGCGATCTCGACAAGCTTCTCGACCGTATCGCCGACAAGGCCGAAACGAGCACAGCCATCATCAAGGCGCAGCCGATCCGCAGGCGCCCACCGCCGCTCGCCGCAACCGCCTTCTCAAAACCGTGACAAGGCCTGAGCACGAACGACGCGCGGCGTCGCGTGCGCATTTGTAGTCGCGGCGCGAAAGTTTATCGGCTATTCCAGCGTCTACACGCTTTCCCTCCAACTGCTCCCCGCCGATGTCAGGCCTGCTTCTCGATCCGTGGTTCTATGCCGCCGCCATTCCAGCCGTCATCCTGGTCGGTCTGTCCAAGGGCGGCTTTGGCGGTGCGGTCGGATTCGTCGGCGTCCCGCTGATGGCGCTGGCCATGCCGCCGGTGCAGGCCGCCGCCATCCTGCTGCCCATACTGTGCCTTATGGACGTCGTCTCGGTGTGGACATGGTGGGGTGTCTACGACCGCAAGATGCTTGCAGACATGATGCCGGGCGCGGTGATCGGCATCGGCCTCGGCTGGCTGACCGCGGCGCTGGTGACAGCGGAAATGGTGCGGCTGATCGTCGGCGCCGTGGCGATTATCTTCGTGCTTCGCTGGGTCTATCTACAAATGCGGCACGGTGCGAGCCACTCAGCCGAGCCCAACCGCGCGGCTGCCGCCGTCTGGGGGACGGTCGCCGGCTTCACTAGCTTCGTCGCCCATGTCGGCGGCCCGCCCTTTCAGGTCTATGCGCTGCCGATCCGGCTCGATCCGAAAGTGCTGTCGGGCACCGCCGCAGTCTTCTTTGCCGCCACCAACGCGTTGAAGCTCATCCCCTATTTTGCGCTCGGACAGTTCGACACCACCAACCTGACCGCGTCAGCGGTTCTGGTACCGCTGGCGCCGCTCTCGACCATCGCCGGCGCTTGGCTGGTGCGGCGGATGCGACCGGAACTGTTCTACCCCTTCACCTATGCGACCGTAGCGGTCGTCGCGGTCAAGCTCCTGTGGGACGGGATCGCCGGCCTTCTCTAGATCGCGTCGGGTGGTAGCCGGCTTTGTTTCGGCGTCCTATGAGACACGGCGAAAGGCAACCGATCAAGGCGCAAGCGCGTCACGCCGTTTTCTGCTATTCTGGTCTCTGCTATTCTGTGAGCGCCGGGGAAGGGTCGGGCGCGATGCGACATCGTCCAGAAACATTGCCGATGCTAATGCGTCGATGCCGGCGACCCGGTGGCGGGGCGACCGCCTGATCTCAACCCATTCCCATGACGGGAAAAGGCAAATCGGGGCATAACATGCAAAAGGTAGCACGAAACTTCTTCACGCTGGCCGTCGTCTACGCACTGGTCGGGATGGCGCTCGGCCTGCAGATGGCGATCAGCAGTGATCATGCGCAGATGCCAACCCACGCCCATATCATGGTGGCCGGATGGCTGATGTCGGCGGTGTTCGCCTTCTTCTACCATCTGTTTCCGACAGTCGCGGAAAAGCGGCTTGCCACCGTCCATTTCTGGTTGACGGCAATCAGTGGCACCGGCCTGTTGATCGGCCTTTACATCATGCTTGCCGGCAACCCGGCGATCGAGCCGCTGGTGGCAACATCCTCGATGGGCTTTTACGCGGGGCTGCTGCTGTTCGCTTACATCGCGCTGCCGGTGGTGTGGAAAGCCGAGCGGCATGCTGAGGCGCAAAAGGCCTGAGTCCAAGGGTCTGGGCCCCAAAAAGCCTGGAGTTATTGTGCTGTTACGGCACAGGCGAGCGGCGCTTGTTCAAAAAATATCCACGCCGTTAAGGCTTCATTAAGCTTTACAGGCGTTTACTATGTGCATCCAGTGATCTGGATTCTTACCGAGTGGTTGGAGCCACTTTGTTTGACGCCTCCCTGTTAAACTCCTGAGAGCCGCCTTATCCGCGGCTCTTTTTTTCGGCGACCCGGATTGCCGGTCGCCTGCGCCGCTGCGCCGCCGTTAACCGTTTGTTAAACATGTGCTTGCCTTCACCGGCGGCGAAGCGCATTTTCAAGCCTCGGTCATATAGGGTGCAGGCGTGACGGCGATGACGCCGATTCGGCCGGCTGTAAGGGCAAGTGCAGGGCGTATCGATGAACGATCCTTCGAAGGGAAGCGCGAAAACCATCAAGCTGGCGGAGCGCCGGGTTTTCTCCCAATCCTTCAAGCCGCTCTACCAGGAAGGCATGGGCCTGGTCGAGCAGGCGGCCGAATATCTGGACGGCAAGGGCCGGGCCGAGGCGAAGAAATTGTCCAGGCTGGCGGCGACGCTCTATGCGGCCGAGTCGATGCGACTGACCACGAGGCTGATGCAGGTCGCCTCCTGGCTGCTTCTGCAGCGCGCGGCGAATTCCGGCGAAATGACTCGCGATCAGGTTGCTTCCGAAAAATCCAAGGTGCGCCTCGATACCGCTTCCGCCAACAACGATGCCGCAGGCTGGGTCGAGCTGCCCAAGGATTTTCTTGACCTTATCGACCGCTCGCTGCGCCTGCAGGCGCTGGTGCGTCGCATGGACGAGGAAATCTACGGCGGCGCCGTGGCCGAGGTCGCGCCATCCGGCCGCCGCACCAATCCGGTTTCCGACCAGATCACGCTGCTCAACACGGCTTTCGCCCGCGGCTGACAGGCTGCTTGATATTCTCCGCTAAACACCAGGAGCGTCCTCTTGCGGGGCCAATCCTCAAGTCGTGTTTGGGCCGAAATGGGGCCGCAAGCTGCCTCCGTGATTTCATGTCCAAATATCGCGTTTCAGATCGGATACCTGAAGAACGCCGTTGGCGAGGGTAGCGACGGCATCGACAACGATGGACACAGCAAATCGACATCGACACAGGGCAGCTTCGGCCGCCACGTTTGATGGCAACGGATGACGTTCAGGGCTCTGTAGCACGGCGGCGACGAGCCAGACACGATGTCGCAGGCGAATCCACGCGACGGGCACCAAGGGCCGTCGCCGACTCTATGTTCCCTTCACGATTCTCGGCTTAATTGGTCGGCGGGATTGAGCCGCACTCTCAGGGGACAAGGCCAGCCGCTTCTCGTCTTCGATGGCGCGATCGACTGCCTCGATTTCCTCTTGGAGCTCCTTTAGCTTGGCTCCGTAGCTGGAGCCGTCGCTGTCCCCGATCTGAAAGCCGCTTGCCCGCATTGCGTCGCGGGTATGGTGCACGTTACGGACTCCTTCGCGTCGAGTCGCGACCAGGATTTCCCTGAACTCTCCAAGACGTTCAACGTGATTGCGAGTCATTGCGTTCTCCTATTTCGTCGTCATCGTCGCTGACGGCGATTCAGCACGGCTAAAACTTACGGCGCAGAAGGTTTAAGCGACTCTAAGAGATACGCTCGACAAAACATTAATGCGGAAGCTCAAATTTGACCGTCTTGCACCAAAGTGGAGCGCGGCAGGAGGAAATTGGCTTGGGACCCGACCGATCACCGACCAGGTGCTAGACTCTTCGGCCGAGCGCGTCTGCTGCTCGGCGCGCTTGCTGGTCGATCCAGCTGCCCCGTTTCTGAGCGCACAGCGACGCTGGTCTCAAAGTCCGATAAGCTGCGCAAAGCCGCCACAGAAGCATTCATTTGATCCTTGCGATTGAATGGCTACTTTTGGCTGGTTTAACGGACGTCTGTAGCAGTGCGACTGTCTCGACATAGAAGTTCGAATCTCTTCGGGCGCGCCATTCTCCGCCGTATCTACGAATTCTCGCGATACGCTTCGCTGGGCTGCTCCCGATGGAACTCGTCGTCGTAACTGCGGAGAGCTGCGCGATCAGGCAGGAACGTAGGTCAATCTGATCGTGTCCTGGTCAATCAGATCGCTGGCCACAAGGCGGAGCGGCGGCCGGGGGCCGGCGAAGAATGGCTTGCCGCGACCAAGCACGACGGGGTGGAAGTAGAGTCGATACTCATCAATAAGACCAAGGTCGGTTAGGCTTCGCGCTAGGTCTGGTCCGGAAACCGCAATCTCCCCAACGAGCCGAGCCTTCAGGTCACGTATCACCGCCTCGATGTCACCCTCGACAAGAGTGGCGTTGGGGCCGACTGACTTCAACGAGCGCGACACGACCCATTTCGGTTGGCCCCGCCACGCCGCCGCGAACTCGTGTTGCTCCGCACTCCACTCAGGACGGTCTTCGTCCCAATAGCGCATGGCCTCGTACATGCGGCGACCGTACACACTGCCGGTCAGGTCGCGCACGTGCTCTATCCAGTGACGAAAGAGCGCGGGACCTGGCGGCGGTAATTCCTGGTGGTCGACATAGCCGTCCAGGGACTGGTTCATTCCGAAGACGAGCTTCGCCATGCTACAAAGTCTCCACGCCAGGTTCTTCAGAATAGCTTGAGTCGTCGTTACGCGGAAGTGAGGTTGGGCACAAACTGCGCGCCCGCTCACTTGGGTCGGCATGGGCCATTTCACTTTAAATCTATTTCGGTTGCGAACGTAGAACGCAGCTGATTGCCGCGAAGTTTACCAGTAAGGCGTCGTAGCAGGCGCCTGTCGGCCTCGGTGCGTGCTGTAGGCTAAATGCAAAGCAATGGCGGTTGTACAAAAGGTGACACCGGCGCTGATAAAGAACGCAACGCTCAAACCTGCTCGATCGGCAGCCCATCCCAGCGCCGGGCTTCCAAGAGCCATCGCGACATCGAGAAAGACCGTGTAGATGCCCATTGCCAGCCCGCGGCTTTCAGGCGAGGTGTCACGGACAGCCTCGACACCCAGACCGGGAGACGAGCGAGTAGCCGAGTCCCGCAAGAGCGGCTCCGGCGGATGCCATCATCGTGCCTTGGGCTAATCCCATGAGGATCAATCCGGCCGCTTGCACCAGAACGAACACCACGGCGATTCTCGCTCCGCCGAACTTATCCGGTAGATGGCCAAACATCATTCGCGCCACGATCAACGCCGCGCCAAAGGCAGTGAAGGCAAGCCAGACGGGCTGCCAGCCGTGATTGGCATAAAGGAGCGAGCTGAAAGCGAGAATGGCGCAATAGCCGATGCTGCTGAGCGCCGCGCCAAGTCCGGGTAGCCAGACCGTTCCAATCACGCTGCCAAAAGTGGATATCGTCCGTGCTGATAGCACGGGCGGACTCGGCGCTCGCAACAGGAACAGCAGAACGAGCAGTGGCGCCAAGGTCGTGATAAGGCCGATCGCCGCAAAGCCGTACGGTACAAAGAGCATCGTGCCGAGCGGACCGCCGAAGGCGAGCGCCGCGAACATGGCCGTGCCGACCCACGCGATGACCTTCCCCGCATGGCTGGAATCGACCATTGCCAATCCCCAGCTCACGCCCCGGTGATGATGAAGCTTTCGGCTCCACCGAGCACCGCACGTCCCACCAGAAGCATCGCAACCGAGAGGGTTGACGAACTCACGAAGGCCAAGGACGGGAGATACAGCAATCCAGCACCGGCGGCGGCGACAAGGCCGAGGACGACGCTGCGTTTGCCGCCATTCGCATCCGAATAGGTGCCGGACCATATGCGCGTGACGAGAGACGCGGCAAATTGCGAGCCCGCAACCAGGCCGACGACGAAAGTTCCGAAGCCGAGATCCTGATTCACACGCAGCGGCAGCACTGGCAGGGCCGCGCCGATGACGAGGAAGCCGGCCAGCATCGCCGTCATGATCGGCAGCAACGTCACGGCGACTGATGGCGGCGGTGTGGACGATGAGGGCAAAGGAGTCATCGCGACCAGCAGTGATCAGTCGGGGGACCGCTTCTCGAAAACGGAACGTGCGACAGGGGCTGCTGAAAACGCGTTTGGCCAGCCAGCATAATAGGCGAGATGGCTGATAACCTCGGACGCTTCCGCGCGCGTCAGTCCGTTATCCATCGCCCGAGTGAGATGATAGGGAATTTGCTCCACCTGGCCGGCGAAAATCAGCGCGCTGACCGTCACCAGGCTGCGATCGCGCGGGGCAAGATCAGGCCGCAGCCACAGGTCGCGAAACAACAATTCGGTCGTGTCCCCGCCAGACCCGGCGATGCCGGTCCCGTGCCCTGCTCGACGCGGGCGGCGCGATCGGCCTCGGCCTTTTCGTCGAGCGGCAGGAAATCAACCACGGCCTTGGGGAGCTGGTCAGCACCGACACCGCGCGCCGCGAACACCTCCTTCGTGATGGCCGTCGCGGCAAGCGCATTGCCCCAGCCGGCATAGAAGGCGAGATGGGTGACAATCTCTGAGATTTCGGCCGGTTTCACCCCATTGTCGAGTGCGAGATTCACCTGTTCCGGCAGGAGAATGCCCTGATTGCGCGCGATCACGGCAGCGACGGTGATGATACTGCGATCGCGGGAGGACAGGCCCGGCCGTTTCCAGAGCCCGTTCGCCAATTCGGCTGTAGCATAGCGGTCAAGCGCGGGCGAGACAGCCTGCACGTCTTCGCGGGTCAGGCTGCCGGTCTGCGATCCGGTCTGCGCGGCGGTATCGACGGCTCCCATGGAAAGAGCGAGAGCCAGAACGGTCGAGGTCTTCATGATGAAGCCTTTCGTTCAGTTATCCGTCAGCGGTATTGCTCGTCGGAAACAGGTTCGAGCCAGTCGACGTTCTCGCCGTCCTGCATGTAGCTCAAGGCTATATGCGTCATGGGACTGATCGCGGTCGCTCCGTGCCAGTGCTTCACGCCTGCCGGAATCCAGACCACATCACCAGGATTGATGACGCGCCGCTCCTTGCCCTCTTCCTGGACCCAGCCCTGACCGCTCGTGATGATAAGCATCTGGCCTGCCGGATGGGTGTGCCAGGCCGTCCGCGCGCCGGGAGCGAAGTTCACCAGTCCGGTGCTCGCCCGCGTAATGTCGGTCGGCGGATAGAGCGGGCTGATGATGGCTTGCCCGGTGAAGTTGTCCGCCGTTCCGATCCCGGCCGGCGTGCTGCCGTTCGTGCGGATTTCGATGGTCTCGGCTAGCGCCGGAACGCCGGCCGCGCTTATGGCCGCCGCTGCAAGGACTTTCTTCATGTCCGTCTCCTTCTGCGTTTGCAGCTTTGTTGCTGTTCACGGTGAATGATGCGGGTTTTTCCTACGACCGCGGCAGGGTCTTGATTGCGCGGCGTTCATCCATTGCGCGGCAGCCTTCCGAGCTCAGGAAAGAATTTCGACGCGCAGCGGATGCTCTCCGCGCACCAGAAGCGACGCTGGCCCCTGGTCGAGACGCCCGAGCCGGATCAGGCCGCGCGACCACCGATAGGGACCATGAAACATCGCAAGATTGCCCCAAGGGGCGTAGTAGCAAAGATCGCCAACCGCCTCGTTCCCGAAGCGACCGCCGCCTTCCTCGGTGAGCTTGCGCGGCAGATAGGCGATCTTCTCGTTGGACGAATAGTCGTCGATCGTTAAGTCCAGCGGCAGCGTCGAAACCAGATCGCGCGCGGAAGGATTGTCCTCCAGCGTCACCGTGAAATCCTGATCTGCAAAAACAAATCTCAGGCGCATTGGGGCTCCTTTCGTGCCCGGGGTTATGGACGTCTGACCGCGCACCTAAGAGGGAAGCGCGAAGCTGGCAGCACCTGCCAGCAAGGTGCGGCGCGAAAGCCATGCGGCGTCACGTGTCATTTCAGGGCTCCCAATTGGTGCGGCCATGTCCAAGGTTTCTGGCCCACGGCCGCACCGCTGGATGATACGGCCCTGTTAAGCGGCCAGATGCTGACCGAAGAAGCGCGTCAGCTTTTCGAAGGGAATGAGGTCGACACGTCATAAAGGTCGACGTGACCGGCGCCCTGGACCCAGACCAGTTCCTTCGGCTCGGCTGCCAGTCTGTAGGCTTCCTCGCTGAATTCCTTCGAATGCGCCTGATCGCCGCTGATGAACAGCATCGGGCGCGGCGAGATCGTCTCGATGTCGTTGAACGGGTAGAAGTTCATGAACTTGACGTTGCTGGTCAGCGTCGGCTTCGTCGTGATCTGGTCGGAAACACCCGCCGGGGTAAACTCTCCGCGGGGTGTCCGATAGAAATCGTAGAACTCACGCTGGATGGGATGCGTCGACGCGGTCAGTTCGAGATCGGTCCCGCCCGTATACTGGATTTGGCCGCCTTCGAGTTCGGAGTAGCGCTGCTCGGCGGCCGCCGCGATGATCTGCTTTCGTTGCTCGACGCTTAGCGAGTGATTGAGTGCGTTCCGGTTCGCCGCGCCCATGTCATACATGCTGACCGTGGCGATGGCGCGCATGCGCGGGTCGATCTTGGCAGCGCTGATGACGAAGCTGCCGCTGCCGCAGACACCGATCGCGCCAATGCGGTTGCGGTCGACGAACTCGCGTGTTCCAAGGAAATCCGCTGAACGCCTCGGCATAGACATCCGGCGAAACGATCTGGCGGGCTTCGCCCTCGCTCTCGCCCCAGAAGGGCAGGTCTATGGCCATGGCGACGAAGCCCTGCTCGGCCATTTTGGTGGCGTAGAGGGTCGCGCTCTGCTCCTTCACCGCGCCCATTGGGTGGCCGACGACGATGGCCGGATGACGTGCATTGCGATCGAGGTTTTTCGGGACGAGCAGATTCCCGGCAACATTTGCGTGGTACTGGCTTTTGAAGGCGACCTTTTCGAGCGTCACCTGATCGCTGGTATAGAAATTGTTTGCACCGTTTAACATGTCTTGAGCCTTTGCGAAGGGAAGATTGAAGAGTGACGCCGCACTGAAGGCGGCGACGCCGGCACCGGTCAGCTTCAGAAGCTCGCGCCGGTGGATTTCACGCTTTGACGTTTTCGTATCAGGGCTATTCATAGGCATTTCTGATCTCCTTTAAGTTTGGGTTGGCGTTGAGCCACTCGCGCTGCCTTGGCCAGTCCTCTTCGGGCTTGAGCGGAAGCCGCCCATTGCCGATCAGCGCGATTCCGATGCCAGCCAGAATCACGCTGCCGACGAACGTGGCGGAGATCGTCAGGTCATCCAGCAGCACCCCTCCGACGACCGCGCCCAGAAGGATCGAAGCCTGGATCGCCGCGACCATCAGGCTGCCGGCGGCCTCGGGCGCATCGTCCGCATTTTGCGACATCCATGTCATCCAGATCATCGACATCGCGGTATTCGTCGCTCCCCAGAGCGCAACCTAATGGCTTTGGAATAAGTCGAGTAGCCGTCGAAATCGGCATGGACTTATCGACCGGGTCGAATAATCTGAGCCCGGGACGGCGGAAGGAGTCTCATGACCAGAACCGACCTCAACCAACTGACCTGGTTCCAGGCTGTCGCCGAGGAGCGCAGCTTCACCAGGGCTGCGGCAAAGCTGGGCGTGGCGCAATCGACGCTCAGCCATACGATCAAGCAGCTCGAAGCGCGCATGGGCATCCGCCTGCTGACCCGCACCACGCGCAACGTCGCAACGACGATCGCGGGCGAACGGCTGCTGCAGACGATTGCGCCGCGCATCGCCGAAATCGAAGACGAGATCGCGGCGCTGACGGCGCTCCGCGACAAGCCGTCAGGCTCGATCAGGCTGACCCTGTCCGACCATGCACTCGAAAGCGTGGTCTGGCCCAAGCTCAAGCCGGTGCTTGTCGCCTATCCCGATATCAGCGTCGAACTGATCCTGGACAGCACCTTCCGCAACATCGTTGAGGAAGGCTTCGACGCCGGCGTCCGGATTGGAGAGAGTGTTGAGAAGGATAGGATCGCGGTGCGCATCGGTCCCGACTGGCGTCTGGTAGCCATTGCTTCGCCTGCCTATCTCGCCGCGCATGGTGTGCCCGAGCACCCGCAAGAACTGATCCGGCATCTCTGTATCAACATGCGTCATGAAAGCGCCGGCGGCCTTTACGCCTGGGAGTTCGAGAAGGATGGGCAGGCGCTCCGCGTTCGAGTGAACGGTCAACTGACATTCAATAATACTTATGCCATGATCGATGCGGCGGCCAGTGGATACGGCATCGCCTACGTCCCGGAGAACATCGTCGAGCAGCACATCGCACGTGGCAAACTGGTTCAGCTTCTGGACGATTGGTCGCCGTTTTTTGAAGGCTATTTCCTCTACTATCCGAGCCGTCGTCAAAATCTTCCCGCGTTCAAGGTCATCGTCGATGCGCTACGACATCGGAATTGAAGCGAGGGGATCTAAACCGCTCGATTGGCTCACGCCCTATTTGGGAGGGTTCTAGAGGGCAATAGTGTAGACGTAGTTCTCATCATCACCCAGTGCGGCGCGCCGCGTGGATTCGAACAGCCTTAGACTTAATGGCTGCTATCGGCGAGAGCGGACCTATTCTCTTCAAATTTCGATGTCCGCCTTTTGTGTCAAAAGATACCAAATCCGGCAGCTGGTACATGTTACTCTGACGGACACCTGCCGCGGTTTCCTCCGCTTACCTACAGCGCCGTGCGTCCTCTTGGACGCGCAAAGGACGCTGTAGCACTTTGGTTTTGCGCATGATCCTTTCCGAAAATCGGTTCCGATTTTCGGAAAGGATCATGCGCGGGCTCACGGACCCAAATGTCCGTTCCGCTTCAGTTCTCGAAAACCACGCCATCTGTCTCGTCAGAGCGAATTCTGAGGGCTGTTTCTGGTTTGTTCACATTTCGCTGGCATCGCTGTCCGCCACGGGTAGACTTGGCGGATGGGGGAAACGATTCGCATCATCGGCATCGATCCGGGGCTGAGGCGCACCGGCTGGGGCATCGTCGAGAGCCTCGGCAACTCGCTGCGCTTCGTCGCCTCCGGCACCGTGCGTTCCGAAGACAAGGCGGCGCTGGCGACAAGGCTTTGCCAGTTGCATGACGGGCTTGCCGAGATCCTGCATACCGCCATGCCGCACGAAGCGGCGGTCGAGCAGACATTCGTCAACAAGGATGCGGCCGCGACGCTGAAGCTTGGCCAGGCGCGCGGCATCGCCATGCTGGTGCCGGCGCTGGCCGGCCTGGTCGTCGCCGAATATGCGCCCAACGCCGTCAAGAAGGCGGTGATCGGCGTCGGCCATGGCGACAAGAAGCAGATCCACATGATGGTCAAGGTGCTGATGCCGAGGGCGACTTTCGACACCGACGATGCCGCCGACGCGCTGGCCATTGCCATCTGCCACGCGCATCACCGGCAGAGCGTTGTCTACAGGTTGGCGGCGCTGGGCTAGAGCGACGTGCGTCCATTTGGACGCACAAAGTATGCTCCAGCACTTTTGAATCTACGCGTCGTGCTTTCTGAAAATCGATTCCGGTTTCAGGTCGAGGCGATAAGTGTTCTTGACTTGTTCCCGGAACGGCAATAAGTAATACCTGTGAGGTATTACCATGCGGGTGACAACCAAAGGGCAGGTGACGATCCCGAAAGAGATAAGGGATCGCCTCGGTATCGGCCCTGGCTCGGAGGTGGAGTTCCTACCCACCGAGGACGGCGTCCGCGTTGTTGCGGTCAACGAGAACATTTCCGAAGAAGAGGCCTCTCGCAAATTCAGCCAGTTGCTCGATCAAATGGCCGGTACGTTGGATCTGGGAGGCATGACGACGGACGAATATATGGAGTGGCTGAGGGGTCCACGTGAAGATCTCGACATTGGTTGACACAAATGTCCTGATCGATGTTTGGGGTCCCGCCGGACGGGATACGAAGTGGTCGGCGTCGGCGATCACCCAATGCCGGCGCGATGGCGCGCTCGTTATCAACACAATCGTCTGGTCCGAACTGGCGCCGCTAATAGCGACGGAGGCGGCCCTTCGTAAAGCAGTCGAGACGCTCAAGGTGGAACGCGAACTCTTGCCTTGGGAAGCGGCATTCCTTGCCGGGGTCACGCATTCCCGCTATCGCCGCGCCGGCGGTCTCCGCGAGCGAACGCTGCCGGATTTCATTATCGGAGCCCATGCGGTTGTCGCTGGGCATCGTCTGCTGACGCGCGATGCAGCGCGCTACCGCAGCTACTTTCCGGATCTCGATATCATGTCTCCTGAAACGATCGGCAAGCTAAAATGATCGGCAAGCTCAAAGGCACACTGGACGAAATCGACGAGGATTTCTGCATCATCGACGTGCACGGCGTCGGCTATGTCGCCCACTGCTCGACGCGTACGCTGGCCGGCTTGCCGGCCCCCGGCGAGGCGGTGGTGCTGTTCATCGAGACCTATGTGCGCGAGGACATGCTGCGGCTGTACGGTTTCCAGTCGGTTCTGGAGCGCGAATGGTTCCGGCTGTTGATGAGCAATGTGCAAGGCGTCGGCGCCAAGGTGGCGCTGGCCATCCTGTCGACGCTGGCGCCGGCCGAACTCGCCAATGCCATCGCGCTGCGTGATATTGCCATGGTCAGCCGCGCGCCCGGCGTCGGCAAGAAGGTGGCCGAGCGCATCGTCACCGAACTGAAGAACAAGGCGCCAGCCTTTGCCGGCGCTGCCTCCGGCACCATCGGTCTGAAGCAGGAGCTTGGCGAAGGCGTCGCGCCGGCGCCGATCACCGACGCCGTCTCCGCACTGGTCAATCTCGGCTATTCGCGCGATACCGCCGCCAATGCGGTGGCGGCGGCGCTGAAAAGCGCCGGCGAGGACGCGGATGCGTCGAAGCTGATCCGCTTCGGGCTGAAGGAACTGGCGCGGTGAAACGTTGCCCGAGAAACAAATTCCGACTAGGAACAAGAGCATGGGCGGATATGCGGGCTTGACCTCCAGGGGGCAGCTTAAGATTCCAAAGAAAGTCCGGGCCGAGTTGTCGCTCAAGGCAGGCGATACGGTTGCGTGGACGGTCATGGATGGTCTTCTGATCGGAACGCCGCGCAATCTCGAATTTGCCGACCTCGCTGGATTTCTCGGTGATCCACCTGGTGGGCCTGCCACACTGGAGGAAATCGACGCCGCGGTCGAGGATACTGTCGGTCGCCATGTCGCCGGTGATCGCGATGGAAGTGGGCGCGCCTGATGAGCCTTTCGCCACGCCTCATTGCTCCCGACAAGCGCGGCGAAGATGCCGAGCAGACCTTGCGGCCGCAGACGCTCGGCGATTTTGTCGGCCAGGCGGCGGTGCGGGCCAATCTCAAAGTGTTCATCGAGGCAGCCAAGGGCCGCAGCGAGGCGCTCGACCATGTGCTGTTCGTCGGCCCGCCCGGGCTCGGCAAGACGACGCTGGCGCAAATCATGGCACGCGAGCTTGGCGTCAATTTCCGCTCGACCTCAGGCCCGGTCATCGCCAAGGCCGGCGATCTCGCAGCGCTGCTCACCAATCTCGAAGACCGCGACGTGCTGTTCATCGACGAGATCCACCGGCTCAACCCGGCGGTCGAGGAAATCCTCTATCCGGCGATGGAGGATTTCCAGCTCGACCTGATCATCGGCGAAGGGCCGGCGGCGCGCTCGGTCAAGATCGATCTTGCCCGTTTCACCCTCGTCGCCGCCACCACCCGGCTCGGCCTTTTGACCAATCCGCTGCGCGACCGCTTCGGCATTCCGGTCCGCCTCAATTTCTACTCGGTCGAGGAACTGGAGCAGATCGTGCGCCGCGGCGCCCGCATCCTTGCCATGCCGCTCGGCGACGATGGCGCGCTGGAGATCGCTCGGCGCGCGCGCGGCACGCCGCGCATCGCCGGCCGGCTGCTGCGCCGCGTGCGCGATTTTGCCTCCGTCGCCGGCGATGGTCACGTCGACCGCCAGATCGCCGACGAGGCGCTGACGCGGCTCGAGGTCGATGCGCTCGGCCTCGACGCGCTCGACCGCCGCTATCTCTCGATGATCGCGCGGAATTTTGGCGGCGGGCCGGTCGGCATCGAGACCATCGCGGCAGGGCTTTCCGAGCCGCGCGATGCCATCGAGGACATCATCGAGCCTTATCTGATCCAGCAGGGCTTTATTCAGCGCACGCCGCGCGGCCGCGTGCTGACCGCCAATGCCTGGCGGCATCTCGGACTCGACGCGCCGAAGGATCTGGCGCAGCAGCAGATCAGCCTGTTCCAGGAGGAATGACGAAGTCTGCAGGCGCCCCTCAGCCGCGAATGCTTCTGTGTCTTCGTCGGATCCAAGGTGATGATTGACAAGGATTATAATCCTCATCATGCTACTCATTATCTTAACCAAAGAAGTTCAGTCAAATTTCGATTTGACTTTTTTCAAATAGTATAGCGTTATTTCAGGCACCGCGTAGTATCCGACATTAAGCGCTCACGCATAACTATATGCATTGAAGTCCTGCCTTTCTACGCCGCTGGCAGCGGCGAAGAAGTATATTGTCAATTGTTCAATATGACAGGGGGAAGCTATGATTGCAGCAAGCAGAGTGACCGAGCTTAAGACGGAACCCCGCTACATCGATATCGCCAGACAGGGCGATAGCGATCTCGATGTACTCAAGTTACTTCCTGGAACGTGGACGAATGACCCGGGCATGAAGGGGTGCGGCTGGAATGCGATCGCTTTGCCATTCGCTTCATCGGGCAGCGGGATCGACTACCGGCTCTTGGTCAATCAATATGATGAGGTGCTCAAATTCACTTTGGTGGACAAGGGCGTCAAGAATCGCGGCATCCAGAGGAACGGAACTTCGATCAACACCGACCAGGTCGTGGTCGCACTGGATTACGAGCAACGGATCGAGCAGTTGCTTGCCGACGATTTTCCGGCGAGCGGCCTGCAGGGAGATCCGAACACGACGATTCACCACGAGCCGGGCCTTTGGTTGTTCATGACCAATGAGGCAGAGAAAACCAGCAACATTGGACGCCTTGGGACCATTCCGCACGGCGACTCACTGCTTGCATTGGGTGCGGGCGAGGTCACCAACGGGCCACCGACAATTCCGCCAATCAATGGGTTGCCGATAGGCGTCAATCAGACTCTCACCAGTCCTTATCTGGCGCCCTACAATCATTTTCATCTCGCTCCGTTCAAGGGTGTGGTGGCCGATCCCACCTTTCCGGGTTTCGATCCGGTAAAGCCACATCAGCTTCTTGTCGGCGGCGTTCCGGGAACCGTAACCAGAACGACAAAGCTGCAGGTCAGCACGACTGTCGAGACCGCCGGGATCGTCAATATTCCCTTCATCGTAAGGCAGGCCAACGCGGCCGAAATGATTTCGACTTTCTGGATAATGGAATTGGACGAGCTGACGCCCGCGGGAACGCCGCGCCTCATTCTGCAATATCTGCAAATCGTGCTTCTCGATTTCTTCCCGCGTCGCGATGGTCTGCCGGGCCTGATAAGATGGCCCCATGTCAGCATCAACACGATGGAGAAGGTCGCGGATGCCGACGCAATGAAGACAGCGGCGCCAGCCACGCCCTGATGCAGGTCGCCCAAAAGTGCGCAGCGGTTTTGGGGGCTGCGCAAAATCTCCTCATCCTGGTCAGCTTGCCGGCGTATTTGCGGGCTCTAACGCTTCCGCGGTAGGACCGTCGGTCCCACGAACGACGGGGTTGAGCAATGATCACCAGACGCGGCTTCCTGCGCCTCATCGGCGGTTCCTTCTTATCGGCCGTGTCGCTCAGCGCTTATGCGGTTGGCCTCGAGCCGATGCTGCTGACACATGTAAAGCGCTATTCATTGACGCCGCCAAACTGGCCTGCCGGATTGCGGCTTCGCGTCGTCGCTCTCGCCGATATTCATGCCTGTCGGCCATGGATGACGCCGGAGCGGATCAGGTCGCTTGCCGAACGGACGAACAGCCTGCAACCGGATCTGATTGTCCTGCTTGGCGACTATGCAGCCGGCACACGCCTGGTTACGGACTGGGTGGATTCCTCCGAATGGGCGCCGGCATTGTCAGGCCTGAAGGCGCCGCTCGGGGTGTGGTCAATCCTTGGCAATCACGACTGGTGGGAGGACCTTTCCGCCCAGAAGGCCGGGTTGGGGCCGACGGTGGCGCGCCGGGCGCTCGAGAGCGCCGGCATCCCGGTCCTGGAAAACGATGTGGTGCGCCTGGAGAAAGACGGGCATGGCTTCTGGGTCGCCGGACTTGCGGACCAACTTGCGCTGCGGCCGGGCAAGGCCTGGGGCCGCAGCAGGTTCACAGGACTGGACGACCTGCACGGCACGCTGGCAAAGGTGAGCGACAAGGCTCCTGTTATCCTGCTGGCACATGAGCCGGACATTTTTCCGAAGGTCCCATCACGGATATCGTTGACTCTTTCCGGTCATACCCATGGTGGACAGGTGCGGTTGCTCGGCTTTTCTCCGGTCGTGCCATCCCGCTTCGGCAACCGTTTTGCGTACGGCCATGTCGTGGAGGAGAACCGCAACCTGATCGTCTCCGGAGGCCTCGGTTTCAGCATCCTGCCGGAGCGTTTCGGGATGCGGCCAGAGATTCTGTCGATCGAACTGGGTTCAGCCTGACCGTCAATGAAGTGACTTGACCACGTCCATCACATCGGGCTCGGCCTTGTCGCCATCAAACGCGTCGACGATGCCGAAGGCACCGCCATAGCTCCAGACCGACCACGAGAAGCCGTGGTCTTCGGCCCGCGCGATCATGTCCCTGACATAGGCGGCACGGTATTCGGCCGGCATCACGTAGAGATTGCCGTATTCCTGGCGGATCATGCCGAATTCGCCGAGCGTGATGTTCTCCGGTTTTATCCCGTTGGCCTTTGCCCAGGCCTCGACCCTGGTGAATGGCGCCTCCATCGTCTCGCGCAGCGTCTCATCCGTGTCCAGGTTGGCGACCTGCTCGTCGAGATAGGCAAGCAGGCCGCTCTGGCGCGCCCATGGCGCCTCGGCCTTGATCCTTGCGCGGATCGTATCGAGCGCAGCATCCAGCTGGGCGCGCGGGACGGCGCTGAGCGGATAGGGCAGGCCGGCGACATAGGGGATGAAGTCGCCGGCCCAGGTCGCGCCCTGATGGGTCAGGAGTGAAAGGTCCAGATGATGTTGTCGTCGGGGATCGCCTTCGGATCGATCTTTGCCAGCGATGCCGCATTGGAATAGCAGGCGCCGGTCAGGATCAGGGTGAGCCTGGTGGCTGACGAACGCGCCGCCGCGAACAATTTCTGCTGGCGCTCCGGCCACAGGCCGGTGCCGTCGGCATCGCAGTCGATGACCGGCTCGAAAGCGACCTGGCGCGGATCCTCATCGGCCAGCGTGCGCGCCATCTTGCGCACCATTTCGACATAGGCGTCGAACATTTGTGGATCGTCCAGCACCTCGCCCATGCCGATTTTGCGGCTGCTGCCGCTGGGGATCAGATGCATGTCGACGATCACTTTCAAGCCGGCGCGGTTGATCATGCGCACCGAGCCCAGCACGCTGGCATAGAGTTCGTCGCGCAGCGCCAGCGTCTCGCCGGAAAGGAACGGCGACGGATCGACCGGCATGCGCAGGAAATCGAAGCCGGCGCTCTTCAGCGCCTTGAGGGCGTCGTCGTTGAGGAACTTGCGCCATCCGGGATAGGGCAGGATTGCCCGACGGTCGCCCCACTTGTCCTCGCCCGGCCAGGTCGTCCACTGGTCGAGATTGAGGCCGCGCTTCATCGAAAAACTTCCCGCCTGGCCCGGCAGCACCAGCGCGGCCAGTATAAGCAGCGCCGCCATCAAGGTCTTGATCATCGCCGTCAACAGTGCCATCGGGTTCATGCGCCAAGTTAATGCGTGTCGCCCAAAACTGTGTAGCGGTTTTGGGACAACGACGCGCCCGGAACCTGAACCGCGTCGCGCTTTAGGTGCCCGGTCAGGCCAAAAAAGGAAAGCGCGATGGACGATCATGGTGAATCGGCGGCGCTCTGCACCGGGCTTTCCGGGGCGCTGACCGAATTCGGCCACCGGCTGATGGCGCGGGTCTATTATGCCGACACCGATTTCTCCGGCGTCGTCTATCACGCGCGCTATCTCGAATTCTTCGAGCGCGGCCGTTCCGATTATCTCAGGCTTGCCGGCGTCCACCACACCGAGCTCGCCGACGGCAAGCATGGCGAAAGAATAATTTGGGTGGTGCGGCGCATGGAGATCGACTTTCGCGGCTCCGCCCGCATGGACGATATCCTGACCATCGAGACCCGCACCGAGGACATTTCGGGCGCCCGCATCATCATGGCGCAGCAGCTGAAGCGCGGCGGCGAGGTGCTGGTCGAGGCGCGGGTCGAGGCGGCGATCGTCGGCGAGAACGGCCGGCCAAGGCGCTTTCCGAAGGAATGGATCGCAGCCTTCATGCCCAAGAGAAATCGGTAAGTTCAAATCGGTAGTTCAGATCGGCAAGTTGCCGACCCCAATGATCCGCTGACGATGCCAGCGGCTCGCCTAAAAAGCGCGGCAATGCGCCACGCTGTGCGTCCTAACCCATCCTTAACCATAACGGTTCATGAAGAGACTGGTGAAGATTGGAGGAATCCAGCGCCTTCCTTTCACCAAGATTTGCCCCGAAAAGGCCGCCAACGGTGCATTTTTGGGGTTATACCGCAAGCTGTGTGCGAACGGATAACAAGGGATGCCTAGGGCCAGCCGCCAGCCGTGCCCGGAAAATTCTTAAGGACGTAACCATGGAAAATATCGCACTCGCCGAACCGGGCGCGCATTTGTCGATTTGGGCGCTGTTCACGCAGGCCGGCTGGGTGGTCAAGCTGGTCATGATCGGGCTGCTCTGCGCCTCGATCTGGACCTGGGCGATCATCGTCGACAAGCTTGTCGCCTATGGCCGCATGCGGCTCGCGCTCAATCGCTTCGAACAGGTGTTCTGGTCGGGGCAGTCGCTGGAAGAGCTCTACCGCACGCTCGCTGACCGCAAGACCTCAGGCATGGGCGCGATCTTTGTCGCCGCCATGCGCGAATGGAAGAAAAGTTTCGAGAAGGGGGCGAAATCGCCGCTTGGCCTGCAGACCCGCATCGACAAGGCGATGGACCTGGCGCTGACCCGCGAAATGGAAAAACTGGAAGGACGGCTTGGCTTTCTCGCCACTACCGGCTCGGCGGCGCCGTTCATCGGCCTGTTCGGCACGGTGATCGGCATCATGACCTCTTTCCAGGCGATCGCTGCATCCAAGAATACCAGCCTGTCGGTGGTCGCGCCCGGTATTGCCGAGGCGCTGCTGGCCACGGCAATTGGTCTGCTCGCGGCCATCCCCGCCGTCATCGCCTACAACAAGCTGTCGTCGGACGCGAGCAAGATCGCCGTGCGCATGGAAGGGTTCGCGGACGAGTTCTCCGCCATACTCTCGCGCCAAATCGATGAAAAAGTCGCGCAGAAGACCTGAGGAACAATCATGGGAATGTCTGTAGGCGCAGGTGGCGGAGGACGCGGTGGTCGCGGCCACAGGCGGCGCGGCCGCCATCACGCCATGATATCGGAGATCAACGTCACGCCGATGGTCGACGTGATGCTGGTGCTGCTGATCATCTTCATGGTCGCCGCGCCACTGCTGACGGTCGGCGTTCCGGTCGACCTGCCGGAAACACAGGCCAAGGCGATTGCGGCCGACACGCAACCGATCGAGGTATCCATCAACTCCGCCGGCCAGATTTACATCCAGAAGACCGAGATCCCGATCGAGGAACTGGTGGCAAAGCTGCAGGCGATCTCGAAGACCGGCTATGACGAGCGCATCTTCTTTCGCGCCGACAAGGCAACCAATTATGGAGCGGCTCTGCAGGTCATGGCCCGTGTCCAAGCCGCTGGCTACAAGAATATGAGTCTCATCTCGCTGCAGGAACAGGACCAGTAGACAAGAACATGCGGACCGGCCTCACCACATCGGTGATCTTGCATGCGACGGCGATCGCCTTCGGGCTGTTCACGCTGTCGGCGCCGGCTGCGCTTCCGTCGTCGGAAGTCGAGTCGGTCGCAGTCGAGATCGTGCCGATGGAAGCGATCGCGCAGATACAGAAAGGCGACAAGAAAGCTGCGGTGAGCGAAAAGCCGGCGCCACTGCCGACCCAGCGTCCGGACATCGTGGCCGACGCGCAGACGGTCGGCGACAACAGCGTTGATACCGACAAGCCGCCGACGCCGGATCCCAAGCCCCAGCCGGTCGATAAGGCTGAGGCGCCGCCGCCCGCGCCGACGCCGAAGGAAAAGCCGAAGCCCGAGGACGTGCCGAAACCGAAGGAGCAGCCGAAGCCTGTCCCGGCGACCGAGGTCGCACCGGTGCCGCAGCCGAAGGAAGAGGTCAAGCCCGAGCCGGTCAAGCAGGCGGAGCCAAAACCGACGCCGGCCAAGGAACCAGCGCCGCCGACGCCGCCGCAGGACAAGACCGCCGCCATTGACCCGAAGCCTGAGGTCAAGCCGGACGCCGTCGCCGAAGCGATTGCCAAGGAACCGCCACCCGAGGAGACGCAGCTTCCGGACTCTGCGCCGGCCCCGCAGGCGCGGCCGAAGCCGCAGCCGGCACACGCCGAAAGCGCCAAGGCGCCGGAGCGCAAGGACGCCGACAAGCCGGTCAAGGAAGCGTCGTCCAGGCCGAAGTCGGAAGACAAGCAGTTCAACGCCGACGAGATTTCGGCGCTGCTCGACAAGCGCAAGCCATCAGGCGGCGGCGCCAAGCGTTCGACCCAGCAAGCGTCGCTCGGCGGGGACAAGAATCAGGGCCAGAAGCTTTCGAGATCGGAGCAGGGTGCGTTGGAGGCCCAACTCGGTGGCTGCTGGACCCTGCCGGTAGGGCTCGAGGGTTCGGAGAATTTTATCGTTGTAGTCCGGTTCAACCTCGACGCCTCCGGCAAGCTGGACGGACGGCCATCTGTCGAACAGTCGAGCGGCAACCGCCCGTTCGACGAAAGTGCCGTGCGCGCTGTTCAGAAATGCGATGTGGCCGGCCTGCAGGTTCCCGCAGGCAAACAAGACATCTGGGCCGACGTCCGGGTCACGTTCGATCCGAGGGAGATGCTGGGCTTATGAGCCCGGCGCCCGTAGAATCATTGAAGAGAAGCGAGAAGACATGAAATCCATCCTCAAGCCGCTCCTGATGATCGTAGCGATGGCGCTGGGCATGACTGCCGCCGCCACCTTGCCGGCGCGGGCGCTCGTTGAGCTCAACGTCAACAAAGGCAATGTCGAGCCGCTGCCGATCGCCATCACCGATTTCCAGGGCGGCGATGCGTTGGGTGCGGAGATTTCCGGCATCGTCAGCGCCGACCTGAAACGCTCCGGCCTGTTCGCGCCGATCGAAAAGAGTGCCTTCATCGAAAAGATATCCAATCCGGATGCCGCGCCCCGCTTCGAGGACTGGAAGGTGATCAACGCCCAGGCGCTGGTCACCGGCAGCGTCAGCAAGGAGGCCGATGGCCGCGTCCGCGCCCAGTACCGGTTGTGGGACACCTTTGCCGGCCAGCAGATGTCGGGCGAGCAGTTCTTCGCCAACGACGCCAACACCAGGCGCGTCGCCCACATCATCGCCGACGCCATCTATGAGCGGCTGACCGGCGAGAAGGGCTATTTCGACACGCGCGTCGTCTTCATCGACGAATCGGGTGCAAAGAACGCGCGCAAGAAGCGCCTCGCCATCATGGACCAGGACGGCGCCAATATCCGCTATCTGTCGGACGGGAGGTCGATCGTGCTGACCCCACGTTTCTCGCCAAACCGGCAGGAAATCACCTACATGTCCTATGAAAGCGGCCAGCCGAAGGTCTATCTGCTGCAGATCGAGACCGGGCAGCGCGAACTGGTAGGCGACTTTCCCGGCATGACCTTTGCGCCGCGCTTCTCGCCCGACGGCCAGAAGGTGATCATGAGCCTGCTGCGCGACGACGGCAATTCCAACATCTTCGCCATGGATTTGAGAAGCCGCTCGACGACCAGGCTCACCAACTCGACGGCCATCGACACCTCGCCGTCCTATTCGCCGGATGGCAGCAAGGTGGTGTTCACCTCCGACCGCGGCGGCCGCGCGCAGATCTATGTGATGGGCGCCGACGGTTCTGGCCAGACCCGCATCTCCTTCGGCGACGGCGTCTATTCGACGCCGGTGTGGTCGCCGCGCGGCGATCTCATCGCCTTCACCAAGCAGACCGCCGGCGAATTCCAGATCGGCGTCATGCGCGTCGACGGTTCGGGCGAGCGCATCCTTTCAACCGGCTTCCAGCAGGAGGGGCCGACCTGGGCGCCCAATGGCCGGGTGCTGATGTTCTTCCGCGATTCGGCCGGCGGCCCGAAACTCGTTTCGGTCGATCTCACCGGCCGCAACGAACAGTCGATCCCGACCGCGAATTTCGCATCGGACCCGGCCTGGTCGCCGCTGCTGGAATAGGCTGGAAGGGGAATTGAGGAACTGACGAGTTGAAGAACTGAAGGATGGAGAAGGCAGCGGCCTACATCGAGCACGCGAGGGATTTGGAAGTCTATAAGCGTGCCTATGCAGTTTCCCTTGGGGTACACAGAGCCACGCTTGCTTTTCCGAAATTGGAGCAATACGCGCTCGCCGATCAACTACGTCGTTCCAGCAAGGCGATCTGCGCCAATTTGGCTGAGGGTTTTGCCAAACAGACCCACTCCAAGCCCGAATTCGCACGGTTCATTTCGATGGCGATAGGGTCATGCAGTGAAGTGGAGACGTGGATTTCGTATGCGTTCGATCTGGAGTATATCACCCAGGCGCAACGCGACGAGTGGTTGCAATCCTATGCCCGCATCTACGGAATGCTGGTCAATCTCAGAGAGAAGCTGAGGTGACCTCTTTCCGCAATTCCTCAGTTCCTCAGTTCTTCAACTCTTCAATTCGCTCCTTTCCACAGCTTGGTCGCGTTTCAGCCGCATTTCTGCCTACGGTCCGCGCGCATTGTGGCCTCCTCGGATTCCCCATCTGGTGACCCTCTGGCAAAACGGCTGCGGACGGCAGCCGAAACCAAATTTTAACCGTGTTTCTTGAACGCCGGTTAACCCAAACGTGGTTACTGGACGATCAACGAAATCACTCGAATTGCGAAGGAGAGGCGGCATGGGCCGTATCGCAGCACTTACCAGAAACCCGGCGATGATCGCGCTGGTGGCGTTGCTCGCCATCGCCGGTTGCGCCTCGAAGAAGAACCTGAACAGCGCCGCCGATCTCGGTCTCAGCGGCGCCGGGGCGGCAACGCCCGGATCGGCCCAGGATTTTACCGTCAACATCGGCGACCGCATCTTTTTCGACACAGATTCGTCCTCGATCCGCGCCGACGCGCAGACGACGCTTTCGCGCCAGGCGCAATGGCTGAACCAGTACAGGCAGTATGCCATCGTCATCGAAGGCCATGCCGACGAGCGCGGTACGCGCGAATACAATCTGGCGCTCGGCGCCCGCCGCGCCGCTGCCACCCGCGACTTCCTCGTCGCCAGGGGTGTCTCCGCCCAGCGCCTGAAGACCATTTCCTACGGCAAGGAGCGTCCGGTCGCGGTTTGCGACGACATCTCCTGCTGGTCGCAGAACCGCCGCGCCGTCACCACGATTAGCGGTGCCGGTTCCTGATCGGCAATTTTCCGATCGGCAGAAATGCAACACCTACCTGCGAAAGGCGGCTGCGGCCGCCTTTTTCATGTCCGGTGCCCGGATGTGGGACTTGAAACAAAATTTGGCCGAAGTCCTGCGTCCTTGGTAAGAACCGAGGCGCCTGACGGTCCACTCCGATCGGAAGGCATGCAACAGGCAAACAATCCACGGCGAGAGGCACATGCATTTCAGATCGGTCTTGAGCGGCACGCTTGCGCTGCTGCTCGTATCAAGCGTCGCTGCCCCGGCAGTAGGCAATGAGCAAGGCACAGAAAAAAGCGGTTTTTCCTTCCGCCTGCCGGCGCTCGGCATTTTCGGCGAAAAAAGGAAACCGGATCAGGTGCAATTTGCGCAGGATGGCACCGGCACTACGGCGCTGGAGGAACAGCTCCGGCAAATGAACGGCAAGATCGAGGAGCTCAACTTCCAGGTGCTGCAGATGCAGGAGCAGATCCGCAAGCAACAGGAAGATAACGAGTTCCGCTTCCAGCAGCTGGAAGGCGGCTCACAAGGCGCGCAGCAGCCACGCGAGCAGAAGAAGTCGGACGCCACCACCAACACCGACAGCAGCGTCGCCGAGGCTCCGGCGACGCATGCGCCGGCCGATGCGGGCACACCGCCCGCCGGCGGCCAGGAGGTCATCGTCGAATCACCGACAGGCGAACCCGGCGCGGTGATCCAGGGCACGCCGCCGAAGACGTTCGGCACCATCACCGTCGACAAGAACGGCAATGTGATCGAGGGCAAGACGCAGGCGCATGCGCCGGCGCAGAACACCGCCCCCGTTCCCGGCGACCAAGCTGCCGGCGACCAGGCCGGCAAGTCCGACGATACGGTGGTCGCAGCGCTGCCTGCCACCGACGACCCGGAGGAGCTTTACCGCAATTCCTATCAGTTCATCCTGTCGGGCGACTACGGCACTGCCGAACAGGGTTTTCGCGACCACATCGCCCGCTTCCCCAAGGACGCCAAGACGGCGGACGCGCATTACTGGCTGGGTGAGTCGCTGCTCGGCCAGCAAAAATACCGCGACGCGGCCGAGACCTTCCTCGCCGCCAGCAAGGACTATCCGAAGGCCAAGAAGGCTCCCGACATGCTGCTGAAGCTCGGTGTGTCGCTGGTCGGATTGAACCAGCGCGACGTGGCCTGCGCCACTTTTGGCGAGATCGGCAAGCGCTATCCGAACGTTTCCGGCGCGCTCAAGGAACGCGTCAAGCAGGAAAGGGCGCTCGCGGCGTGTTAGTTTTTCTCTTGCATGTCGTTGTCCCTGCACCGGGGCGACTTTTGGGCGACATGCTTTGACGCCCGAAACCGAGCCTGACCGTTCGGTTTTTTCGCAGATCGACTTTACCAGCGGCGCTGTTGCGGCCGTGTCCGGCGGCAGCGACTCGACCGCCCTTCTCCTTCTCCTCAAAGGTCACCTCGACCGTACCGCGCCGGCAACGAAATTGCTGGCTGTAACGATCGATCACGGTCTGCGGCCGGGCTCGGCAG
Source organism: Mesorhizobium sp. WSM4848 (assembly GCF_055811375.1). Classification (NCBI taxonomy): domain Bacteria; kingdom Pseudomonadati; phylum Pseudomonadota; class Alphaproteobacteria; order Hyphomicrobiales; family Phyllobacteriaceae; genus Mesorhizobium; species Mesorhizobium sp. WSM4848. Next base: position 162,859 of record NZ_JBVVPX010000011.1, read on the forward strand.
CGGAAGCGCAAGCCGTGGCGAGGCTTTGCGCCGGGCGCGGCATTGCCCACCGCATCCTGGTCTGGTCCGGCCGCAAGCCATCGACCGGCCTGCCGGCTGCCGCGCGAGAGGCACGCTACCGGCTGCTGGCCGAGGCGGCGCAGGCGGAAGGTATCGGCCTGATCCTGACCGGCCACACGGCCGACGACCAGGCCGAGACCGTGCTGATGCGGCAAGCGCGCCAGGAGGGGGCGCGAGTGGCAGAACGAGGTCTAGCCGGCATGGCACCGGCCACCCTCTATGACTGGCGGATCTGGATCGCACGGCCGCTTCTCCGCACACGGCGTGCTGCGCTGCGCAAAATCCTGCGGCGCGCGAATGTCGGCTGGGCCGAAGACCCGACCAATGAAGACGAGGCTTTCGAGAGGCCGCGTATCCGTGCAGCGCTTGCCGTCCGCAATGGTGCGCGGGAAGACGCGTTGGCGCTGGCCGCGCGGGCTGCGGTGGAGCGCGAGCAGCTTGGCCATCGCGCCGCCGCGCTGATCCGTGGCTTTGCCAGCAGGCCCGCCGCCGGCCTTATCCGTCTCGATCCGGGCTTTGCGACGGCCGGCGATGAGGCGGCGGCCGTCTACGCGCTGCGCGTCCTGCTGGCGACTGTCGGCGGCGTTGCATTTCTGCCCGACCAGGCTCGCAGCGAGGCGCTGCTCAACCGGATGAGGCCCGGACGACTTGGCAAAACCGAATTTTTGGCTGCCCCGTTTTGCGCCACTTTGTCGCGGACGGTGGTCGATGCGCGGCGTGCCGGGATCTTCTTGCGTCGCGAAACCCGCAACCTGCCGCCCGCTGCTCCTGCCGTGGACAATGCCCTTTGGGACGGCCGCCGGAGGATCACATTGGGCGACAAACCGGGTGCATTTTTGATCGCGCCGCTCGGCGCGGCTGGTGCCGCAAAACAGGCAATAGCTGAAAACGGCACGCCGCCGAGCCTTGTCCGCGCGGCTCTGGCGGCCGAGCCGGTGCTGTGGCGCGCAAGCGAACATCCAAGCGATAGCCCGATGTCGCCGGGAATGGCGGTATGCCCGGTCGTCGCGCCCTTTGCCCGCTTCCTGCCGTCCTTCGACCTGGCGCCGGCCGGAACTGTCGCCGCGCTGATCGGCGCGGCGCGACTTCCTGCCACGCCTTTCGGCGGCCACACTGCCGGTTGATGATGGGCGAAAGCTTAACCGCGACATGCTGTTCTGCTTGGCAATGAAGGGCGCCATCCCTATGTTAGGCCTAAGTTTCCTCTCACGACGCGTGTCCGCCAGCGGACACCAACGGGACAATTGATGAATCCGAATTATCGCAATCTCGCGCTCTGGGCGATCATAGCGGTCCTGCTCATTGCTCTCTTCAATCTGTTCCAGACGCCGCAGACGCGCGGAGCAGCGAGTGACGTCCCCTATTCGCAGTTCCTGCAGGACGTCGCGGCCGGCCGGGTCAAGACGGTGACCATCGCCGGCGCCCGCATCTCGGGCACCTATACCGACACCTCTACCGGCTTCCAGACCTATTCGCCGGGTGATCCGTCGCTGGTTTCGAGACTCCAGGACAAGAACGTCACCATCAACGCGCGCCCCGAATCCGACGGTTCCAATTCGCTGTTCAGCTATCTCATCTCCTGGCTGCCGATGATCCTCATCCTTGGCGTCTGGATATTCTTCATGCGCCAGATGCAGTCCGGCTCCGGCCGCGCCATGGGCTTCGGCAAGTCGAAGGCCAAGCTTTTGACCGAAGCGCATGGCCGCGTCACCTTCCAGGATGTCGCCGGCGTCGACGAAGCCAAGCAAGATCTGGAAGAGATTGTCGAATTCCTGCGTGATCCGCAGAAGTTCCAGCGGCTTGGCGGCAAGATTCCGCGCGGCGTGCTGCTCGTCGGCCCTCCCGGGACCGGCAAGACGCTGCTTGCCCGTTCGGTCGCCGGTGAGGCCAACGTGCCGTTCTTCACCATTTCCGGCTCGGACTTTGTCGAGATGTTCGTCGGCGTTGGCGCCAGCCGCGTCCGCGACATGTTCGACCAGGCCAAGAAGAATGCGCCCTGCATCATCTTCATCGATGAAATCGACGCGGTCGGCCGCCATCGCGGCGCCGGCCTCGGCGGCGGCAACGACGAGCGCGAGCAGACGCTGAACCAGTTGCTGGTCGAAATGGACGGCTTCGAATCCAACGAAAGCATCATCCTGATCGCCGCCACCAACCGGCCGGACGTGCTCGATCCGGCGCTGCTCAGGCCCGGCCGTTTCGACCGCCAGGTGGTGGTGCCGAACCCCGACATCGTCGGCCGCGAGAAGATCCTGAAGGTGCATGTGCGCAACGTGCCGCTGGCGCCGAACGTGGACCTCAAGGTGATCGCACGCGGCACGCCGGGCTTTTCCGGCGCCGACCTGATGAACCTCGTCAACGAATCCGCCCTGATGGCGGCGCGGCGCAATAAACGCCTTGTCACCATGGCCGAGTTCGAGGACGCCAAGGACAAGATCATGATGGGCGCCGAGCGCCGTTCGTCGGCGATGACCCAGGCCGAGAAGGAACTCACCGCCTATCACGAGGCCGGCCACGCCATCCTGGCGCTGAACGTGCCGTCGGCCGATCCGCTGCACAAGGCGACCATCATCCCGCGCGGGCGGGCGCTTGGCATGGTCATGCAGTTGCCGGAAGGCGACCGCTATTCGATGAGCTACAAATACATGATCTCGCGCCTCGCCATCATGATGGGTGGCCGCGTCGCCGAGGAGTTCAAGTTCGGCAAGGAGAACATCACCTCGGGCGCCTCCTCGGACATCGAGCAGGCAACCAAGCTGGCGCGCGCCATGGTCACGCGCTGGGGTTTTTCCGACAAGCTTGGCCACGTCGCCTACGGCGACAACCAGGAGGAAGTGTTCCTCGGCCATTCGGTGGCGCGCACGCAGAACGTCTCGGAAGAGACGGCGCAGATCATCGACGCCGAAGTGCGCCGGCTGATCGACGAGGCCTATTCGACGGCGAAATCCATCCTGACCAAGAAGAAGAAGGAATGGATCGCGCTGGCGCAGGGGCTTTTGGAATATGAGACGCTGTCCGGAGACGAGATCAAGCAGCTGATCGCCGGCCACAAGCCGGCCCGCGATCTCGGTGACGACACGCCGCCGAGCCGCGGCTCGGCCGTGCCGAAGTCCGGCAGCCGCCGCAAGAAGGGTCCGGAGCCCGAAGGCGGCATGGAGCCTCAGCCGTCAAGCTAGGGTCCGGCTCAGGAGGTTGATTTCGAAAACGCCGCGGCTCGAACCGCGGCGTTTTTGTTTAGGAGGTGCCGACAGCCGATCGCGACGCGAAAGCCTGCCACCCCCCATCGCATCCGCTCCTATAACGGATTCGGCAAATCTTGAGTTACGAGCGGCGCGCTGCCCTGCCGACCTCTCCAGCTTGGGTTCCTCGCCCACCGCGAAGCGGGGGAGAGGTGGGCGCGCAGCCGCCCGCGCGGGGGGGGGGGGGGGGGGGGGG